>JAFECX010000153.1 GCA_018241895.1 Pseudomonadota bacterium
CAGGCGTGCGGCCAGGGTGGTCACGCGCGCCGCGGCCGCGGGCTCGACGCCGCGCAGCAGCGCGCCGCGCAGCGTGTCGCCGCGCCCGATCAGCACCTGCGCGGCGACGAACGGCGCCGCCGCCACGACGCCGGGCGTGGCCAGCGCCTCGTGCATCGTGCGCTGCGGATCGGCCAGGGCGCGGCCGTCGGCGGCGACGAGCTCGACGTGCGGGATGACGTCGAGCATGCGCGCGCGCACCTCGTGCTCGAAGCCGTTCATCACCGACAGCACGACCACGAGCGCCGCCACGCCGAGCGCGATGCCGAGCACGGCGACGCCGGCGATGAAGGAGACGAAGCCGTTGCGCCGTCCGGCGCGCCGCCGCCCGCGCAGGAAGCGCCAGCCGATCTGCCACTCGTAGGGCAGCGTCGCCATCGCCTCAGCGCCCCAGTTCGAGCACGCGCGTACAGCGCGCGGCCAGCGCCGGGTCGTGCGTGACGACGACGAAGGCCGTGCCGCGCTCGCGCGCCAGGCCGAGCATCAGCTCGAACACCTGCGCCGCGGTGGCGCGGTCGAGGTTGCCGGTGGGCTCGTCGGCGAGCACGCAGGCCGGCTCGGCGACCAGCGCGCGCGCCACCGCCACGCGCTGGCGCTCGCCGCCGGACAGTTGCCCGGGGTGATGGCTCGTGCGCGCGGCGAGCCCGACGCGCTCGAGCAGTGCGGCCGCGCGCTCGCGCGCCGCCGCCAACGACAGGCGCCGGATGCGCAGCGGCATGGCCACGTTGTCGAGCGCGCTGAACTCGGGCAGCAGATGATGGAACTGGTAGACGAAGCCCAGGTGCAGGTTGCGCCAGCGCCCTTGCTCGGCGGCGCTCATGTGTGCGAAGTCGCGCCCCATCAGTTCGACGCGACCGGCGCTCGGCCGGTCGAGCCCGCCCAGCAGGTGCAGCAGCGTGCTCTTGCCCGAGCCCGAGGCACCGACGACGGCCAGCGTCTCGCCGCGGCGCACCTCGAGGTCGAGGCCCGAGAGCACGGTGACGTCGAGCGCGTCGCTGCCGCTGCCTTCGCGAAACCGCCGCTGCAGCCGACGGGCGACGAGGACGGATGCGGGATCGTGCAGGGCCTCAGTCATGGCGCAGCGCCTCGGCAGGGTCGATGCGGCTGGCGCGCCAGCTCGGGTACAGGGTGGCGGCGAACGCCAGCAGCGTGGCCAGCAGCACGACCGGGACGATGTCCGAGGCCATCGGCTGGCTCGGCATGCGTGTCACGAGGTAGACGTCGCCGGGCAGGAAGGCGATGCCGAGCGCGCGCTCGATGGCCGGCACGATGACGTCGACGTGAAAGGCCACCACCAGCCCCAGCGCGAGGCCGGCCGCGGTGCCGACGAGCCCGGCGGCGGCGCCCTGCACGACGAACACGCCCATGATCGAGCACGGCGTCGCGCCCAGCGTGCGCAGGATGGCGATGTCGGCGCGCTTGTCGGTCACCGTCATCACCAGCGTGGCGACGAGATTGAACGCGGCCACCGCCACGATCAGCGCGAGGATGATGAACATCAGGCGCTTTTCGAGCTGCACGGCGTCGAACCAGCCGCGGTGCACGCGCGTCCAGTCGAGCACCTTGTACTGCCCGCCGAACGCCGCCTGCAGTTGCGTGCCGGCATGGCGCGCGAGTTCGGCATCGGCCAGGCGCAGCTGCACGCCGGTGGCGCCGCCCGTGCGCAGCAGACGCGCGGCGTCGTCCAGCGCCACCATCGCCAGCGTGCTGTCGTATTCGTAGTAGCCCGACTCGAAGGTGCCGGCGAGCGTGAACTGCCGCAGGCGCGGCACGATGCCCGCCGGCGTCATGTCGCCCGTCGGTGCCATCACCGTGACCTTGTCGCCCGCGCGCGCGCCGAGCGCGCGCGCCAGTTCGCTGCCGAGCAGGATGCGCCAGCGCCCCGGCTGCAGTTGCGCGAAGAGCGTGCGCTGGCGCGCCGCCAGCGGCGTCACCTGGACCTCCTGCGCCGGGTCGATGCCGCGCAGCAGCGCGCCGCGCAGCGCCTCGCCGTGGCCGAGCAGCGTCTGCGAGGCGACGAAGGGCGCGGCGCCGCGCACGCTCGGCTCGCGCATCGCCAGCGCGGCGGTGGCGCGCCAGTCGGCGAGTGCCGCGCCGTCGGCGCGCGAGATCTCGACCTGCGCGACGGCGGCGAGCATGCGCTCGCGCACCTCCTTCTGGAAGCCGTTCATCACCGACAGCACGATGATCAGCGCCGCCACGCCGAGCGCGATGCCGAGCACTGAGACGCCGCTGATGAACGAGACGAAGCCGTTGCGCCCCGCGCCGGCGCCGCGCCCGCCGCGCGTGTAACGCCAGCCGATCTGCCACTCGTAGGGCAGTCTCATGCGCTCGGCTTCGCGGTGGGCGTCACGTCTCGTCTCCGGTGCTCGTTCGTGGTCTTCGCCTGGCATCGCGGCACGAGCGACGATGCGCGCCGGGCTTGCCCGTGCCGCGCGTGGCCGGGCGGGCGCGACGCGGCCGTGATGCTATTCGGCTTCGCGCCGGCGCCCCGAGTGTGCGCGACGCACGGCGCGCGGGCGCCGCTGGCGCGGCGGCCACGCGCGCGAGCGGGATGGGGTTGATCGCTCGCGGTCACAATCGGAGCCCACGCTCGCGCACGCCCGGCATCGGCCGCAGGCGTGCGCGACACCCCCGCCACGGGCGCGCCACGCGCCGCACACGCCATCGATGCCATCCACACCCCAACCCCAACCCGCCGCCCCGGCGCCGAGCACTGCGGCGCTGCACGACAGCGCGCGCGCAGGCGCGGCCGCGGAGCGGCCGAACGCCTGGCACTTGGCGCGGCTTGCGAGCGCGCCGCATCGGCTGGGCTTCTTCGCCGCGGCGGTGATGCTGGCCGTGACCGCCCTCTGGTGGCTGCTGGCCCTGGTCGCACGCGAGGCGTCGGTCGCCGTGCCCTGGGCGGTGCCGCCTGCGGTCGCGCACGGCCTGGCGTTCGCGCTCGGATTCATGCCGCTGTTCATGATCGGGTTCCTGTTCACCGCCGGGCCGCGCTGGCTCGGCTTGCCCGATGCGACGACCGAGCACCTGGTGCGCCCGGTGATCACGATGCTCGCCGGCTGGCCGCTGGCGCTGGTCGGGTTCCACGCGAGCGCCGCGCTGGCCGCGCTCGGCGTGGCCATCGTCGCTGCGGGCTGGATCACGACCCAGTACCGCTTCTGGGGCTACATCCGCGCCAGCGTCGCGGCCGACCAGCGCCATCCGCGTACCGTCGCCGTCGTCATGGGCATCGGTGCCGTGGCCATGGTGTGCGCGGCGCTCGCGCTTGCGCTGGGCGAGTTCGACCACGCGCGTGCCGCCATCCAGCTGGCGATCTGGGGCTTCCTCGCCCCGGTGTTCACGACGGTGTCGCACCGCATGATCCCGTTCTTCAGCGCCAGTGCCGTGCCCACGCTCGATGCGTGGCGCCCGTACTGGCTGCTCAACGTGATGCTGCTGACGCTGGGCGTGTCGGGGCTGGGTGCGGTGGCCGAGGTGCTGTGGTGGCCGCTGCCGGCGGCGCTGCGCGTCGCGCTGCTGCTCGTGCAGGCGCCGGCCGCGGTGCTGATGCTGTGGCTGGCCTGGCGCTGGGGCATGGTGCAGAGCCTGCGCATCCGGCTGCTGGCGATGCTGCACGGCGGCTTCGTGTGGTTCGGCCTCGCGCTGGCGCTGGCGGCGTGCTCGCAGGCGCGCGTGCTGTGGCTCGGGCCGCAGGCCTCACTCGGGCTGGCGCCGCTGCATGCGCTGACGATGGGCTACCTGGGCTGCACGCTGATCGCGATGATCACGCGCGTGACTGCCGGCCACAGCGGACGGCCGCTGGCCGCCGACAACACGGCCTGGACGCTCTACCTGATCGTGCAGGCCGCCGTGCTGCTGCGCGTGGCCGCGGCGCTGTGGCTGGCCGGCGCTGCCGTGCTGACGCTGCTGGCCATCGGTGCCTGGGCCGCGGGCTGCGGCGGCTGGGCACTGCGCTACGGCAGCTGGCTCGGGCGCCCGCGCGTCGACGGCCGGCCCGGTTGATCGCCACGGGCGCTGCCGCAAGGCGTGGCCCGCTGCCGCTGCGGCTGCGCGACGGCCGGGCGCTTGCGGCTTGCGGCTTGCGGCTTCGCGCAGTCGGCCCCGCGAGACTTCGGCCCTTCGGCCCTCTAGCCCTCTAGCCCTCTAGCCCTCTAGCCCTCTAGCCCTTTAACCGTCCGACCGTTCGGCCGCCTCGACTGTGCCCTCAGTCCGCCGCGGCCGGCTGCGATGTGGGCGGCGGCGTGGCGGCGCGTGTCGGCACGAAGGCGTCGGAGAAGCAGAACTCCTCGGCCAGGCCGTGCGCCAGGAAGTCGGGCACCGCCGCCTCGACCATGCGCACCGAGCCGCAGGCGTAGACCTCGAAGCCGGCCAGGCTGGGGTGGTCGGCCAGCATCGCCTGGTGCACCAGGCCGCGACGTCCGGTCCAGCCGGCGGCGGCCTCGACGTCGGAGAGCACCGGCACGAAGTGGAAGTTCGGCTGCTCGCGCTGCCAGCGATCGACCAGGTCCAGCAGGTACAGATCCTCGCTCGTGCGCACGCCCCAGTACAGCGTCATCGGCCTGCGGATGCCGCGGCGGAAGGCGTCCTCGACGATGCTCTTGATCGGCGCGAAGCCCGTCGCGCCGGCCACGAACAGGATCGGGCGCTGGCTGTCGGCGAGCGTGAAGCGGCCCAGAGGCGCCTCGAACTGCACCGTGTCGCCGACCTTCATGTGCTCGAACACGTGTGTGGTGTAGCGCCCACCCGGGATCAGGCGCACGTGCAGTTCGATCACGTCGCCCGCCGTCGACGGCGTGGCCGCAGGATCGGCCGGCGGGTTGGCGAACGAGAACGCGCGCTTGGCGCCATCGTCGAGGATGATGTTCAGGTACTGGCCGGCGACGAAGGGCAACCGCTGGCCCGGGGGCAGCGCGATGTGCAGGCGCATCAGGATCGGCGACAGGCGCTCCATGCTCTGCACCACGGCCGTGTAGCGCTGCGGCGGCCGGCTCGCCTCGCCCGGCGCGAGCGACTCGACGCCGTCGACCTCGAGTTCCACGTCGTCGAGCGCGACGGCGCAGCACATCAGCGCCTGGCCGCGCGCGCGCATCGCCTCGGTGAGCACGGCCGGCTGGTAGTTGCCCAGGTCGACGCGGCCATGATGCACCGTGCACAGGCACACGCCGCAGCCACCCGAGCGGCAGTCGAAGGGCAGCGCCAGGCCGGCGCGCAGGCCGGCGTCGAGCAGCGTCTCGCCGGCGCGCGCCGTCACGCGCGCGGCACCCGGGTGCATCGTGAGCTGGTTGGCCTGTCCGGCGCGCCGCGGCGGCAGCCAGGGCAGCAGGTACAGCAGCAGCGAGCCGCCGACCACCAGCGCCCAGATCCAGGACATGGGCCAGGCGTAGAAGAGCGGGAAGATGGTGAGCAGGAACCAGTCGATCGACAGCCGCTCGGGCATCGTCGACAGGGCCGCCGGACCCTGGCTGGCGACGGGCACCAGCAGCGACAGGACGACGAGCATCACCAGCATCGCCACGGCGATCGGCCGCGGCGGGTTGGTCGACGCCTTGGGCACGCGCTGCACGTGGATCCACATCAGCAGCAGCGTCACCAGCGGCACGCCGATGTGGATGAAGACGAACAGCGAGAACAGGCGGTTGCTCACGTGCGCGTCGACGATGAAGTTGCGGCTCAGCGTGCCGCCGAAGCCGGGCAGCCAGTCGAGCCACTCGAAGCTGCTTTGCGTGACGAACTGGGCGACGCGGTCCCACGGCAGCATGTAGCCGTTGACGCCGGCCACGTAGACCAGCCACAGCAGGGCGACGCCGGTCACCCACGAGAACCAGCGGTAGCCGCGCAGGCGGTCGAAGGCGTAGTGGCGCAGCAGGTGCACCACCATCGTGAGCAGCATGGCATCCGAGGCGTAGCGGTGCACCGCGCGCAGCACGCCGCCCAGGCCGAAGGCGCCGTGCTCGATCGTCTCCACCGAGCGGTACGCGCCCGTCACGCTGGTGTCGAAGAAGGCGTAGAGCACGAGGCCGGTCGCGCCGACGACCCAGAACAGCATGAACGCCGTGGCGCCCAGGTGGTACAGCGGGTTCATGCGGTCGCCGAAGGCGCGGTTGAACACCGCCTCGGCGCCCATGAAGGCGGCGCGCAGCGCGCGCTGGATCAGCTTGACCATCGAATGCCGCTCAACTTTGCGCGCGCATCGCGCGCCACACCACGACCACGAACAGCAGCCCGCCGGCGATGGCCAGCAGTCCGCCCAGTCCCATCAGGCCCATGCCGGCGATCTCGCCGCTGCTGCGCAGCACCTGCTCGCTGCCGGCCACCTTGCGCTGCACACCGTAGCCGCCCGACCACACGAGGCCGACGATGTGCATCAACTGCCCGACACCGTACAGCCACGGCTGCGCCACCGCCAGCCGCCCTGCCGGCGCGCGCCAGCCCAGCTGCGGCAGCAGGTGGAACACGAGGCCCATCGCCGCCAGCGTCACGCCGACGATGCTGCCGTGGTAGTGCGCGGGGATCTTGACGTTGCTGCCCTGGATCGTGAGGCCGATCAGTCCCCCCACCACGAACAGCAGCATCGACGCCAGCAGCGCGGCGCGCAGCGGCCGCTGTTCGGCGCCCAGCGCGGTGCGCAGCGGCCGCTGGCCGCCCGCCAGCGGTGAACGGGGCCGTCGCCGATCGGTGTCGTTCGCCGCGCTGTACCGCCGCACCAGGGCCAGCAGCACCGCCAGTGCGAACGGCGCGATCGCCAGCCCGCCGCCCACGCGCATGCCCCAGGTGTGCAACGCGCGGTGCTCGACGCTGGTCGCGTCGTGCAGCACGTAGGCCAGCGGCGTGACGAACACGCCGGCCAGTGCGACTGCGAACAGCAGCAGCACGACGCGCGGGCTGAGCGGCACCTGCGCGCCGCAGGCCTGGCTCAGCGCGAGCCAGGCCACGAGCATGATCAGCGTCCACGTGAACTGCAGCGCGTGGCCGCCACCCCAGAACAGGATCTCGTAGTAGGCCTGGGCCGGCAGCGCGCGCGGCACCACCGCGAGTGACCAGCCGAACGCCAGCAGCGCGACCGCCGCGGCGACGACGCTGGCGTTGAGCCCGAAGCGCAGCGCGCCGGTGCCGTCGAGCGCGGGCCCAAGCGGCATCGGCCGGGCGAGCCCCTGCGCGACGAGCAGCACGCCGGCGACGGCGAACACGCCGAGCGCGGCGCGAAACACCGTGCTGTCGAGCACCGGGATGTAATTGGCCATCACCGGCGCCGCCGGGTCGACGAAGGCCGCCAGCGCCATGCCGGCGGCGCCGAGCACCGCCAGCACCAGCGCGGCCCAGGCGACGCCCGCGGCCGCGGGGCTGCGCGCGGCGCGCTGGTTCAGGCCCCACAGCAGCCCGGCGATGGCGACGAACCACACCAGCACCGACAGATCGACGTGCACCACCAGTGCGACGCGAAAGAAGTCGCCCGCGGGCAGCCAGGCGTTGATGCCCGGCGTGCGTGCCAGCACCAGCAGCACCGAGAAGAGCCCTGCGCCCACCAGCGCCGCCAGCGCCAGCGTGAGCCAGGCGCGCGCCAGCCGTCGCTGGCCCGACGCGATCGCCGGCAACGTGTAGGCGGCCGGCGTGGAGGCGGTCGGTCGCACCTCGGCGGATGGCGCCGGCGCGACGGCGGAGGCGAGCGTGTTCATGGCGTCGGCGCGTTCATTGCATCGTGATGCCGCCCTGGTTCGGGTCGAGGTCGATCACCAGGATCTGGCCCGGCACCAGGTTCACGCTCGCCTCGCGTTCGTAGGTCGGCCCCTGGGCGCGCACGTCGTCGGAGACGCGCACTGCGAGCTTTTGCTCGCCGGCAGGCACCGTCATGCGCACATACATCGCCGAGGCGCCGTCCTTGTGCAGGCCCGAGGGCAGGGCGGTGCGATCGAGCACCGTGCGACCGTCGAGCACGACCTGCACCGTCACCGGCGAGCGCTCGCGCGGGCAGACGGTCGGCGTGCGCATGTTGGGTGGCAGGCGCGCGAGTTCCTCCTCGGTGAGCCTGCGGCAGTCGCCGACCGGCTTGCCCGTGTGGATGAAGCTGACCTTGATCAGCGCCTCGCCGGGGGCCAGCGGGTGATACGGCGGCCAGTGCGAGAACACGCCGATGGCGGCGGCGAACAGGCCGTACAGCAGCACCTGGCCGGTCCAGGCCAGCGGGCCCTTGGGCTGCGTCGTGCGCGAGGAGGGGGCGGTTTTCTCAGCCATGGACGGGCTCCCGGGCGACCGCCCAGGCAGGTGGGGCTTCGGGTTCGGTGGCGACGAGGGTGCCGACGCGCGTGCGCAGACGGGCGAGGGCTGCGCCGACGAGCGTCTCGTCACCGCGGTCGGCGTGCACCAGTTCGACGCGCTCGGCGGGCACGCGTGCGCGCAGATGCGGCTCGCGCCGGCCTTGCAGGCGCTCCACGGTCCACAGCGCGCCGAGGCGGAACTCGCAGCCCCCGTCGCGGCACGGCGCCACCAGCACGCCGGCGGCACCGTCGCGCAGCGCGTACTCGACGAACGAGGGCGGCAGCTGGCCCGCACACAGCAGGCTGAAGGCGCTCGCGTCGCGCGCGCCCTCGATGGCGCTTGTGCAGGCCGCGCCGTGGTCGCAGCCGAAGACGACCAGCGGCTGCGCGATGCCGGCGGCGCGCTGCGCGTCGAGCGCCAGGCGCAGCCGCGCGCGCAGCGCACCCACCGGCAGCTGCGGCATGTCGATGCCGGTGATCAGATCGACGGTATGTCGAAACGGCGTCGACGACGGACAGGCGCCGGCGCAGATGCCGCAGCCGGCGCACAGGTCGGCGTCGACGCTGGCAAGCAGCCGCCCGACGCGCTGGTTGGGGTGCGGCACCATCGTGATCGCCGCGTACGGACAGTCGGCGAAGCAGCGCTGGCAGCCGCTGCAGTTGCCCGGGTCGACCACCGCCACCTGGGCGCGCCCGGCGCGCCCGGCGCGCGCAGGCACGAACGGCAGCACGAACAGCGTGAGCAGCACGAGCGTGAGCAGCGTCCACACGACGGCCGGCGAAGTGGCCGCGGTGAGCGGGTTCACAAAGAGCAGCAGCCAGTCGATGCGCAGCTCGGCCGGCACGCGCGCGAGCGCGGCCGGAGCGTGGCTCACGACCGGCACGGCGAGTGCGAGCAGCGCGAGCGTGCCCAGCGTGCCCAGCAGCAGCGGCCGCGGCGGAAACACCGCGGCGCGCGTGATGCGCTGGATGTGGAACCACAGCCCGAACAGCAGCAGCAGCGGCACGCCGATGTGCACGAAGACGAACAGCGAGAACAGGCGGTCGCTGACCGCTGCCGAGCCGATGAAGTTGCGCGCCATCGGCGTCGGCAGGAAGGGCAGCGCGTCGACGAGTTCGGCGCTTGCGATGGCGGAGAACTGCCCCAGCTCGTCCCAGTTGAGCCAGAAGCCCACGATCGCGGCGACGAAGGCGAACACGACGAGCGGCACGCCGGTCAGCCAGCTGAAGCGCCGAAACCCGCGCTCGTGGCCGTGCAGCCACTCGCGCAGCACGTGCAAGCCCATCGCCAGCACCATCAGGTCGGCGCTGTAGCGGTGCACGCCGCGCAGCAGTCGACCGAGCCCGAGCGGCGCCTCGCGCAGCGCGTCGATCGAGTGCCAGGCGCCGCTGGCCGAGGTGTCGAACAGCGCGTAGAGCACGACGCCGCTGGCGGCCAGCAGCCAGAAGGCGAGAAAGCCGATGGCGCCGAGATGGCGCAGCGGGTTGAGGCCGGAGCCGAAGGCCGCGTCGAACAGCCTCTCTATGGCGCACCAGCCGCTCAGGCCGCGCTGCCGGAGGCCGGTGTGATCGTGCATGAGAGCTTGCGCGAGCGCAGCCGGTTGCGCCACTCGAGCAGGAAGTAGACCGTCATCGTGCCGAAGAACAGCAGCCCGCCGATCAGTTCGAGGATGAGCTTGTAGTCGTAGCGGTACTCGCCGCTGTCGGTGTCGTACTTGGTGCACAGGATGCGCACGCGCTCGACCATCGCCGCCAGCGTCGACTGCACGCCCGGCGGCTCGGCCAGCAGCAGCTCACGCAGCGGGCGGCCGATCTGGTCGCTGCGCAGCCGCTCGCCGTACACCTGGGCGTGGATGCGCCCGCGCGCGTCGACCACGGTGACGCCGAGCAGGTGGTCGAAGCCGGCGGGCGTGGCCACGTAGCTGAAGCCGAAGGCGCGCGTGAGCGACTCCACCGCCGCGGGCGGCGGGCTGAGGAACTCCCAGTTCGGTGCCTGGATGCGCTGCTGCGCGGCGAAGGCGCGCATCGCCTGCGGATCGTCGAAAGGCTGGTTGAAGCCGATGCTGACGACGTTGAACTGGTCGGCGCCGAGCAGCGTTTCGAGGCCCTTGACGGCGTCCAGCAGCGCCTTGGTCTGCGTCGGGCAGATCTGGAAGCAGCCGGTGTAGATGAAGCTCACGAGCAGCGGCTTGCCGCGGTAGTCGGTGAGACGCACGCGGCGGCCCCGGCGGTCGAGCAGCACGTCATCGGGCACCTCGCGGCCGACGGCGGCCTGGCCGATGCGCAGCGCTTCGGCCTCGACCAGTCGCGGCACTTCACCGCTGGCACGCGGTGCGACAGCGCTCGGGGCCAGCGCAGTCGACGCCGGCGCCGTCTGCACGCCGTCGCTGCCCGACGCGGCGCGCGTGACGGCCACGGCCGGTGCAGCCGCCACCGCTTGCGGCGCGACGGCGCCGAGCGCCGACACGGCGCACAGCAAGCCCGCCAGCATGGGCACCCCCAGACGAGAAAGACGCGCGCGCAAGGCGGCGTGCGAGCCGCGGCCCTGCGCCGCTGCCCAGGGGCGGCGGCGCACGCGCCGATCGTCAGCGCATCGCGGCATCGAGCACCACCGCGAGCAGCAGCACCGCGAGCTGCACCATCGAGGCGAAGAAGGCCGCCATCGCCGTGCTGCGGCTCTGCCGTCGCACCAGGGCCTGCGTCTTGCGCAGGAAATGGGTGCCGCCGATCAGTGCGCCCGCGAGCACGATCCAGCCCGCGCCCAGCGCCACCAGCAGCAGCGAAACCGCCACCAGGGCGATCGCATGCGCATGCACGATGCGCGCCGTCCGCTGCGCGCCCACGACCACCGGCAGCATCGGCACGCCGGCGGCGCGGTACTGGTCCTCGTTGGCGATCGCCAGGCTCCAGAAGTGCGGCGGTGTCCACAGCAGCAGCACCAATGCCAGACCCCAGGCGAGCGGGCCGAGGTGCGGATCGGCGGCGGCGGCACCGGCCAGCACGGCGAAGCTGCCCGCGGCACCGCCGATCACGATGTTCCACGGCGTGCGGCGCTTCAGTCCCAGCGTGTAGACCACCGCGTAGGTGAGCGCGCCGGCGGCGACGAAGGCGGCCGCGAGTCCGTTCACCCACCATGCCGCAGCCGCCACCGCGAGCGCAAAGAGCGCCGTGATGCCGAGCAGCCAGGCTCCGTTGCGCGGCAGCAGGCCGCTGGCGAAGGCGCGCTGGCGCGTGCGCGCCATCAGCCGGTCGCTGTCGGCCTCGACGAACTGGTTGAAGGCACCGGCCGCGGCCGAGGCCAGCAGCACCGACAGCGCGAGCACCAGTACCTGCAGTGCGCTCGCGCTGCCCGCGGGCACGATGGCCATGCCGGCCAGCGCGCTCACCATGATCAGCACGCCGATGCGCAGCTTGAACACGCCCAGCACGGTGCGCCAGGTGACGCTGCGCGCCTGGCTCGGCACGGCCGCGGGATCGACGCGGCCGTCGCCGGCGGACTCGGCCGTGGCCAGCCCCGGCGCCTGGCGCAGTGCGCTTCGGCTCATCGCGGCGTTCCTCCTCACTCGTTCAAGACAGCCCGGGGGCGCCTTGGCGCCCCCGGTACTTTAGGGATCAGCTAAGCCCCCAGAGCGTCGACAGGTACTTCCAGTTGATGAAGTAGTAGAGGACGAAGGCGAGCAGGAACACCATGGCCAGCACGAAGGTGCCCGGTGCCGCGAAGCCCGCCGAGCCGTAGCTCTGTGCGACGACCGTCGGGGCGGCGCGCGCCACCGGCGTGAACTTCGGGCTCGTGCTGCCGCCTTCCAGCCGCCTGCCCCACAGCAGCGAGCCCACGGTGACGTAGATGTAGATCGCGCCGCCGGTGATGGCCGCGATGCCGCCGATGCCGACCAGGCCCATCATCAGGTAGGCCGCGCCGGGCCACTCGTAGGCCAGCGCCGCGCCCTGGAACGCCATGTCCCAGTGCCGGCGCGAGACGCCCAGCGTGCCGGCGCCCATCATCACCAGGCAGAAGAAGTACATCGACAGGCCGAACAGGTACGGCTGCCACCTGGCCAGCGTGGGCGCGATCATCTCGCGCTTGAACAGCACCGGGATCAGGTAGTAGGTGAGCGCCATGAACGTCAGCGTCGTCCCCACCACCACTGTGGCGTGGAAGTGCCCCGGCACGTAGATCGTGTTGTGGATGATCATGTTGAGCTGCTCGGTGCCCATCATGACCCCCGTGATGCCGCCCAGGAAGCCGAAGCCGACGATCGAGATGAACACGCCCGAGAACGTCGGGTTGCTCCAGGGCGCCTTGCGCAGCCACTCGAACAGGCCCTTGGTGAAGCCCTTGTTGCGCTGCGCGACTTCCATCGCGCCGGGCACCGTCAGCCCGTGCAGCATCGACGCCAGCACCGCGAAGTACATGAAGTAGCTGGTGTTGACGATCTTCCACGGTGTGGACAGACCCGGGTCGGCCAGCAGATGGTGCGCGCTCGCCAGTTGCAGGAACAGGATGTACAGCAGGAAGGCGGTGCGGCTGACGCGCTCGCTCATCGGCTTGGCGCCGAACACGACCGCAGCGACGAGATACCACACCGAGATGTGCGCCGCGACGTTGATCTGCTGCGACGAGTGCCCGAGCGCCCACCAGACGGTGCGGTAGGCCAGCGGGTCGACGTGGATGGGCACGCCGAGTGACATGAGCCAGGTCGGGATCAGGATGATGGCGCCCGACAGCAGCGTGAACACGGCGATGATCGCCGCCGTGAGCGCGCCCATCGTGACCAGCGGCATCGAGCCGTCGTAGGTCTTCTCGCGCTTGCCGACGGCGAGCGTGCCGAAGAACACGAAGCAGCCGATCAGCGCGCCGACGGCGAACAGGATGAGCCCGAGGTAGAAGTTCGGCTCGGCCATCATCGGCACGTAGCTCGTCATCATCACGCTCGAGGCGCCGCGGTAGACGGCGATGTTGTTCACCACCGAGCCGATGATCATCAGCGCGAAGCCCAGCCACGCGATCTTCGGCGTCGCGATGCGGCAGCGCAGCAGCGTCGACGAGCAGAAATACAGGATGGCGATCTCGAAGAAGATCAGCCAGAAGATCAGCATGTCGATGCCGTGCGCCGTGAGCACCTGGTAGAAGGTGTCGGCCTCGAGCCAGTGCACGGCCGGCCAGCGCGTGAGCACGACGCCGATGGCCAGCAGGCCGCCGACGAGCAGCCAGACCACCGCCACGACGGCGTGGGCGGTCATCAGCTTCTCGGCCTGCGACTCGAATTGCAGCCCCGAGCGGGGGCAGGTGCGATAGGTGGTGGCTACGCTCATGATTCCCCCCTCACTTCACGTACAGGCGACCGACCATGCGGTGGTGGCCGATGCCGCAGAACTCGTTGCAGACGATCGAATACTGGCCCGACTGGTTCGGCGTGACGGTCATCACGTGTTCGAAGCCGGGCACGACCTGGATGTTCATGTTGATGGGCTGCAGCGAGAAGCCGTGGTTGTAGTCCATCGCCGTCATGTGCAGGCGGTAGGTCTTGCCCTTCTCCAGTTCGAGGATCGGGTACCAGGACCACAGCCGCCCCAACTGGTAGACGTCGCTGCCCGGCGGCGGCGCGACGACCGGGATCTTCTCCTCGGTCTCGGTGCGCACCGTGTACTTGTCGACCATGGCCTGCGTCTTGGCCATGAACTGGTCGGGCGTGGTGCGGTAGGTCTCGGTCGACAGGTTCTGCTTGCCCCACACGTGCCAGCCGACCATCATGACGAACATGATGAGGCACCAGGTCAGCGCAAGCGCGATCCAGGTGCCCTCGACGCGGTCGATGGGGTGCTTGTACCAGAGGCGTTCGCTGGGCGGAAGGATTGCGCTCACGTTGGATTCCTCCTCGTTGTCCTACTTGCTAACCGGCAGCATGAAGATCTCGACCACGCCCCAGAGGTTGTAGACGACCATCGGAATCAGAACGCCCAGGAACAGCAGGATGAACGGGCTGTCCAGCAGGTCCTGCATCCAGGGGATCGGATCGTTCTTGTCGTCGTACTGCGGATGGCTCATGACATCTCCTCGGGTGAATCGGACTCGTCGGGTGAAGCCTATCGTATGACACGCATGGCCGCACCGGGCGAGATCGGCGCGGCATTGTCTCGGTCGCGCAGAGCGCGCAGGTATGACTCAAGTCAAGGTTTGAGGGCTTGTGACCTCGAAGGGCGGCAGTCACGCTGCAGGCAGCGCTGCGGGTTTTGCCCGATTGCGCGTGCAACGACATGCAGCGCCGACGCACCGGACGCCCGAGTGGCTCGAGTGGCTCGAGTGGCTCGCGTGTTCGCCATGCGCATGCACTCGCGCACCTTCGCGCACGGCCACGCGATGCAGGCAACATCGGGGCCCGCCGTGATCGACTGCACCCGACCATGAAC
Source organism: Pseudomonadota bacterium (assembly GCA_018241895.1). Lineage (GTDB taxonomy): Bacteria > Pseudomonadota > Gammaproteobacteria > Burkholderiales > Burkholderiaceae_C > Rubrivivax. The sequence goes on from JAFECX010000153.1 coordinate 14,703, forward strand.
ATCGACTCGACTGCCGCGGCCGCCGCGGCACCCTGGCTGCTTCGCACGGCACGGCTGGCCTTCGTGCTGATGCTCGTCGTCGTCGTGGCGAGTGCCTGGCTGCGCCTGGCGGCACCGCGCGCGGCCTGTGTCGACTGGCCGGGTTGTCGCAGCGCGTTCGCGCCTGCGGTGCGGGCGGCGGGCGGCTCGGCTGCGTCCGCAGCGGCCGCGATGTCGGCGGTGCCCTTGCTCGCAGGCCTGCGCAGCGCGCACCGGTTCGCAGCCTCGCTGCTGCTGCCCACGGTGTTCGCGCTCGTCGTGCTGGCCCGGCGCGCGCGTCGGCGCGGGCTCGCCGCGCGCGCGCTCGTCATGGGCGCGCTGGCGCTCGGCCTGGCGGCGCTGGGCATCGTCACGCCCGGCACGCGCTCGGCGGCGGTGTTGCTGGGCAACTTCCTCGGCGGCGTCGCATTGCTGGCGCTGGCGTGGTCGGCGCTGTGTGCGCTGCGCGCCGGCCCCGCGCTGCCCCCGGGGACGGCGCGCTGGGCGCTCGCGGGCGCAGCCGTCTGGCTGCTGCAGGCGGCGTTCGGTGTGCTGTCCGGGGCGCCGGCCGCCGTGCGGGGGCAGCTGCCGATGCCGGTCTTTCATCTCACCCTGGCGCTGCCTGCGCTGATGTGGGGCGGCGCCGTCGGGCTGGCCGCACTGCGCGCCGGCCGACGCCGTGAAGGCGCGGCCTTGGTGGTCATCGTCCTGCTGCAGACCGTGCTGGGTTTGCTCACTGCGGGGTCTGCCGCAGCGCCTGCCTGGGTGCTCGTGCACGGTGTGATCGCCGCCGGCGGCGTGGCGCTGATGCTGGGGCTGGCGGTGGCGCCAAGGCGCTGAACCCGCGCGCGTGCCGCATCGCGCTTACGCCAATTGCCGATCGCATCGGGCGTGGTGTTGAATCCGCGCGTTGGCCCGTGGTCATCGCGTGCGGCGCGCCGGATCGCCATGCGCGGCGTCGGCTTGCGAGGTCCGCGCGTCGGCGGGTTCGTCACCCGGCGGGTTGCACCAGAGGGCTTTGGACTATGGAACCGGATCCGAACAAGGGCGCATCGCCAGCCGGGTTGAGCCAGCGCACCCTGGGTGTCCCCGCCATCACGCTCATGGTCATCGCCGCATCGGCGCCGCTCACGGGAGCCGCCGGTGGCGTGGCGACGGCCTATGCCGTGTCCGGCTCGAAGGGCGTGCCGCTGGGCATCTTCATCGTCGCCGTGATCCTCGCCGTCTTCGCCGTCGGCTACAGCGCGATGAGCCGCTTCATCACGAACGCCGGGGCGTTCTACTCCTACATCGCGCAAGGGCTGGGCAGACCGCTCGGCGTGGGCGCGGCCCTGATCGCGCTGGTGGCCTACAACGCGATGCAGGTCGGCATCTACGGGCTGTTCGGCTTCCAGCTGGCGATCTTCCTTGGCGCCAAGTTCGGCATCGCATCGCCGTGGTGGCTGTGGATCGTCCTGTGCATCGTCGTCGTCGGCGTGCTCGGCGTGAACAAGATCGACCTGTCGGCGAAAGTCCTCGGCACGCTCGTCGCCTTCGAGTTCGTCGTCGTCCTGTTCTTCGATGTCGTCGCGCTCGCGGCGGCGCCCGAAGGCATCGACACGGTCACGCTGCAGCCGGCCGAGCTCTTCGGCCCGGCGCTGGGCATCGTGCTGGTGTTCAGCGTCGCCTCGTTCATGGGCTTCGAGGGCGCGGCAATCTACGGCGAGGAAGCGAAGGATCCGAAGCGCACGATCTCGCGCGCGACCTTCGCCGCCATCGCGATCATCGGCATCTTCTACACCTTCACGGCCTGGGCCTTCTCGATCGGCATCGGCCCGGGCCAGATCGTCGCGCAGGCGCGCGAGCGCGGCCCGGACCTGATGTTCGTGTTCATGGGCAAGCAGGTCGGCACGCTGGTGGCCGACGTGATGATGCTGCTGTTCCTGACCAGCGTCTTTGCCGCCTTGCAGTCGTTCCACAACGCGGTGGCGCGCTACTTCTTCTCGCTCGGGCGCGAAGGGGTGCTGCCGGCATGGTTTGCCCAGACCTCGCGTCACGGCGCACCGTGGGCGGGCTCGGTCGCGCAGACCGCCATCGCCCTGGTGCTCACGATCGGCTTTGCGCTCTACGGCATCGTCTTCGGCGGCTACGCCACCTGGGGCGAGGAGCTCTTTCCCGTGCTCACGATGTTCACCTGGCTCACCAACACCGGTGCGATGGGGCTGACCTTGCTGATGGCCGTCATCGCGCTGGCGGTGATCGGTTTTTTCCGCGCCAGTCGCAGAGGGCTGACGCTGTGGTCGACGTTCGCCGCGCCGGTCGTCTCCGGCCTGCTGCTGCTGTGGATCTTCGTCCAGATCCTGGTCAACTTCCACGTGCAGATGGGCCAGGAGCGACCGACCTTGGGCACCTACGTGCTGCCGCTCGTCGTTCTGCTGGCCGGGGTGGTTGGGGTTTTCTGGGGTCTGCGGCTGCGCACGAGCAACCCGGCCGTGTACCGGCGCATCGGCCACGGCACGGACTAGGCCACGAGCGTGGACGTCTCGCGCAAGCGGTGCCGCTCCCGCTCCCGCTCCCGCTCCCGCTCGCGCTCGCGCGGCGTGTCGCGCGCATCCGCTGCGGCCGCCAGCTGCCCACCTCGGTCGAGAGGGCCCACGGGAACTCGCTCGGGTTCGTGGGACTAAGATATTCGGGACCTTGTCTGTGGCCGCGGCTCGCGTGAACGGGCGGCGGCGCAGCGCGGCCACGGATCGCAATCCCCGATGCAGCTGACTCGCCCTTTCGATCGTCCCGGTTCGCGTGCGGCGGCAGTGCCGCCGTGCGCGCGCGGCCCGGGCGCAGCCCGGCATCGCGCACGCGTGGCGCACCGCGCGACGCAGCGGCTGGCGCCGTGAGGCCGTCCCCTGCAGCGGCCGGGGCCGGCGGCGACGAGGTGCGCTTTGCATCGCTGTACGAGAAGCCCGAGAAGATCTATCCGCGTTCGGTGAGCGGGCGCTACACGCGGCTGCGCTGGGCCACGGTGTGGCTGACGCAGCTGGTCTTCTACGGCGTGCCCTGGCTCGTCTGGAACGGCCGCCAGGCGGTACTGTTCGACCTCGACGTGCCGCGCTTCTTCGTCTTCGGCCTCGTGCTGCAGCCGCACGACCTCGTCTTCCTCGCCGCGCTGCTGGTGATCGCGGCGATGACGCTGTTCTTCTTCACGGCAGTCGCAGGGCGCCTGTGGTGCGGCTACGCGTGCCCGCAGACGGTCTACACGGAGATCTTCCTTTGGATCGAGCGCCGCGTCGAGGGCGACCGCAACGCGCGCATCCGGCTCGATGCTGCACCCTGGGGCGCGAACAAGCTGCTGAGCAAGGGCGGCAAGCACCTGCTGTGGGCCCTGGTCGCGCTGTACACGGGGTTCACCTGCGTCGGCTATTTCGTTCCGAGCCGCGAGCTCGCGACGCAGGTGGCGAGCCTGCGGCTGACGCCGTGGCCGACGTTCTGGATCCTGTTCTACGGCTTCGCCACCTACGGCAACGCAGGCTGGATGCGCGAGCAGGTCTGCAAGTACATGTGCCCGTACGCGCGGCTGCAGAGCACGATGATCGACGCCGACTCGCTCGTCATCGCCTACGACAACCGGCGCGGCGAGCCGCGCGGAGCGCGCGCGCGCAACGCCGATCCGGCGGCGCTCGGCCTGGGCTCGTGCGTCGACTGCGCGCTGTGCGTGCAGGTCTGCCCCACCGGCATCGACATCCGCAAGGGACTGCAGAACGAGTGCATCGGCTGCGCCGCCTGCATCGACGTCTGCGACATCGTGATGGACCGGCTCGGCTACGCGCGCGGTCTCGTCCGCTACGCCACCGCGAACGCGGTGACCCGGGGCTGGAGCCGCACGCAGATGCTGCGGCGCCTGGCGAGGCCGCGCATCCTGGTCTACGGCGCGCTGCTGGCCGGCACGGCGGCGGCTTTCGTCGCTGCGCTCGCGCTGCGCGCGCCGGTGGCGATGGACGTGGTGCGCGACCGCGGCACGATGGCGCGGGTCGACGACGACGGTCGCGTCGAGAACGTGTACCGCGTGCAACTGCGCAGCCGCATCGAGCAGCCGGCACGCTACCTGCTGCGTGCCGAGGGGCTGGCCGGGCTCGTGGTCGACGAAGGGGCCGAGCTCGAGCTCGACCCCGGGGTCGTGCGGCCCCACACGGTGCGCCTGGCGCTGCCGGCGCAGCAGGCCGCGGCGCTCGCGAGCGGTGCGCACGCGGTCACGCTCGAGCTCGTCGAGCCCGGGCGGACGAAGCCGCTGGTGCGTGAGCGCTCGACCTTCGTGGTGCCGCGCTGAAGGTCGAGGTCCACGGGCCGCGCCGCAGTGCCGAACAGGAGAGATCGCCATGCTCGATACGCGCCAGCTCGACGTTCCGCGCTTTCTCGCCGTGCTGCCCTTGTTCAGCGACCTGGCGCCCAGCGAGCTCGAGCGCCTGGCCCAGGGCTGCCAGCTGCGCCGCGTCGAGCGCAGCGCGGTGCTGTTTCGCATCGGCGAGCCGTGCGAGTCGTTCCACGTCGTCGTCACGGGCCAGGTCAAGCTGTTCGTCATCTCGCCCAGCGGCCAGGAGAAGGTGATCGAGCTGATCGCCCCCGGCCACAGCTTCGCCGAGGCGCTGATGTTCCTCGGCAAGCCCTATGTCGTGAACGCGCAGACGCTGGCCGACTCGCTGCTGCTGACGGTGCAGCGGCACACCGTGATGGACGAACTGCAGCGTGACCCGCGCTTCGCGCTGCGCATGCTCGCCGGCCTGTCGCGCCGGCTGCACGGACTGGTGCACGACGTGCAGGCCTATGCGCTGCAAAACGGCGTGCAGCGCGTCATCGGCTACCTGCTGCGCGATCAGGTGCGAGCCGAAGGAGGCGCCGGCGCCGCCTTCACGGTCTCGCTGCCGGTGAGCAAGGCGACCGTCGCCTCGCGCCTGTCGCTGACCCCGGAGTACTTCTCACGCGTGCTGCGCGAGCTCGAGGAGGCGCGCCTCATCGAGGTCGACAAGCGCGACATCCGCATCCTGGACGTGCAGCGGCTGGCCACCTACCAGACCTGAGCACGCGACCTGAGCGGCGGCGCTGCACGCGCGCCGCGTGCGTCGGCTGCGGCGCTGCAGCGGGGCCAGGCATTCCTCGATGCGCCGTGGCTGCCAGGTATCCGCGGGGGCGCGCCGGGGGCTGGGCGCATCAGCCGCAGCCGCTCAGCCAGGCCGCGCCGCGCGGCTCGCCTGTGGCCGGCAGCGTCCAGTCCTGCTGCACCGCGGCGTCCTCTGCCAGCACGAGCAGACGCGCCGGATCGGCCGTGGCGACGAGCGCCCGTCGCCGCGCCGGGTCGGCCTGCAGCGCGACGGGCCGCCCGGGCCCGAGCGCCACCTGCTGCCAGGCGTCGGCGCGGCGCAGCCACAGGCTGCCGTGCGATGCATCCGCCGCGAGCAGCCACAGCGTGTCGCCCAGCACCTGCAGGCGCTGCACAGGCACGACGCCGCTCTCGTGTCTGGGCAGCGCGAGGCGATCGAGCGTGCGCCAGTGCGACGGTTCCAGCGCATGCAGTGCATCGCCTGCCGGCAGCCACCAGATCCAGCCGGAGCCACTGCGCTGCAGGGCCGCGGCAGCGGGCAGGGCGCCTGGCAAGGTCCACGCGCCGATGCGGCGTCGCACGTCGAGGTTCACCACCTGGAGCGCGTCGCCGACGCGCCCGGCGACCCACGGGACGCGGGCGTCGACGAACTCGGGTTCGGGCATCGGCAGGCCCAGCGGCATACGGCGCGCGCCGAGGTAGCCCGGCTTCGCGATCGCCTCGCCCATGCGGTAGTCGTGCACCAGCCCGTCGAAGATCGGCGCGGCGGCGCGATCGAGCGAGATCTCCCACCACTCGCCCAGCGCCGGCCAGGAGACGACGACGCTGTGTCTGCCGGGGTGCGCGACGATGGCCGCGGCGCGCCCGCGCCGGCGGCCGGCGAGGTCGCTGCCGTCGAAGTCGCGCAGCAGCGCTGCCGAGTCGTCGAGCGCGCTCAGGCGTTCGCCATGGGCGGCGAAGACGATGCTGCTGTCCGCTCCTGCGGCGAGCGCGTGCACGTCCTCGGCGAACGATCGGGAGGCGGCGTGCTGCCAGCGGCCTTCGGCGTCACAGTGCCAATGGCGAAGGTCGTGTGCGCCGTCCAGGAACCACAGGCCGCCAGACACCGCAAGCGGCGACCGCTGGACGCCGATGGCGGCAGGAAGGGGCTGGGAGACGCTGCGGCCTTCGTGTACGAGGCACACGCCGGCGTCGCTCCATGCCGCTGCGACGACGGCGCCTGATGCGGCCGCGCCGGACGCAGCAGCGGAAACCGGAACGGAAATGGAAACGCGCACTGGCGTGTGTGCCAGTGCGCGTTGTGTGACGCTGCACGCCAGGGCGAGCAGCGCGCGGCGGCGTCTCACTGCCGCCCTGTGCGGCGACCGATCGCTACTGCTTGAGGATCCACTCGGTGACGGTCTTGAGATCGGCGTCGGAGATGGTGCTCACCGGGTTCGGCGGCATCGGCACCGGGCCATACACGCCCGAGCCACCCTTGCGGATCTTCTCCATCAGCTTGGCCACGGCGTCGGCCTGGCCCTTGTGCTTCGCGGCTGCGTCCTTGTACGAGGGACCGACCAGCTTCTTGTCCACCGCATGGCAGGCCAGGCAGCCGGACTTCTTCAGGATGTCCTCGGGCTTGGCCTGCGCCTGCGCCGACGTCGACGCGAACAGCGCCAGGGCGGCGGCAACGGAGCCGAACAGGAACGGAGAAGCGCGTTTCATCTTCGTGGGTCCTCTTGGTGGGTCAGTAGACGTCGTGTTGGGTATTGTAGACGTTGAAGTGTCCCGTCGGCGTGATGATGCGCGGATCCTTGATCACGGCCTTCAGCTTGCGGGTCTTGTCGTCCACCACCACCAACGCGCTTTGCTTGTTCTTGGCTGACCAGACCGCGAACCAGACTTCGTCGCCCGCCTTGTTGTACTCGGGCTGCACGACGCGCTTGGCGCCGTCATCGTTCAGGCCCGCCCATTCGGCGATCGGCAGCACCTGGTAGCCCTTGTCGAGGTTGTTGACGTCGAACACGGCGATCGACTGCGCGAGCTTGGCGTCGGGGTTGAGCGGCGTGTCGACCCACAGGTTCTTGGACTTCGGGTGCGTCTTGATGAACAGGTTGCCGCCGCCCTGGCCCTTCAACTGTGCGACCTGCTTGAACGCCGTGTCCTTGCGCTTGTTGTCGGTGGCGATGAGCGAGATCGTCTCGTCGCCCAGGTGCCCGGTGGCCCAGACGGGGCCGAACTTCGGATGGATGAAGTTCGCGCCGCGGCCCGGGTGCGGGATCTTGCCGACTTCGGTCAGCGCCGCCAGCTTGTCGTCCTTCGAGTCGATGACGGCGATCTTGTTGCTGTTGTTGGCCGCCACCAGGAAGTAGCGCTTGGTGCTGTCCCAGCCGCCGTCGTGCAGGAAGGGCGCCGAGCCGATCTCGGTCATCTTCAGCGCGTCGAGGTTGGTGTAGTCGACCATCAGCGTCTTGCCGGTCTCCTTGACGTTGACGACGAACTCGGGCCGGAAATGGCTGGCCACGATCGAGGCCACGCGCGGCTCGGGGTGGTACTCCTGCGTGCCGACGACCATGCCGCGGGTGGCGACGATCTTCAGCGGCTCGAGCGTGTCGCCGTTCATGATCGTGAACTGCGGCGGCCAGTAGGTGCCGGCGATGGCGAGCTTGTCGACATAGCCCTTGTACTTGCTCGTCTCGACCGAGCGCGCCTCGAGGCCGACGCGGATCTCGGCCACGTTGTCGGGCTTGGCCATCCACAGGTCGATCATGTTGATCTTGGCGTCACGCCCGATCACGAACAGGTAGCGCCCGGAGGCCGAGGTGCGCGTGATGTGCACCGCGTAGCCGGTCTTGACGATGTTGATGATCTGCTTGGTGTCGCCGTCGATCAGCGCGATCTCGCCGGTGTCGCGCAGCGTGGTCGAGAAGATGTTGTCGATGTTGTAGCTGTTCTCCTTCTTCTTCGGGCGCAGCTCGGGCGGCACGATGACCTTCCAGGTCTTCTTCATGTCGGCCAGGCCGTACTCGGGAGGTGTCGGAGGGTCGTGCTGGATGTAGCGCGCCATCAGGTCGACCTGCTGCTCGTTCATCTCGCCGCTGGTCAGCCAGTTGGGCATGCCGGCGGGCGAGCCGTAGCCGATGAAGACCTTCAGGTATTCGGTGCCCTTGCCGACCGTGATGTCGGGCGTGAGCGGCTTGCCGGTGGCGCCCTTGCGCAGCACGCCGTGGCAGCCGGCGCAGCGCTGGAAGTAGATCTCGCGCGCGGTCGAGAACTCGGCTTCCGTCATCGGCGGCGCCTTGGGGTTCGACGACTGGTGCATCGGCTCGCTTGCCAGCGGCGAGGGCGCGGCCTGGAACTGCGCCTCGGGCGAGGAGGTGGTGGTCTGGTCCTGCGCCTGGGCGCCGAACGGGATCGCAAGCAGCAGCGCGGCAGCGGGCAGGAGCCGCAGCGCATGCTTGCGCGCGTGTGACAGGGCCTTCATGGAGCCTCCTGGGGTTTGAATTCGTTGATGCGAGAATCTCGGCTGGCCGGCATCCTTGCGGCCCGCCTCGCGATTGTCCTTGAACCAGTTCAAGCGACCCTCGGGATGCCGGCGGGCGGGCGCTTGCGGATTGACGCAAATCAGTCCGGCGCCACCTGCGACTGTACCCGGGCCGATGCCGGCGATCCAGATCAAGGCGTGGCATTCGCCTTGCAGCCACAGTCCGCGCCCGATGAATCCTTCGAACCCCACGTCGCGCCCGCCTGCGCGCCACCCGACCGTGCACCCATTCCCGCCCCTGTCCGTCATTCGGTTCCCGACCCTGTCCCAGCGCCGCACGCTGACCGCGCTGGCGCTGGCATCGGCGCTGCTTTGCACCGGCAGCGCCGTGCAGGCAGCCGAAGGCGCCGTGGTCGCGCAAGCGGTCGATGCGGCCACCTCGATCGTCGTCACCGCGACGCGGCACCCGCTGCTGGAGGTCGAGGCGCCGGCGGCGCTGACCGTGATCACGCGGCGCGACATCGAGAGCCGCGGCGCCGACAACCTCATCGAGGCCATCCGCGGCGAGACCGGCGTCTCGCTGCAGGGGCGTGCGATCGGCGGACGCAAGGTGATCAGCCTGCGCGGCATGGACAGCAAGCACACGCTGTTCCTCGTCGACGGGCGGCGTGTCGATGCCAGCGACGGCGTGGTCGGGCACTCCGACTTTCAGTACGACTGGGTCGCGGTCGAGGACATCGAGCGCATCGAGGTCGTGCGCGGCCCGTTGTCGGTGCTGTACGGCTCGGAGGCGATGGGCGGCGTGGTCAACGTCATCACGCGCCAGAGCGGGGCGCAGTGGCGCTTCGGTGCCAGCGCCGAGGGCACCTTGGCCGAGGGTGGCCGGGGCGGCGACGGCCACCGCGTCGCGCTGCGCATGGACGGCCCGCTGGCGGCAGGCCTGGGCCTGCGCGCCGGCGCGGCGCAGACGCGCAGGGGGGCCATCGCGTCGCGGGCCGACGCCCGCATCTCCGAGCTCGAAGGGCGCGAGAAGAACGACGGCTGGCTGGGCCTCCTGTGGCAGCTCGCTGCCGGCCAGCGCGTGGATGCCGAATATCGCGAGACCCGCGAGGAGCGCTTCGCCGACGCACGCGAGCGCAGCGGCCTGCGGCGCTACCACTGGAGCGGCAACCTCGTCGAGCGCAGCCTCGGATCGCTGGCCTGGGATGCGAACTGGGGCGCGGCCGCAGGCACATCGCTGCTGTCGACGCAGTTGCGCGCCTATCGCAGCGTGCTCGACGTGCAGAACACGCGCACGAACAACGTGCCGGTCAACCCGACGCAGCGCCTCGAGGATCAGGTGCTCGAGGGCCAGGTCCGCGGCGAGGTCGCCTCGCACGACCTGGTGAGCGGCTTCGAAGCGCGCAACGAGGCGCTGAGCGATCCCGGCCTGCCGGGGGGGCGCTCGCTCGCCCGCTACCGCGCGCTGTACCTGCAGGACGAACTCGCCCTGACGCGCGCGCTGCGCCTGACGCTGGGCCTGCGCTACGACCAGCACAGCCTGTTCGGGCACGAGAGCAGCCCGCGCGCCTACCTCGTGTGGCACGACGGCGGGCCGTGGACCGTCAAGGGCGGCTACAGCCACGGCTTCAAGGCGCCCAACCTCAAGCAGATCGTGCCCGGCGGCCGGCGCGAGGGGCCCAACACGGTGTTCGGCAACCCCGATCTGCAACCGGAGACCAGCGACGGCGTCGAGTTCGGCGTCGGCTGGCGGCGGGGCGAGAGCGCGCGCGAAGTCATGTTGTTCGACCAGCGCATCGATCACCTGATCGAATTGCAGCTCATCAAGCCCGGGCCGGTGCCGGGCACCGGCAGTTTCGTGTACCAGAACGTCGTGCACGCGCGCATGCGCGGCGTCGAGCTCGGCCTTGCCGAGCCGCTCGCGGCGGGGCTGCAGTTCGGCCTCGCCTACAACTACCTCGCCGCGACCGCCGAGCGCGGCCAGCGGCTCGTGCAGCGTCCGCGGCACAACGTGACGCTGCGCCTGGACGGCCAGCACGGTGCGTGGCGCGCCGGCCTGCGCGTCGAGCACAACCGCGATCAACTGCTGGCCGCGGCCGTGGTCGGGCAGCCGCCGGTGCCGGCGCCGGCGCTGACGATGGTCTCGGCGCAGGTCACGCGCACGCTGCCCGCGGGGCTGGAACTGTCGCTCGGCGTGGACAACCTGAGCGACGTGAACCTGGCGGCCAAGTCGCCGCTGTTCATCGCCGCCGAACCGCCGCGCACCTGGCGCGTCGCGCTGCGCGGACGCTGGTAGACGCGGCATCCTTGGTCCATGCGCGGTGCCGCCGCGGCGCCACGCCGTCATCGACATGCCTTTTCTCGACCACTACCAGGCCGTCAAGCAGGCGCACATCGGGTCCGTCGTGGCCAGCGTGGCGCTGTTCGTCGCGCGCGGCATCGGCGTGCAGATGCGCGCCCGCTGGCCGATGCGCGCTGCCGTGCGCTGGACCAGCGTCGCCATCGATACCCTGCTGATCAGCGCCGGCGGCCTGCTGTGGTGGATGCTTTCGCTCAACCCCGTGCGCGAGCGCTGGCTGGGCGCCAAGCTGCTGCTGGTCGTGGTCTACATCGTGATCGGCTCGCTGGCGCTCAAGCGCGCGCCGACGCAGCGCGCCAAGGCGTTCGCCTTCGTCGCCTCGATCGTCTGCGTGGCGGTGGTGGCCGTGATCGCGATCACGCACGGCTCGATGAGCCTGGCCGTGCTGCTCGATCGGCTGCGCTGAGTCGCGCCGCGCGAGTGCGGGGCAGCGCGCCGACAGCGCGCGCCGAGAACGCGCGCCGAGAACGCCGCGCGAGTGCGGCGAGGCGGCGCCTGTCGTGTCGCTTGCGCCGTCGCGCGAGCGCCGCCACATCGCGCGCGCGGGTGGCGTGACGGGCCGCTGATACGATGAAGCTGCGGCGCGCGCGCTCGCGTTGACCCGGCGCATGCGGCCACCGGCACCGCGCCGAACCCCGTTTCGAGCGCATCGTCCGGCCGCGGAAGGACCGCCTTGACTGCGACCCTCGCCCTGTTCGACCTGGATCACACGCTGATCCCGCTGGACTCCGACCATGCCTGGAGCGACTTCACGTTCGAGCTCGGCTGGGCCGACGCGCCCGACTTCAGGCAGACGAACGAGCGCATGTTCGAGGCCTACCGCAGCGGCAGCGTCGACATCCGCGAGTACGTCCGCTTCAACACGTCGACGATGCGTGCGCGCGAGCCTGCGGTGGCCGCCGCGGCGCGCGAGCGCTTCATGAGCGCCGTCATCGAACCGGCGCTCAGGCCCGCGGCCACGGCGCTGGTCGAGCATCACAAGGCGCGCGGGCATCGCACGCTCATCGTCACCGCGACCAACGAGTGGATCACCGAGCCGATCGCGCGCCGCTTCGGCGTCGACGATCTGATCGCCGTCCGGCTTGCGCGCGATCGCGATCGCGCGGGGTTGGCGCATCCTCGACCTGTTCGCCGACCCGACGCCTGCGGCCGCGGCGGCGGGGTAGGTCGCGCGTCGGCACCGACGCCGCACCGGGCGGCGTGGCTCTATGCCGTGCGCAGATGGTAGGACTTCACGCGCGTGAGCTGGTGGTAGCCGAGGGTGGAGAGCGTGATGCCGTGTCCGCTTTGCTTCACCCCGGTCCATGCCAGCGCCGGATCGAGGTAGTCGCAGCGGTTCATGAAGAAGGTGCCGGCCTGCACCTGGCGGCCGAGCCGGCGCGCGGCCTGCAGGTCCTGCGTGAAGACGGCTGCCGTGAGGCCGTACCGGGAGTCGTTCATGAGCGCGACGGCCTCGTCGTCGGAGCGCACCGGCATGATGCCGACCACCGGTCCGAAGCACTCCTCGTTCATGACCGGCATCGCATGCGTCACGCCGGTGAGCACGCTGGGTGCCACGTAGGCCGTGCCTGGCGCCGCGAGCGTGAAGCGCCGCGCATCGATGGCGTCGCTGGCGCCCAGGCGGATCGATGCGGCGACCGCGTCGCGGATCTGCGCCGCGGCGCGTGCGCGCACCACCGGCCCGAGCGTGGTCTGGGGGTCGAGCGGATTGCCCAGGCGGTACGCCTCGGTGAGCGCCACCGTGCGCTCGACAAACTCCTTGTACAGGCTGTCGTGCACGTAGATGCGCTGGATGCCGCAGCACGATTGCCCGGCGTTGTAGAAGGCACCGTCGACGAGCGTCTCGGCGGCGTGCTGCAGATCGGCGTCGGCGCGCACGTAGGCGGGGTCGTTGCCGCCCAGCTCGAGGCCGCGCCCGATGAAGCGGCCCGCCGCCGCGGCCTCGATCGCGGCACCACCGTGCACCGATCCGGTGAATGCCACGTAGTCGACCGCACCGTCGGCGATCAGCTGGCCGATCGTGTCGTGCGAGGCGTGCAGGTACTGGAACACGCCTGCCGCAAGCCCGGCGGCGGCGAACGCCGCCACCAGCTGCTCCGCGCACAGCGGCGTCTGCTCCGAATGCTTGAGGATCACCGCGTTGCCCGCAGCCAGCGCGGGCACGATGCTGTTGACCGCCGTGAGCAGCGGGTAGTTCCAGGGCGCGACGGTGAGCACCACGCCCACCGGCTCGCGCTCGATGCTGCGGACGAATCCGGGCTTGGCCGGCAGCTCGATGCCGGCCAGCGCTTCGGCGGCCACGGCCAGCATGTGGCGTCCACGCTCGGCGAAGCCGCGCAGTTCGCCCGGGCTGTGGCCGATCGGGCGCCCCATCTGCCGCGTGATGTCGGCCGCGATCGTGCCGGCGTCGGCGACGACGCGATCGATCGCCGCGCCGAGCAGGGTCGTGCGTTCGTGCAGCGCCAGCGCGGCCCAGTCGCGCTGCGCCTGCCTGGCCGCGTGCGCGAGCTGCGCCGCCTGCCGTGCGTCGGCGCGCCGGCGCCGCACGATCTCGTGCCCGTCGACGGGGCTGACGGTGATCAATTCGTCCATCGCCGGCTCCGCGCTACATGCGCTCGAAGCAGCGCAACCGTTCCCAATCGGTGACGGTGGCTTCGAACGCGTCGATCTCGACCTGCGCCATCTGCAGGTAGTGCTCGACCACCTCGTCGCCGAAGGCGCTGCGTGCCATCTTCGAGCTGGCGAACAGCGCCGCCGCCTCGTTCAGGGAGCGCGGCACGTGCGGCCTGGACGAGGTGTAGGCATTGCCCTGCAGCGGCGGCTCCAGTTCCAGTTCGTGCTCGATGCCGTGGATGCCCGCGGCGAGCATGGCCGAAAGCGCCAGATGCGCATTGACGTCGCCGCCCGGCACGCGGTTTTCCAGCCGCAGCGACGGGCCGTGGCCGACGATGCGCACGGCGCAGGTGCGGTTGTCGCGACCCCAGGCGATGGCGGTGGGGGCGAAGCTGCCCTTCGCGTAGCGCTTGTACGAGTTGATGTTGGGTGCCAACAGCAGCGTCAGCTCGCGCATGCACGCGAGCTGTCCGGCGATGAAGCGGGCGAACAGCACCGAGGGCGCCTGCCCGTTGGGCGTGGCGGTCACGGCGCGTCCCTCGAGGTCGCGCACGCTCATGTGGACGTGGCAGGAGTTGCCCTCGCGCTGGTTGTACTTGGCCATGTAGGTGAGCGAGCAACCCTCCTGCGCCGCGATTTCCTTGGCGCCGTGCTTGTACAGGGCGTGCTGGTCGGCCACCTCCAGCGCGCGCCCGTAGGAGAAGTTGATCTCGTACTGGCCGAAGTTGCACTCGCCCTTCGAGTTCTCGACCCGGATGCCGGCCTGGTCCATCGAGTTGCGGATGCGCGCCAGCAGCGGCTCGAGGCGCGCCGTGTCGAGCAGCGCGTAGTCGACGTTGTACCAATTCGCCGGGCGCAGATCGCGGTAGCCCTTGTGCCAGGCCTGCTCGTAGGTGTCGCGAAAGACGATGAATTCGAGCTCCGTCGCGGTGAACGCTTCGAGCCCGTGCGCCGCGAGGCGTTCGATCTGGCGCCGCAGGATCTGGCGCGGCGAGGCGACGACGGGTTGGCCATCGGCCCATTGCAGGTCGCAGACGACCCACGCCGAGCCCTCCATCCACGGCAGGCGACGCAGCGACGAGAGATCGGGGACGTAGACGAAGTCGCCGTAGCCGGTCTCCCACGAACTCATCCGGTAGCCCTGCACCGGATTGACGTCGACGTCGACCGTGAGCAGGTAGCTGCAGCCCTCGGCGTGGTGCTCGGCCACCTGGTCGAGGAAGTGCCGCACGCCCAGGCGCTTGCCGACCAGCCGGCCCTGCATGTCGACCATCGCGAGCACGACGGTGTGGATCTCGCCGGCCGCCGCCGCCGCGCGCAACTGGTCCATCGACAGCATGCCGGGTCTGGCGTCGTTGCGCTGGCTGTTCATTCCGGTTCTTTCGTGGGGGTTGGATTCGGGCGCGGCTCCGCCGCCGGGGTGCGTGCACTGCCCTCAGAGCGCGGCCGCACCCAGGTTCGGCCGCACGTAGAAGACGAGCGCGCGCATCAGCAGCATCGCCGCGGCCACGACGACGACGATGATGGTCGAGAACGCGGCCGCCTGGGCGACGAACCCGGCCTCGTTGAGGTGCATGACCGATACCGACGCGACGCTCGTCTCGGGCGTGACGAGGAAGATCACCGCCGACAGCGTCACCATCGAGCGCATGAAGAGGAAGAAGAACACCGACAGCACGGTGGGCGCGATGACGGGCAGGATCGCGTCGCCGAACACGTGCCGGATCCTGCCGCCCAGGCTGGCCACGGCGTCTTCGAGCGCGCGTGGGACCATCCGCATGCCGGTGGCCATGGTCAGGAAGCCCTGCGTGTGGTAGTGGTACAAGTTGCACAGCGCGATCAGCACTGCGCTGCCGTACAGCCACGTCAGGTGATAGGCCGGGTTGTTGAAGGCGAAGATGTACGACAAGCCCATGACGAGGCCGGGCACGCCGACCGGCAGGATGGCGAGGAAGTAGACGAGCTTGATCGCGCGGCCGTGGCGCTCGCGCACCCCGTAGGCGAGCAGGAACAGCAGCACGACGCCCAGCAGCGCGCACAGCACCGACACGTACAGCGTGGTCCAGATCGGCTTGTAGCCGTCGGCGATGTTGACGTCGAAGTTCACCAGCGTCAGGCTCATGTCGTAGGGCCACAGCTTGACGAAGCTCGCGAAGACGACGACGGCGACGATGGCGCATATCGCCAGCGCCGTCAGGTGCGTGAGCGCGCCGAGCAGCAGATCGCGCGGCACGCTGCGCGAGGCGACGAGCGGCACACGCTGCTCCGAGCCGCGGCCGAGCTCCTTGCGCGACGCCACGCGCTCGATGTAGATGGACAGCAGCGCCGGCAGCAGCAAGATGATGCCGACCACCGAGCCCATGCCGAAGTCCTGCTGGCCCGAAACCTGGCTGAAGATCTCGGTCGCCAGGACCTTGTAGTCGCCGGCGATGACCGCGGCGTTGCCGAAATCGGTGATCGTCACCGTGAAGACGACGAAGGCCGCGCTCAGCAGCCCGAACCTGCAGTTGGGCAGCGTGATGTGCCGCAGCTGCTGCAGCGGCGTGGCACCCATGACGGTCGCCGCGTCGTAGTAGCGCACGTCGGCGTTGCGCAGCGCGGCCTGGATGATCATCACCGCCTGCGGCAGTGCGTAGAACACGTCCGACAGCAGCAACCCCCAGTAGCCGTAGATGTTGTGCTCGACACCGCTCCAGCGCACGAACAGCCCGTTGCGCCCGAGCAGGAACAGGATGCCCAGCCCCTGCACGAGCGAAGGGGCGAGCATGGGCAGCAAGAGGGCGAGGCGCACCCAGGGCTTGAACCAGACGCGGCTGCGCTCCAGCGCGTAGGCGATCGGCGCGCCGAGCAGCAGGCACACCGCGGTGGTGCCGAGGCTGATGACGAAGCTGTTGGCGGTGGCCGTGAGCAGTCCTGGCGTCTGCGGAACGGCGGCGTAATTGCCCCAGCCGAGGGAGCCGTCGAGCTGGTGCAGGCTCTGCCAGAAGATGGTGAGCAGCGGCAGGCCGAAGAACAGCAGCAAGGCGATGGTCGGGATCGCGATGCAGACGCGGACCAGCAGTTCCTCGGGCGAGCGCCAGCCGGGGACGGCCGCACTCGCGCCCGGAGCGGGCGCGCCGCCGGCGCCGGCGAGTGGGCTCACGCCGAAACCCAGCGCACGGGGGCCGGATCGATGTGCACGTGGACCCGATCGCCATCGGCCAGTGCGGCACCCGACTGCTGCTCGGCCACCAGCATGCGCCGGCCCCACTCGAAGCCGATGCGGCTCAGGTTGCCGAGGAAGGTGACGCTGCGCACGACGGCCGCACCGTCGCTCGCCTTCGTGAGCCGGACGTGCTCGGGCCGCACGCACAGGATCGATGCCTGCACCGGGTCGGCCGGCGGCGCCTGCTGCAGCAGTGCGGGCGCCCAGGCCTGCAGCCAGTCGAGCTCGAACAGGTTGCTCACGCCGATGAAGTCGGCGATGAAGCGCGTGCGCGGTTCCTGATACAGCGTCTGCGGCGAGCCGGCCTGCTCGATCATGCCGCGGTTCATGCACACGACCACGTCGGCCAGCATCAGCGCCTCTTCCTGGTCGTGCGTCACCATGATGGTGGGAATGCGCAGCCGGCGCTGCAGGTCGCGCAGCTCGCGGCGCATTTCGTTGCGCACGCGTGCGTCGAGCGCCGACAGCGGCTCGTCGAGCAGGATGAGCCGCGGCTCGACCGCCAGCGCGCGCGCCAGCGCGACGCGCTGCTGCTGCCCGCCCGAGAGCTGCCACGGGTAGCGCTCGGCCACGCCGGGGGTCTGGATGAGGGCGAGCAACTCGTCGACGCGCTGCTCGATGCGCGCGCGCTCGGTGCGCCGGATGCGCAGTCCGTAGCCGATGTTCTCGCGCACGGTCATGTTCGGAAACAGCGAGTACGACTGGAAGACGATGCCGAAGTTGCGGCTCCTGGGCGGCAGGCGCGCGAGGTCCTCGCCGTCCATCGACAGGCTGCCGCGGTCGGCCTGCAGCAGCCCGGCCACGATGCGCAGCAAGGTGGTCTTGCCGCAGCCGCTGGGTCCGAGCAGACAGACGAACTCGTGTTCGCCGATCTCCAGCGTGACGTCCCTGAGTGCCTCGACTCCGTCGAAGGACTTGCCGATGTTCGCGAGCTGCAGCCCCATGCCGCGTGCGTCCGCTGCCGGCTCGCCGGACGTTCAGCGCGCGGTCACCTGCTGCCAGCGCTTGAGGATCGCCGCGCGCTCGGCGGCGGATTTCTCGAAGTCGATGGGGTAGAGCACGCTGCCGACGTCCTGCGGCAGCCCGGCCTGGAGCATGCGCTCGGCCACCGGGACGCCCGGGATCGTCACGATCTCCTTGTACTTGCCGTACAGCGCCGCCGCCTCGGGCGACAGCGTCCAGTCGACGAAGCGCTTGGCGTCCTTCGTGTTCTTGGTGCTGGCGAGGATGGAGGTGGCCTCGAGCTCGTAGCCTTCCCACTTCGGCGGGATGACCATCTTCACCGGAAAGCCCTGCTGGATCGACTGCACGGCCGGGAACGCGAACGAGATGCCGATCGCGTATTCGCCGGTGCGCGCCATCTTGCACGGCTTGGAGCCGGAGCTCGTGTACTGCGCGATGTTCTTGTTCAGCTCGCCGATGTACTTCCAGCCGTCTTCGCCGCGCCCCTGCAGCAAGGCCGCGATCTGCAGCCAGCCCACGCCCGAGGAAGCCGGATTGGGCATCACGAGCTCGCCCTTGTAGACCGGGTTGGTGAGATCGTCCCACGACGTGGGGATCGGCAGGTTCTTCGCCTTCGCCCGCTCAGTGTTGACGCAGAACGCGTTCATGTAGCCGGTGGCCGCGAACCAGGTCCCGTCCTTGCCCTTGTACTTGTCGGGCAGCGCCTTGGCCGCCGCAGGTTCGTACTTGACGAGCGCGCCGTGGATGCGCGGATCGAGCATGTTGGTGACCGCGAAGCCCCAGATCACGTCGGCACGCGGGTTGCCCGATTCGGCGATCACGCGCGCCGCGAGGTCGCCGGTCGACAGGCGCAACACGTGGAACTCGACATCGGGCATCGCCTTCTTGGCGGCGGCCATGTAGTCGGAGACCTCGTCGTCCTCCAGCGCCGTGTACACCGTGAGGGGTGCGGCCTGCGCCAGGTGCCCGAGGCCCGCCAGCGCCAGCACGGCGCCGGCGACCAGATACTTGCCACGACGAATCGAGATGGACACGGTTTCCCCCGTTCTGTAGTCGACGATCCGACGGCCGCGCCTCGTGGCGACGGGCCACTCGCGCGGGCCATCGTCGGACGATTCTGACGGTGCCTTGCAAGCCACGCAATGAGTGGGTTCACGGGTGAGCGATGCGCAAGGGGGCGCTCGCGCGTCGTGCGGCGCCGCGACATGCCGCGCCGGGATAATGTGCGCATGTCCTTGCTGATCCCGTTTGCTGCCCCGCTGCATGCGCTGGCGCGTGCGCAGCCGGGGGCCGGGGCGCCGCGCGGCGTCGCCGACGCGGTGCCGCAGCTGCCGCAGCTGGCCGCGCTGCTCGCGCAGCTGGACGAGGTCGCGCGCGACGAGGGCGACGAGTGGAGCCTCAGCCCGCCGCACGAGCGGGCGCTGGCGCGCGCGCTCGGCTGGGCCGGCGCTGACGGGCAACTGCCGTTCGCGGCGCGAGCGGCGCGCGCCGATGGCCTGGACACGGGCGATCTCGCGGTCGGTCTCGTGACGCCGGCACACTGGCATCTGGGCACCGACCAGGTCAGCCTCGTCGACCCGGCGGCGTTGATGCTGTCGCTCGACGACTCGCGCGCGCTCTTCGATGCGGTGACGCAGCTGTTCACGAGCGCGGGCTACGGCTTCGTGTTCGGCGCTGCCGATCGCTGGTACGTGATGCACGAGAGCCTGGCCGAGCTGCCCACGGCGTCGCTCGATCGCGTGATCGGGCGCAACGTCGACCACTGGCTCGGCAACGACCCGGCGGCGCGCCCCGTGCGCCGCCTGCAAAGCGAGGTGCAGATGCTGCTGTACGGGCAGGCCATCAACGCGGCGCGCGAGGCGCGCGGGCTGCTGCCGGTGAATTCGTTCTGGCTGAGCGGCTGCGGCGTCGCGCAGCCCGAGCGCGCCGGCGCGCCGCGCGTC
>JAFECX010000154.1 GCA_018241895.1 Pseudomonadota bacterium
CCGGGCGCATGGTGCCGCTGGCGGCCATCGCGCGCTTCGACGAGGGTTCGACGGCAGCGTCGGTCAACCACCAGAACACCGAACTTGCGAGCACGATCTCGTTCAACCTCGCCGACGGCGCGACGCTGGCCGACGCCGCACGCGCCATCGCCGAGGCCGAGGCGCGCATCGCGCTGCCGGCCACGGTGCGCGGCGCCTTCGCCGGCACCGCGCTGCTCGCGCAGCAGTCCAACGCGCAGCAGGCGCTGCTGATCGTCGCCGCGCTGGCGGTCATCTACATCGTGCTCGGCGTGCTCTACGAGAGCCTGATTCACCCGCTCACGGTGCTGTCGACGCTGCCCTCGGCGGGCGTCGGCGCCGTGCTCGCGCTGCTGCTGCTGCGCATGGACTTCTCGCTGATCGCGCTCGTCGGCGTGTTCCTGCTGATCGGCATCGTCAAGAAGAACGCGATCCTGATCATCGACTTCGCGCTCGACGCCGAGCGCGCGCGCGGCCTGGACGCCGCGACGGCGATCCGCGAGGCCTGCCTGCTGCGCTTTCGCCCGATCCTGATGACCACGCTGGCGGCCGCGTTCGGCGCGCTGCCGCTGGCGATCGGCTTCGGCGAGGGCTCCGAGCTGCGCCAGCCGCTGGGTGTGGCGATCGTCGGCGGGCTCGTCGCCAGCCAGCTGCTGACGCTGCTGACGACGCCGGTGGTCTACCTGTGGCTCGACCGGTGGCGCCGGCCGAGCGCCGACGAGCGGCGGCTCAGCCGCGGCGGCGCGCTCGATGCGGCGCAGCCGGCATGAACGATCGCCGCACGCTCACGCTCGCAGCGGCGCTCGCCCTGGCCGCCGCGCTGGCCGGCTGCGCACAGGCGCCGCCGTACCGCCGGCCCGACGTCGCGCTGCCCACTGCGTACAAGGAGGCGCCCGACGCCGAGGCGACCTGGCTGCCGGCGGCGCCGGCCGACACGCTCGAGCGCGGCGCGTGGTGGCGGCTGTTCGGCGATGCGACGCTCGACGCACTGGCGGCGCAGGTCGAGGTCTCGAACCAGAACGTCGCCGCCGCCGTGGCCGCCTACGCCCAGGCGCAGGCGCTGGCGCGGCAGGCGGCAGCGGCGACCTATCCGACGCTGGGTGCGAACGCCGGCGCCACGCGCAGCGGCGCCGGCGCGGGCAGCGCGGCACGCGCGGCGAGCGCCACCACGATGCAGCTCGGGCTGCAGGCGAGCTGGGAGCCCGACGTCTGGGGCAGGCTCGGCGCCGCCGCCGCCGCCGCGGCGGCCGACCGCGAGCAAAGCGCGGCGCTGCTCGCCGCGGCGCGGCTGTCGGCACAGACGGCGCTCGCCACCGACTACTTCGCACTGCGCGAGGCCGACAACGAGCTCGAGCTGCTGGCGCAGGCCGTGGCCGCCTACGAGCGCGCGCTGCGCATCACGCAGAACCAGTACCGGGCGGGCATCGTCGCGCGCACCGACGTGCTGGAGGCGCAGACGCAGGTCGAGTCGACGCGCGCCAACCGCGTCGCGATGCTCGCGCAGCGCCAGCGCCTCGAGCACGCGATCGCGCTGCTCGTCGGCCGGCCCGCCGGCGCCTTCGCGATCGCGGCGGCGGCGTGGGACACGCGCGTGCCGGCGATCCCGCTCGCGGTGCCATCGCTGCTGCTGCAGCGCCGACCCGACATCGCCGCCGCCGAGCGCGCGGTGGCGGCGGCCAATGCGCAGGTCGGCGTCGCCAGCGCGGCCTACTTCCCGAGCCTCGCGCTGTCGGCCTCGGCCGGCAGCAGCGCCGGCAGCGTGGCCGGCCTGCTGCGTTCGTCGGCCAGCGTCTGGTCGCTCGGCCTGGCGGCAGCGCAGACGCTGTTCGATGCCGGCGCGCGCGGCGCGGCGATCGCGGCCGCGCAGGCGGCGCGCGAGCAGGCGATCGCCAACTACCGCCAGAGCGTGCTGGCCGCCTTCGCCGGCGTCGAGGACCAGCTGGCGACGATGCGCTCGCTCGCCGAGCAGGAGAACCTGCGCCGCGCCGCGTCGCAGGCGGCCGACGAGACCGAGCGGCTGACGCTGAACCAGTACCTGCAGGCGCAGGTGCCCTACACCAGCGTCGTCGGCGCGCAGGTCACCGCGCTGGCGGCGCGCCAGACGCTGTCGCAGCTGATGTCGAGCCGCCAGGCGGCCGCGATCGCGCTCGTGCAGGCGATGGGCGGCGGCTGGCACGCGCCGGCCGACGACGACGCGCCCTGAGCGAGGCGCGCGGCGTGCGCCGGGCGCGGCGGGCAGGCGGCGCGGCGCGGC
>JAFECX010000155.1 GCA_018241895.1 Pseudomonadota bacterium
GCCGTCGCGCTCGAGCCAGACCTTCAGCGGGCCGGCGCCGGCCGCGGCCTCAGCCATGCTTCTTCGCCTTGGGCTGGATGTCGCCGTGCAGGCTGCCGACCCAGCCCTGGCCGGCGGCGATGCGCTGGCGCAGCAGCACGAAGTCGATCTCGCGATCGTCCTTCGCGCCTTCGTTGAACGCGGTGAAGCCGGCGCGCGCCTCGGTCATCATGTTCAGCGACAACCAGGCGCGCGAGTTCTCCTTGTTGCGGTTCCAGGCCTCGAGCTTGGGCTTGCGCAGCTCCTCGAGCGTCTTCGTGGTGCAGTCGGGGAAGGTGAGCAGGATCTTGGCGCACAGCTCCTCGACCTTGGCGTCGAGCTGCGACAGGTCGACCGTGCCGCGCTTCATCAGCGCCTTGCCCTCCTCGAGCGCAGCGCCGCTCTTGGATTCACCGTAGGCGTTGCGGCCGAACTCGTCGACCATGCGCTGCGTCTCGACGAGCGGGTTGGCGACGAACTTGCCGTCGACCTTGAGCGCCGGCACGAGGTCGGTGATCAGGCCCATCTGGTACGCCTTGTGCGCCGAGAACGGCTCGCACAGGATGCACGCGGACATCGCACGCTCGGCACCGATGACCACCGGCAGGAAGTCGGTGATGCCGCCGATCGGCGCCGAGCCGTGCTTCGGTCCGGCCTGGCCGTAGCGCGCGAGGTCGGACGAGACCGTGAAGTCGCACGCCATGCCGATCTCCTGGCCGCCGCCGATGCGCATGCCGTTGACGCGGCAGATCACCGGCTTGTCGCAGCCGAGGATCGCGCTCACCATGTCGTTGAACAGGCGCATGTACTGCCGGTACTCGTGCGGCCGCCCGGCGTAGTACTCGGCGTACTCCTTGGTGTTGCCGCCGGTGCAGAACGCCTTGTCGCCGACGCCGGTGAAGACCACGCAGTTGACCGCGCGGTCGTTGCTCGCCGCGCCCATGGCCAGGATCACGCCCTTGACCATCTCGGTCGTGTAGCTGTTGTACTGGCCGGGGTTGTCGAGCCAGATCCAGGCGTTGTACAGGCCCTCGATGGCGCTGCCGTCGGCGCGCCGCGCGGGCCGGCGCTCGTAGCGCACACCGGGCTTGGAGTAGTCGTCGACGAGGTTGTGGTTCTTGAGTTCGGACATCGCTAGGGCTCCTGGAGGGGGTCGGCAGTTCAGGGGACGAGCACCGCGCGACGCGTGATCTCGCGCGCATGCACGGCATGGAAGACGTGGTTGATGTCGGCCAGCGGGTGCGTTTGGACGAAGGGCGCGAGCTTGACGCGGCCGTCGAGCACGAGGTCGAGCGCGGCCGGGTACGACTCGGGCGGGCAGCCCCAGTTGCCGATCGCGCGCGCATCGAAGGCCATCAGGTTGGATAGGCGCAGCTCGACCTTGTCCATCGTGAAGCCGACCACCGCGAGCGTGGCGCCGTGCACCAGCAGGTTGAACGCCGTCGACTGCCCCGGCGCGCTGCCCGAGCACTCGAAGATCTTCCACTCGGTGCTGCGCAGGCCCTTGCTGCGGGCGAACTCGGCGATGGCCTTCTTGAGCGCCTTGGCGTCGTGCGCGCGCGCGTCGAGCGCGAGCGCCGCACCGCCGTCGGCGGCGATGGCCTCGAGCTTGCGCGCGTCGACGTCGATGGCGACCACCGCGGCGCCGAAGGCGTTGGCGATCTGCACGCAGTAGCCGCCGACGCCGCCGACGCCGATCACGACCGCCAGATCGCCCGGCTCGACGCCGGCGCGGTGCACCGCCTGATACGGCGTCGTCAGCGCGTCGGCGACGATCGACACCTGCGCCAGCGTGAGCCCGGCGGCGGCCAGGCGCGGCTCGTCGACCGCGCACAGCCCGCGCGCCGGCACGACGATGTGCGAGGCGAAGCCGCCCTGGATGTCGTTGCCGGGCATCTTCTGGCTGCGGCAGATCGTGGCCCGGCCACGACGGCACAGGTCGCACTCGCCGCACGGCAGCACCGCCGGCACGATGACGGCGCGCTGCAGCCATGCGTCGGCACCGGCGCCGGCCGCGACGACGCGGCCGCTGATCTCGTGGCCGAGCGCCAGCGGCAACGCGTGGTTGGTGCGCACGCCGTCGTAGAAGTAACCGAGGTCGGTGTGGCACACGCCGCAGCCGGCCACCGCGACCACGACCTCGCCGGCACCGGGCTCGGCCTCGAAGTCGGCGCGCACGAGCGGTGCGCCGGGGGCGGTCATCAGCCAGCGCTGGGCGGCTATCGGCATCGCACTTTCCTTCTCGCTTACGAACGACCGCACGGACGCTGCACGCGGCTTCGGGCGCGTCGCCGAGCGGCGCCGCCTGCCCCCGATCCGCGGCCGGCAGTCGGCCTCTTCTGTATTCCGGTACCCGAATACCAGTTTTCCCGTATTCTGCGGCCTCGGCGTCGGATTTCCTTGATCTGGCGCAGGGACGCGCGCCGCCGCCGGCGTTTCACTGGCGGCCCGTGATCGCAACGGAGTAAGCCTTGTCTTCGAGTTCCGCTTCAACGGCCCCCGGCGCTGCCGCGCAGAACCTCACGGGACCCAGTTACTCGCTGGCCATCGCCGGCAGCGGCGGCGCCGGCGTCATGACCGCCGGCACGCTGCTGCTCGACGCGGCGGCCGGCGCCGGGCTGTACGGTCTCATGGTGCGCACCAGCGGGCCGCAGATCCGCGGCGGCGAGGCGGCCGCGCTGCTGCGGCTGGGGCCGACGCCGCTGGCCACGCTGAGCGATCGCTTCGAAGTGCTGCTGGCCATCGACTGGCAGAACCTGAACCGCTTCGCCGACGAGATCCCGCTCGGTCCGGCGAGCCTGCTGGTCGGCGACAGCGAGGCCGGCGAGCCGCCCGACGCCCTGCGTGCGAGCGGCGCGCGCTTCGTCATTTTCCCGTTCAAGCAGACGGCCAAGGATGCCGGCGGCGCCTGGGTCAACATGGTGGGCGCGGGCGTGGCCGCCGCCCTGTGCGGCGTGCCGCTGGCCGCGCTCGAGACCGCGCTGGCCGCGAGCTGGAAGCGCAGCGCGCATGCGCTCACGGCCAACACGGAGGCGCTGCGCCGCGGCTTTGCGATGGCCAGCGCGCTCGAGGGCGCGAAGCCGCCGGCGCTCGCTGCGGCCGGCGCGGCCGCGCTGGCGGCACGCGCTTCGCGCTGGCTGATCTCGGGCAACGAGGCCACCGGCTTCGGCGCGCTGCGCGGCGGCGTGCGTTTCGTCGCCGCCTATCCGATCACGCCGGCCACCGAAGTGCTCGAGTGGATGTCGCCCGCGCTCACGCGCGTCGGCGGCACGCTGCTGCAGGCCGAGGACGAGCTGGCGTCGATCAACATGATCATCGGCGCCTCGTACGGCGGCGTGCCTTCGCTCACCGCCACCGCCGGCCCGGGGCTGGCGCTGATGACCGAGGGCATCGGGCTGGCGGTGGCCGCCGAGGTGCCGGTCGTCATCGTCGACGTGATGCGCGGCGGCCCGTCCACCGGCATTCCGGCCAAGAGCGAGCAGAGCGACCTTGCCTTCGCGGTCGAGGGGCTGCACGGCGACGCGCCGCGCCTCGTGCTGGCCGCGAACTCGATCGCCGACTGCCTGCGCACCAGCGAATGGGCGGTGCAGCTGGCCGAGGCACTGCAGTCGCCGGCCATCCTCCTGACCGATCAGTTCATGGGCCAGTCGCGCGCCGTCATCGACCGTCCGACCCACACCGTGCCGCCGCCGCAGCGCCTGACCGCCGCACCCGACGCCGAGAACTACCGCCGTTACGCCGACACGCCTTCGGGCGTCTCGCCGATGGCGATCCCCGGCAACCCCGGCACCATGTACACCGCCGACGGGCTCGAGCACACCGAGCGCGGCATCCCGAGCAGCGGCGCAGCCGACCACCGACGCCAGCTCGACAAGCGGCTGCGCAAGCTCGAGAGCCACGACTACGGCGCGCGCTGGGCCGACATCGAGGGCGACGCCGAGCTGGCCATCGTCACCTTCGGCTCGACCACCGGTGCGGCGCGCGAGGCCATCGCGCGCGTCGCCGCGCAGGGGCTGGCGCTGCGCCTCGTGTCGATCCGCCTGCTCGCGCCGCTGCGCCCGCAGGCGCTCGAGCAGGCGCTGGCCGGCGTGCGCGAAGTGCTGGTCGTCGAGCAGAACCACGGTGGCCAGTTGCTGCGCTACCTGCGCAGCCGCTGCGACCTGCCGGGCCGCGCACGCGGGCTGCACCGCCCGGGCCCGCTGCCGCTGCGCCCCGGCGAGCTGGCCGCCGCCTTCACCGACTGGGCGCAGGCCGTCGGTTCACGCAAGATCGTCGCGGAGGCCAACGCATGAACGACCCCCACATCCCCGAGGCGCTGAGCGCCGCCGACTACAAGTCCGACTACAAGCCCGTGTGGTGCCCGGGCTGCGGCGACTACTCCGTCCTGAGCGCGCTCACCAAGGCACTGGCGATGGTGCAGCGCCCGCCGCACGAGGTGGCCGTGGTCTCGGGCATCGGCTGCAGCTCGCGGCTGCCCGCGTACACCAACTGCTACGGCTTTCACGGCGTGCACGGGCGCGCCCTGGCCGCCGGTGCCGGTCTCAAGGTGGCGCGGCCCGACCTGACGGTGATCGTCACCGGCGGCGACGGCGACGGCTACTCGATCGGCGGCAACCACTTCATGCACGCCTGCCGGCGCAACGTCGACATGACCTACATCGTGATGGACAACCACGTGTACGGCATGACCAAGGGCCAGGCCTCGCCCACCACCGAGCCCGACTGGGACAACAAGCTCACCCCCGGCGGCACCGGCGTGCGCGCCTTCCACCCGCTGGTGGTGGCGCTGGCCTCGGGCGTCAACTTCGCGGCGCGCGCCTTCGCCGGCGACCCCAACGGCACCGCGAAGATCCTGGCGCAGGCGATCCGCCACCCCGGCTTCTCGTTCGTCGAGATCCTGAGCCCGTGCGTGACCTTCCGCCCCGAGCAGCGCGAATGGAAGAACTTCGTGCACGCGGCACCGGTGAGCGAGACCGACGATCCGGCACGCGCGGCGCGGCGCATCATGAGCGACGACGGCTTCAACATGGGCGTGCTGTACGCGGGCTCGCGCGAGGTCTACGAACGGCCGGCCAACGTCAGCGCGACGCCCATCGACCTCGAAGCGGAGTTCGCCCTGTGAGCGCCCCCAAACCCGTGCAGACGATCCACGAGCTGATGGTGCAGGCGCTGGCGATGGAGCGCGAGGCCGTCGACCGCTACAGCGAACTGGCCGAGATGATGGCGGTGCACAACAACCACGAGGTGGCCGAGCTGTTCCGCAAGATGGCCGGCTACGAGCAGCTGCACGTCCATCACATCCTGCAAGACATGGGCTGGAGCGCCGACAGCGCCCCGCTGCCGCCCGAAGGCGCCTGGAGCACCTTCGAGGCCCCCGAAGCGGTGCCGATCGACGAGATGCACTACCTGATGCACCCCTGGCACGCGCTGCAGCTGGCGCGCGCCGCCGAGCAGCGCGCGGTCCAGTTCTTCGAGGGCCTGGCGCGCCAGGCGACGAGCGACGACATCCGCCGCGCCGCCGAGGAGATGCGGGCCGAGGAGGTCGGGCACGTGTCGCTGATCGATGCCTGGCTCGCCAAGGTGCCCGAACCCGAGGCCAACTGGGCCGAGGACCCCGATCCCCCCCGCTACGAGGACTGAACGCCATGCACACACTCCTGCCCGACGGCTGGAAAGCGCCGATCGGCTACGCCAACGGCATCGAGGTCGACGCCGGCCGCATCGTCTTCGTCGCCGGCCAGGTGGGCTGGAACGCGCAGCAAGTCTTCGAGTCCGAGGACATCGTGCCGCAGTTCCGCCAGGCCCTGCTCAACATCGTCGCCGTGCTCGACAAGGCCGGCGCCAAGCCGCATCACATCTGCCGCATGACCGCCTACTGCTGCGACAAGCCGGCGTACCTGGCGGCGCGCAAGCAGCTGGGCGGCATCTGGCGCGAGGTGATCGGCACGCACTACCCGGCAATGAGCATGATCTTCGTCTCCGACCTGCTCGACAACCCGGGCAAGATCGAGCTCGAGGTGACCGCGGTGCTGCCGCGCCAGGGCTGAAGGCGGCACGCATCACCATGCTCGAGATCGTCATCCAGGGCCGCGGCGGCCAGGGCGCGCAGACCGCGGGCAATCTCCTGGCCAGCGCGTACTTCGCCGCCGGCCACGAGGTGCAGTGCTTCGCGACCTACGGCGGCGCGCGTCGCGGCACGCCGGTGAGCTCGTACCTGCGCGTCGACGAGCGCCCCATCCGCGTGCGCTGCAACATCGAGCGCGCCGACGCCATCCTGTGCTTCGACGCGTCGCTGCTCGTCGAGCCGCTGCTCGGCTGCGCCGACGCGAACACGCTCATCGTCGTCAACTCCAGCCGCCCGGCCAGCCACTTCGCCCAGGCGCTGCCCGGGCTGCGCGTGCTGCCGATCGACGGGCTGGCGATCGCCAGGCGCAACGGCCTCGGGCGCATCGTCAACTCGGCGCTGGTGGGCGCCTGTGCACGCGCCGTCGGCGGCATCGAGCTGCCGGTGCTGGGGCAGACGATCGCCGCGGGCTCACCGGCGCGGCGCGAGGAAAACGTGGTCGCCTGCAACGAGGGCTGGGACGAGACCGAGCGCCTGCTGAGCGCAGAGGCACCGCGATGAGCACACCGACGCAGGCCAAACCCGCGGCCCCGGCCGCACCGCCGCCGGTGCCGTCCACCTGGACCACCGGCTCGACCACCGTCTTCAAGACCGGCACCTGGCGCGACTCGCTGGCGCGGCACGTGGCGGCCCCCGCGCCCTGCCACAACGCCTGCCCGGTCGACCACGACATCCCCGAATGGCTCGGGCACTCGCGCAAGCGCGAGTGGTACGAGGCCTGGGAAGTGCTGGTGCGCAACAACCCGTTCCCGGCCATCACCGGGCGCGTGTGCCACCACCCGTGCGAATCGGCGTGCAACCGCGCCGCGCTCGACCAGCCGGTGTCGATCTGCCGCAGCGAACGCTTCGTCGGCGACCAGGCGATCGCCGAGGGCTGGCAGTTCCCGCTGCCGGCGCGCGAGCTCGACGGCCACGTTGCCGTCGTCGGCGGCGGCCCGGCGGGCCTGTCGGCGGCGTTCCAGCTGCGCCGCCGCGGCTGGCGCGTCTCGCTGTACGAGGCCACGTCGGCGCTCGGCGGCCTGATGCGCCACGGCATCCCCGGCTACCGCCTGCCGCGCGAGGTGCTCGATGCCGAGATCGCGCGCGTCGTCGCGCTCGGCGTCGAGGTGCACCTCGACGCGCAGGTGGCGAGCCCCGAGGCCTTCGCCGCGCTGCGAGCCGAGCACGATGCGGTCTTCGTCGCCACCGGCGCCGCGCGCCCGCGCACACTGGCGCAGCTCGACGTCACGGCGCCGTGGCTGATGCAGGGTGCCGCCTATCTGGCGGCGGCCAACGCCGGCGCGCCGCCGGCGCTGGGCCGGCGCCTGGTCGTGATCGGCGGCGGCAGCGCGGCGATCGACACCGCGCGCAGCGCCCGCCGCGCCGGCCACGAGGTGACGATGCTCTCGCTCGAGGCGCGGGCGCAACTGCCGGCGCAGCGCGAGGAAGTCGACGAAGCGATCGAAGAAGGCGTGACGCTGGCCGACGGCGCCACGCTCGAACGCGTCGACGCCGGCGCCGACCGGCTGCGGCTCGTGTGCTCGCGCGTGCGCTTCGTGCCCGGCCCCGAGCGCGGGCGCTTCCACATCGAGCCGGTGCCCGGTAGCACGTTCACGCTCGAGGCCGATGCCGTCGTCGTCTCGATCGGGCAGGACGCCGACCTCGCGCCGTTCGGCGACGCGCTGGCCGCACGCGACAACCTGCTGGCCGCCGACCGCAAGGGCTACACCGGCACCGAGGGCGTGTGGGCCGGCGGCGACCTGACGAGCATGAGCCGCTTCGTCACCCAGGCCTTCGGCATGGGCAAGCGCGCGGCGCTCGCCATCCACGCCGAGCTGCTGCGCACGCGCGCCGAGCGGCCGCCCGCCTACCGCGAGCGGCCCGAGTCGAGCGAGGCGATCGTGCCGTTCGCGGCCATCGCCCACTGGTACCACGACCAGGCCGCGCGCGCGCCGCACCAGCGGCTCGAGCCCGAGCAGCGTCTGGGCAGCGCCGAGGTGGCGCTCGGCTTCGCCGAGGCCGAGGCGGTGGCCGAGAGCTCGCGCTGCTTCTCGTGCGGCACCTGCATCGACTGCGACAACTGCGTCGCCGTCTGCCCCGACCTGGCGGTGCGGCGCCTGGACGAAGCGCACAACCAGGCGGTGGGCACGACGGCAGCGCACTACGAGGTGCTGGCCGACTACTGCAAGGGCTGCGGCCTGTGCGTGCGCGAGTGCCCCACGGGCGCGATGGTGATGGAGGACGACCGCCGATGAAACCTGCCGCAAAGCGCGTGCTGCTGACCGGCAACCACGCCGTGGCCTGGGCTGCGCGGCTGGCGCGGCCGAAGGTGGCGCCGGTCTACCCGATCACGCCGCAGACCCCGGTGCTGGAACTGCTCACCGACTTCCAGGCCGCGGGCGAGTTCGACGCCGAGATCATCACCGTCGAGTCCGAGCACTCGGTGATGTCGGCGTGCATCCCGGCGTCGCTCACCGGCGTGCGCGTCTTCACCGCCACCGCGTCGCAGGGCCTGCTGCTGATGCACGAGCTGCTGCACTACGCGGCCGGCGCGCGCGCGCCGATCGTGATGGCCAACGTGAACCGCACGGTGGCCTCGCCCTGGGCCTTCTGGCCCGACCAGACCGACAGCCTCGCGCAGCGCGACACCGGCTGGATCCAGTACTACGTCGAGAGCGCGCAGGAGGCGCTGGACACCGTGCTGCAGGCCTACCGCGTGGCCGAGCAGGTGCTGGTGCCGGCGATGGTCAACCTGGACGCGTTCTACATCTCGCACGCGCTCGAGCCGGTGGCGCTGCCGGCGCAGGCCGATGTCGACGCCTACCTGCCGCCCTACGACCCGCCGCACCGCCTCGACCCGGCACGGCCCGAGGGCTGGGGCAACGTCATCACCCAGGACATGTTCTACCGGCACCGCATGGACATCGAGGCCGCGCTGCAGCGCGTGCCGGCGCTGGCCGCCGAGGCCGACCGCGAGTGGGCGACGATCACCGGACGCAGCTGGGGCGTGGTCGAGCGCTACCGCTGCGACGGCGCGCAGACGCTGATGATCACGATGGGCAGCATGTGCGGCAGCGCGCGCGAGGCGGTCGATGCGCTGCGCGAGGCGGGCGAGGCGGTCGGCCTCGTCAAGCTCAGGCTGTTCAGGCCGCTGCCGGTGGCCGCGCTGCGCGCGGCGCTGGCCGGCGCGAGCGACGTGATCGTGCTCGATCGCAACCACTCGCCCGGCCTGGGGGGCATCCTGCACCAGGAGCTGCGCGCCGCGCTGTACGGCATGGAGGGCGCACCGCGCATCCACGGCCTGCTCGCCGGCGTGGGCGGAGTCAACGTGCCGCCCGAGCGTCTGGTGGCCTGGGTCAACGCGTGCCGCGGCCGCATGCCGCAGCCCGAATCCACGTGGGTGCGCTGAACATGCTGCCGAACCATCCCGCCGCCGAGAACGCGATGATGTGCTCCGGGCACGCGGCCTGCCCGGGTTGCGTCGACGCGCTGTCGGCGCGTCACGTGCTCGCCGCGCTCGGCCCGAACACGGTGGCCGTGATCCCGCCCTCGTGCATGGCCATCATCGCCGGACCGCAGCCGTACAGCTCGATGAGCATTCCCGTGTACCAGCCGACGCTCGAGTCCAGCGCCGCCGCGGCCAGCGGCATCCGGCGCGCGCTCGATGCGCAGGGCCGGCGTGACACGCAGGTGGTCGTGCTGGCCGGCGACGGCGGCACCTACGACATCGGCTTCCAGTGCCTGAGCTCGGCGGCCGAGCGCAACGAGAACATCCTGTACATCTGCTTCGACAACGAAGGCTACATGAACACGGGTGCGCAGAAGTCCTCGTCGACGCCGCTGTACGCACGCACCGCCTCCACCCCGGCCGGCAAGACCACGCGCAAGAAGGACCTCACCGGGATCATGGCAGCGCACGGCGTGCCCTACGCCGCCACCGCCAGCGCCGCGCACATGAACGACATGCGGCGCAAGATCGACAAGGCCAAGTCGATGCACGGCCTGCGCATGCTCACGCTGCTGATCCCCTGCATCCCCGGCTGGGGCCTGGCCGACGACGCCGGGCTCGTCGCCGCGCGGCTGGCGGTCGAAAGCGGCGCCTTCCCGGTGTACGAGATCGAGGACGGCGAGCGCTACACGATCAACGTGCCCAAGACGCGCCCGGTGGCCGAATACCTGAAGATCCAGCGCCGCTACCGCTCGCTCGACGCCGACGAGATCGAGGCCTTGCAGCTCGAGATCGACGCCGGCTGGGCGCGCCTGGAGCGCCTCGAACGCCTGAGCCGGGCCGCCGGCACAGAAGCGGTGGCGCTCGCCTAGCGATGGACGGCGCGCAGCCCGCCGCGCAGACGCGCGCACCGACGCCGCCGCAGGCGGCCGCACCGGCAGCCACACCGTTGCTGCACGCACGCGGCGTGCACGCCTGGTATGGCTCGAGCCACGTGCTGCACGGCGTCGACCTCGACATCGGCGAGCGCGAGGCCGTCGGCCTGCTGGGCAGAAACGGCATGGGCAAGAGCACGCTGATCCGCAGCCTGCTCGGCCATGTGCGCCAGCGCGAGGGCCAGATCCGTCTGCGCGGGCAGGACGTCTCGCGCGCCGCACCGCACGAGATGGCGCGCTCGGGCATCGCCTACGTGCCCGAGGGCCGCGGCGTGTTCCCCAACCTCACGACGCGCGAGAACCTGGTGATGGCCGCGCGTCCCGGCATCGACGGCCGCCGCGAGTGGACGCTCGAGCGCGTGCTCGCCCTCTTTCCGCGCCTGGGTGCGCGCTTCGGGCACCTCGGCATGCAGTTGTCGGGCGGCGAGCAGCAGATGGTGGCCATCGGCCGTGCGCTGATGACCAACCCCCAGCTCATGATCCTCGACGAGGCCACCGAGGGCCTGGCGCCGCTGGTCGTCAACGAGATCTGGAACGTCATCGCGAAGATCCGCGCCGACGGCATCGCGACGCTGGTCGTCGACCGCGACTACCGCCGCGTCGCGGCGCACGCCGATCGGCTGGTCGTGCTGCAGAAGGGCCGCGTCGTGCTCGCGGGCAACGCGCGCGAACTCGCCGACGCGCCGGCGCTGGCGCAGCAGCTCGGCGTGTAGTCGGTCGCATCGGCCGCGCCCCTTGCACGCCGGAGGCGGTGCGCGGGGGCAACCGGACACCGCTGCGCGCGCCGCTCCGCTGCGCCAGCACCGGCGCGTGCCGAAGGCGTGCTCCACGCGCTGCAGTCCGGCGCGCCCGCATCGCAGCCGGGCTGCATTGCCTGGTAGCGCGCGCTGCCGCAGCACTCGCGCACGAGTGCCGCGTGCTTGCGGCTCACCGTGCCGGCACGGGCCGCCGCCGGCGGCGCCGTCTTCATCGGTGAGGCCCTCGGCGAGGCAACGCAGCGCGCAAACCCCAGCCACCTCCGCGGCCATGCTGCAGAACAATCGCACATCGACGACGCACCGCCCCGCCCGACCCCATGCCTGCCGACCCCGCCGCCCTGCCCGAATACAAAGGCCTCACGCGCCACCTGCCCGAACCCCGGTTCGTGCCGCTGCCGCACTGGCACCGCCGCCCCGAGGCCGAGATGGCCGAGCGGGCACGCGCCTTCTACGCCGAGATGGACCAGCGGCGCACGACGCGCCACTTCTCCAACGAACCGGTGCCGCGCGAGCTCATCGAACTGGCGATCCGCACCGCCGGCACCGCGCCGTCGGGCGCGCACCGCCAGCCGTGGCGCTTCGTCGCCGTCGCCGACGCCGAACTCAAGCGTCGCATCCGCGGCGCCACCGAGGAGGAGGAATACAAGACCTACGCCCAGCGCATGACCGACGAGTGGCGCGAGGCGCTGCACCCGCTGGGCACCGACCACGTCAAGGAGCACCTCACCGAGGCGCCCTGGCTCGTCGTGCTGTTCGCCGAGAAGTTCGGCCTGCTTGCCGACGGCAGCCAGCGCAAGAACTACTACGTCGACGAGAGCGTCGGCATCGCCGCGGGCCTGTTCGTCGCCGCCGTCCACCACATGGGGCTGGTGACGCTCACGCACACGCCCAATCCGATGGGCTTCCTGCGCGAGCTGCTCGGGCGCGGCCGCAACGAGAAGGCGGTGCTGGTGATGCCGGTGGGCTATCCGCGCGCCGACGCCAAGGTGCCCGACCTCGAGCGGCTGCCGTTGCAGGCGATCTCGGAGTTCAAGGTCTGACGATCCGCCCGCTCAGGCATCCGGCTCGCCGTGCCCGCGCAGCGCCTGCCGGCGTGCGCCCCACCGGCGCAGCCCGCCCAGCGGCAGCAGGTCGGCCCGCAACACCAGCGGCGCCGTGACCCGGCGCCCCTCGGTCAGGAAGAGCACGGGCAGGAAGACGCAGCGGGCGGTGCCGCCCCGCGAACCGGGGCCCACCGCCAGCAGCCGCCACGGCACGATGGTCGCCAGCAGCCCCAGCGGCCCGGCCGGGGACAGGTTGCGCACGCGTGATCGCGGTGCGGGGCGCTGCGCTGCGGGGTCGAGCGTGCGCGACGGTGAACCAGGCGACGGTACGCGGGCCGCGAACGCGGATGTCCTGCGCCGGCGACGCGCCATCTCACTCAGGCATGGCGGCCCGCAGCCGCGCCGGCGAGCTCGGCCAGCAGTTCGTACGACGCGAGCCGTGCCGCATGGTCGTGGATCGCGGCGGCGACGATCAGCTCGTCGGCCTGCGTGCGCGC
>JAFECX010000156.1 GCA_018241895.1 Pseudomonadota bacterium
CGCACCCGCCGCGGCGGCCGAGGCTGCCGCGGCGCCGCCCGCGCCGCGCACCGTCGCCGACGTGCTGCGCGCCAGCCAGGTCGAGGCCGTGCTCGACGAGCTCGAGCGCGACCTCGTCGGCCTGGCGCCGGTCAAGCAGCGCATCCGCGACATCGCGGCGCTGCTCGTCGTCGACAAGCTGCGGCTGGCGCACGGCCTGGCCGCCGCCACGCCGAGCCTGCACATGTCGTTCACCGGCAACCCCGGCACCGGCAAGACGACGGTGGCGCTGCGCATGGCCCAGGTCCTGCATCGCCTGGGCTACGTGCGCAAAGGCCACCTGGTGGCGGTGACGCGCGACGACCTGGTGGGCCAGTACATCGGCCACACCGCGCCCAAGACGAAGGAAGTGCTGAACAAGGCGCTGGGCGGCGTGCTCTTCATCGACGAGGCCTACTACCTGTACCGCCCCGACAACGAGCGCGACTACGGCCAGGAGGCCATCGAGATCTTGCTGCAGGTGATGGAGAACCAGCGCGACGACCTGGTGGTCATCCTCGCCGGCTACAAGGAGCGCATGGACACCTTCTTTCGCAGCAACCCCGGCCTGAGCAGCCGCATCGCGCACCACCTCGACTTCCCCGACTACACGCCGGCCGAGCTGGAGGCGATCGCCGAGCGGATGCTGGCCGGCATGTCGTACCGCTTCGCGCCCGCGGCGGCGCGCGCCTTCGCCGAGTACCTCGGGCGGCGCATCGGCCAGCCGCACTTCGCCAACGCGCGCAGCGTGCGCAACGCGCTCGACCGCGCGCGGCTGCGCCAGGCCAGCCGCCTGTTTGCCGAGCGCGAGCGCGTGCTCGGCGCGACCGAGCTCACGACCATCGAAGAGAGCGACATCCGCGCCAGCCGCGTGTTCGCGCAGTGACCGCACCGCACCGCCACGAAAGCCCCGCACCATGCCGCTCACCGGACGCTGGACCCTCACGCGCTACCTGATCGAGGAGCGCCGCCGCTACCCGCAGGCCAGCGGCGAGCTGAACGCGCTCATCCTCGACGTCGCGCTGGCCTGCAAGGCGATCGCGCGCATCGTCGCCTGCGGCCGGCTGCACGACGCGGGCGGCGGCGCCGGCACGGTTGCCGCAAGCGCCATCGGCGCCGCCGCGCCCGCGCCCGCGCCCGCGTCCGCACCGGGCGGCCAGCTCAACGTGCAAGGCGAGGTGCAGAAGCCCCTGGACGTGATCGCCAACGAGATCTTCGTGCGCATGAACGAGTGGAACGGCCACCTCGGCGGCATGGCGAGCGAGGAGCTGGCCGCGCCGGCGCAGATCCCCGCGAGCTACCCGCGCGGCAAGTACCTGCTCGCGTTCGACCCGCTCGACGGCAGCAGCAACATCGACGTCAACGTCGCGGTCGGCAGCATCTTCGGCATCCTGCGCATGCCCGAGGGCGCGGGCGACGACGGCCGCGACGTGACCGAGGCCGACTTCCTGCAGCCCGGCGCCGCCCAGGTCGCCGCCGGGTACGCGATCTACGGCCCGACGACGATGCTGGTGCTCACCGTGGGCAACGGCGTGGCCGGCTTCACGCTCGACCCCAACCTGGGCGAGTTCGTGCTCTCGCACCCGGACATCCGGGTGCCGGCCGACGCCTCCGAGTTCGCGATCAACAGCAGCAACGCGCGCTTCTGGGAGCCGCCGGTCAAGCGCTACGTCGACGAGTGCCTGGCCGGCAGGAGCGGCCCGCGCGGCAGGGACTTCAACATGCGCTGGATCGCCAGCCTGGTGGCCGAGGCACACCGCATCCTGATGCGCGGCGGCGTCTTCATGTACCCGCGCGACACCAAGGATGCAAGCCGGCCCGGCCGCCTGCGCCTGCTCTACGAGGCCAACCCGATCGGCTTCGTGATGGAGCAGGCGGGCGGGCGGGCGAGCACCGGGCGCCAGCCGGTGCTCCGCGTCCAGCCCTCGTCGCTGCACCAGCGCATCGGCTTCGTGTTCGGCAGCCGCAGCGAGGTCGAGCGCATCGAGCGCTACCACCACGACCCCGCGACGCGCGAGCCGGCGACGCCGCTGTTCGCCGAGCGCAGCCTGTTCCGCGACTGACCGCGATCGAAAGCCCCGCCATGTCCGAACGCCACCCCATCATCGCCATCACCGGCTCGAGCGGCGCCGGCACCTCGAGCGTGACGCGCACCTTCGACGCCATCTTCCGCCGCGAAGGCGTCCGGCCCGCGATCATCGAAGGCGACAGCTTCCACCGCTGGGACCGCCTGGAGATGCGCGCGCGCCAGGCCGAGGCCGAGCAGGCCGGCAACCGGCACTTCAGCCACTTCGGCCCCGAGAACAACCTGTTCGCCGAGCTCGAGCAGCTGTTCCGCAGCTACGGCGAAAGCGGCAGCGGGCGTTGCCGCAAGTACCTGCACGACCCGGCCGAGGCTGCGCCGTACCGGCAGGAGCCGGGCACCTTCACCGCCTGGGAGGACCTGCCGGCCGACACCGACATCCTGTTCTACGAGGGCCTGCACGGCGCCGTGAAGACGCCCGAGGTCGACGTGGCGCGCCACCCCGACCTGCTGATCGGCGTGGTGCCGGTCGTCAACCTCGAGTGGATCCAGAAGCTGTACCGCGACAAGCACGTGCGCGGCTACAGCGCCGAGGCCGTGACCGACACCATCCTGCGCCGCATGCCCGACTACGTGCACTACATCGTGCCGCAGTTCAGCCGCACGCACGTCAATTTCCAGCGCGTGCCGGTGGTCGACACCAGCAACCCGTTCATCGCGCGCGACATCCCGAGCGCCGACGAGTCGATCTGCGTCATCCGCTTCGCCAACCCCAAGGGCATCGACTTCCCGTACCTGCTCGGCATGATCCACAACTCGTGGATGAGCCGCGCCAACACCATCGTCGTGCCGGGCGGGAAGATGGAGCTGGCGATGCAGCTCATCTTCACGCCCTTCATCTGGCGCATGCTCGAGCGGCGCAAGCGCGCCCTCGGCGCGCTGTGATGGGGGCCGCGCCCTCGGCGCGCCGTGACGGGTGCCGCGCCCCCGGCGCCCCGTGACGGGTGCCGCGCCCCCGGCGCGCGCTGACCGGCGCGCCGGTGCGATGGACCTCCCTGCACGCGCTCAGCCGCGCTTGGCGACCAGCGTCAGGATGTCGTAGCTCGCCACGAGTTCGCCGTCCTGGTTCGTGACCGCCACGTCCCAGGCCACGACGCCCTGGCCGACGCCGTCGGCGCCCTTCCTGCGCCGGTCGATCTTGCGCTTGCAGGTCAGGCGCGCCAGGATCGTGTCGCCGACGCCCACCGGCTTGACGAAGCGCAGCGTGTCCAGGCCGTAGTTGGCGAGCACCGGCCCCGGCGCGGGGCTGACGAACAGGCCCGCCGCCGCCGACAGCACGAAGTAGCCGTGCGCGATGCGCTTGCCGAAGGTCGAGCTGCGCGCCGCGATCTCGTCGAAGTGCATGTAGAAGTAGTCGCCGCTGATGCCGCCGAAGAGCACGATGTCGGCCTCGCTCACCGTGCGCCGGTGCGTGAGCAGGCTCTCGCCGATGCGCAGGTCCTCGAAGTGGCGGCGAAACGGGTGCAGCTCGGTCTCGATCAGCGCGGCGCCGCGGATGTACTCGCCGGCCACCGCCGAGACCATCGTCGGCGAGCCCTGCACCGCGGTGCGCTGCAGGTAGTGCTCGACGGCGCGCACGCCGCCCAGCTCCTCGCCGCCGCCCGCGCGCCCCGGGCCGCCGTGCTTGAGCAGCGGCAGCGGCGAGCCGTGGCCGGTGGATTCGGCCGCGGCGACGCGGTCGAGCACGAGCAGCCGCCCGTGGTGCGCGGCGGCCACCGGAATCGCCTGCGCCGCGATGGCCGGCGTCTTCGTCACCAGCGTGCCGACCAGGCTGCCGCGGCCGCGCGCGGCCAGCGCCAGCGCCTCGTCCAGATCGCCGTACGGCATCAGCGTGCTCACCGGCCCGAACGCCTCGACGTCGTGCACGGCCGGATGGCGCGCCGGGTCGCGGCACAGCAGCAGCGTGGGCGGGAAGAACGCGCCCTCGGCCACGCCCTCGCCCTGCGGCGCGAAGCCGTCGGCGGCACCGAACACGATCTCGCTGCCGGCCGCCAGCTCGGCCACGCGCGCGGCCACGTCGGCGCGCTGCGCGTGCGAGGCGAGCGCGCCCATGCGCACCTTCTCGAGCGCGGGGTCGCCCACCACCACCTTGGACAGGCGTTCGCGCAGCCGCGCGGCCACCGCGTCGATGCGGTCGCGGGGCACGATGGCGCGGCGGATCGCGGTGCACTTCTGGCCGGCCTTGACGGTGATCTCGCGCGCCACCTCCTTGACGAAGAGGTCGAACTCCTCGTCCTCGGGCTGCACGTCGGGCGCGAGGATCGCGCAGTTGAGCGAATCGGCCTCGGCGTTGAACGGGATCGAGCGGCGCACGATGTTCGGGTGCGTGCGCAGCCTGGCCGCCGTCTCGGCGCTGCCGGTGAAGGTGACGACGTCGCTTTCCTCGAGCCGCTCGAGCAGATCGCCGGTGCCGCCGATCACGAGCTGCAGCGCGCCCGCGGGCACGAGGCCCGAATCGAGCATCAGGCGCACGCAGGCCGCGGTGAGGTAGCTGGTGGCGGTGGCCGGCTTGGCGATGCACGGCATGCCGGCGAGGAAGCTCGGCGCGAACTTCTCGAGCAGCCCCCAGACCGGAAAGTTGAAGGCGTTGATGTGCACCACCACGCCGCGGCGCGGCACCAGGATGTGCGTGCCGACGAAGCCGCCCTTCTTGCCCAGCGGCAGCACCGGCCCCTCGTGCACCAGGTTGCCCGAGGGCAGCTCGCTGCTGCCGACGCCGGCATACGCGAACAGCGTGCCGCTGCCGCCTTCGATGTCGACCCAGCCGTCGTTGCGCGTGGCGCCGGTGTGCGCCGAGACGGCGTACAGCTGTTCCTTGTGCTCGATCAGGTACCTGGCCAGCGCCTTGAGCCGCTCGGCGCGCTGCTGGAAATCGAGCGCGAGCAGCGCCGGCAGGCCGACGGCGCGCGCGTGCGCGAGCGCTTCGCCGAAGTCGATCGCCTCGGCATGCGTGGCCGCCACCGGACGGCCGTTGACGGCGCTGGCCAACGTGGCGGCCGCGTCATGGCCGAACCAGCGGCCGCCGATGTAGCTCTGCAGTACGGGGGTCATGTGCTCTCTCCAGGACAACGCGGCGCCGAGGTGCCGATGGCGAAGTGTCGCATCGGGCGTCGACCGGCATCACGAAGGGCAACGCACACGCGGCGCACGCAGCGCGAACCGCATGCCGCAGCGCCCCGCGACGCGTGCACGCCCGGCGGTGACGCCGATGCCAGGCCGGCAGGATCCAGCGCGTGCCGTATCTCGCGCGCGCCCCGCCTCGTGCGACGTCGGCCCCCGACCCTACCGTGCCGCGGCAGGCCCGCTGTCGCGGGCGAGCACCCCGGCGAGCCACTCGTCGACCGCGGCGCGCTCGGCCGGCAGCACCACCGCGCCGCCGCTGAAGTGCTGCCAAGCCGGCAGATAGCGTTCGTTGACGGCCGTGAGCACCGGGATGCCCTCTGAAAGCAGCTCGAGCAGCTCGGCGCTGAAGCCGCCGCCTTCGGCTTCGAGCGCGCCGAAGCGATTGACGACGACCAGATCGGGCGCGTCGGCCAAGGCCGCACGCAGCACGCCGCTGGCCTGCGCGAAGCCCTGCGGATCGCCACGGCACGCCGTGGAGCCGGAGCCCATCGGCTGCGAGACGAGGAAAGGCGCCCCGCTGGCGATGTCGACGAGCACCATGCGCCCGGCGCACCCGGCCTCGGGCTGCGGATAGGTCATCAGCAGCCCGCGCACGCGCCGGCCCTGCGCCTGCCGATGCGCGACGACTTCGGCCAGCAGCATGTCGGCCGCCGTGCCGCCGCGATGCAGCACCGCCGCCGCGGCGACGCCAGCGCCGTCGGCAGCGACCACCGCGTCCGCGGCTTCGGTCGTCGGGTTCATCGTGCGGGCCTCGTCTGCGTCACTCGTGCACCGGCGCCACGCCGCAGACGGCGGCGCCGTCTTCGGTGGCCACGATGTCCTGCGCCTCGGGGAACGACGAGCCGGGCTTCTTCTGCGCCAGCGGCACGCCGTAGCGCACGGCGATGATCTCGGCCACGATCGACACGGCGATCTCGGCCGGCGACTTGGCGCCCAGATCGAGGCCGATCGGCCCGTGAAGACGGTCGATCTGTTGGGGCGTCAGGTCGAAGTCGGCCAGCCGCCTGCGCCGCTTGGCGGTGTTCAGGCGCGAGCCGAGCGCGCCGATGTAGAACGCCGGCGACTTGAGCGCCTCGAGCAGCGCCATGTCGTCGAGCTTGGGGTCGTGCGTGAGCGCGACCACGGCGCTGTGCTCGTCGAGCTGGAGCTGCACGACGAGATCGTCGGGCATCGCCTTGCTGAAGGTCGTGTTCGCAACGTCCCACGTCAGGTTGTATTCCTCGCGCGGGTCGCAGCACACGACCTCGAAGTCGCACAGCAGCGCGATCTGCGCCACCGCGCGCGACAGTTGCCCGGCGCCGACGATCATCAGCCGCCAGCGCGGCCCGTAGCAGGCGCGCAGCACGGCACCGTCGAAACTGAAGGTGTCGCCGCGCACCGCGTGCTCGAGCGTGACCTCGCCGCTGGCGAGCACGAGGCGGCGCGCCACCAGCTCGTGGCGCGCGGTGCGCTCGAGCACCTGGTCGATCCAGGCCGTATCGCCAAGCGGCTCCTGCACCAGGCGCAGGCTGCCGCCGCACGGCAGGCCGAAGCGCGCCGCCTCCTCCTTCGTCACGCCGTAGGCGACGAGCGAGGGCTTGCCCACGCGCTCGCCGTGGCGCACGCGGTCGATCAGGTCGTCCTCGACACAGCCACCCGACACCGAGCCGACGACGAGGCCGTCGTCGCGCATTGCCAGCAGTGCGCCGGGCGGACGCGGTGCGCTGCCCCAGGTTTCGATGACGGTCACCAGCCACACACCGTGCCCCTCGACGCGCCAATCGCGCGCCTGGCGCAGCACCGCGAGGTCCAGACTGTCCATGGCTCGATCTCCCCTGATCCCGGCCCCGCGCCCGCGCGCGCCGCGGCGGGCGCGGCCTCAGCGCAGCAGCAGGTACAACACCACCAGCACCAGCGCCGCGCCGACGATCCAGACCCAGGTCGGCACGGCGGGCGCCCGCACGGCCGGCACCGGCGCCGGCACACCCTCGGCCTCGCTGCGCAGCCTGGCTTCGAAGGCATCGAAGAAGTCGCCCGACATCTTGCCTGCCGCCGCGTCGACGAGGCGCGAGCCCACCTGCGCGATCTTGCCACCGACCTGCGCCTGCGCGCTGTAGTTCAGCCGCGTCTGCCCTGCGCCTTCAGGGGCAAGCGTGACGTGCGCCGAGCCCTTGCCGAAGCCGGCGACACCGCCCTGGCCGTCGAAGTGGATCGTGTAGCTCGTCGGCGGCACCACGTCGGCCAGCTTCAGGCTGCCGCGAAAGCGCGCATTGACGGGGCCGATGCGCGCTGCCAGGAGCGCCTTGTAGGCGTTGTCGCCGTCGGGCTCGAGCTGCTCGCAGCCGGCAATGCAGGCCTTGAGGATTTCGGGGTCGTTCAGCGCAGCCCAGGTGCGCTCGATGCCGGCGGGGATGAGTCGTTCGCCTTTTAGTTCCATTTCGTGAGTCCCGGTCGCCGCGGCGGCGCGGCCAGTGCCCGGCCAAGATCGGCCAGACTGGCCAGATTGTGGACCGGAAGAAAGCGGTCGACCTGCGGCAGCAGCGCGCGGATGCCGGCAGCGCGCGGCTCGAAGCCCGAAAAACGCAGCAGCGGGTTGAGCCAGACGATCTCGTGCGCGAACAGCCTCAGGTGCGCCGCGGCCTTGCCGAGGTCGCCGTGCTCGTCGCGATCGAGCCCGTCGCTCACCAGCAGCAGCGCCGCGTTGCCCGCCAGCACGCGCCGCGCCCAGACGCGATTGAACTCCTCGAGCGACGATGCGATGCGCGTGCCGCCGTGCCAGTCGGCGACCTGCGCCGCGGTGGCGGCCAGCGCGGCGTCGGCGTCGTGCACGCGCAGCGCGCGCGTGATGTGGGTCAGCCGCGTGCCGAAGGTGAACACCTGCAGCCGGTAGCGGCGCTGCATCAGGCCGTGCGCATAGTGCAGGAAGATGCGTGCGTAGCGCTCCATCGAGCCCGAGATGTCCAGCAGCACGACGGCGGCGGGCAGTTCCTCGCTCGGTTGCACGAACTGCGGCACCAGCGTGTGCGGCGTGCGTGCCATGCGCCGCAGCGTGGCCCGCAGGTCGAGGCGGCCGCGCGTGGCCGCTTGCCGGCGGCGGCGTTGCACCGGCGCGAAAGGCGGCGGCAGCCGTTCGACCAGCGCCTTGACGGCCTCGAACTCGGCCGTGGTCATGCTCTCGAAGTCGGCATGCTGCAGCCGTTCGCGCTCGGACCACGTGAAGGTCGCCTCGAAGCGCGTCTCC
Organism: Pseudomonadota bacterium; assembly: GCA_018241895.1. Lineage (GTDB taxonomy): Bacteria > Pseudomonadota > Gammaproteobacteria > Burkholderiales > Burkholderiaceae_C > Rubrivivax. The sequence continues at coordinate 8,445 of JAFECX010000156.1, forward strand.
TCCTCGGGCGCAGGCGCCGGGCGCGCAGGCGCGTCGCCCGGCCGGCTCGCCGAGAGCGCCTCGGCGACCCGGTTCGCGCGCTTGGGCGGCTCCTTCTCGCCCCGCCGTTCGACCTTGGGCAGCAGCAGGTACATCATGCGCTCGAGCAGCTTGGGGTCGCGCCAGAACGCTTCGAAGGCGGCGTCGAACACCGCCTGCTGCTCGTGGCGCTCGAGCATCA
>JAFECX010000157.1 GCA_018241895.1 Pseudomonadota bacterium
CCGGGGGCCGCCGGCGGGTCGGCGCGCGTCGTCACGGGACGCGGCGCGCGCGCCTGCGTGGCGTGGTCTGCAGCGTGGCCGGCAGCGTGGCCGGCAGCGTGGCCCGCACCGCGCGCGGCGACTTCAGGGCGCGACGTCATGGCCGTGCTCGCACCCGCACGTTCACGCGGCGTCGGGCCGCGATGGCGTGCCGTGCGCAGCGTGCGCGCCATGCGCCAGCGCCAGTCGGTCGATGGCCGCAGCGAGCGCGAAATCCTGCTCGGTGATGCCGCCGGCGTCGTGCGTCGACAGTTCGATGCGCACGCGGTCGTAGACGTTGCTCCAGTCGGGATGGTGGTTCATCGCCTCGGCCTCGTCGGCCACGGCGGTCATGAAGGCGAAGGCGGCGCGGAAGTCCGCAAAGCGCAGTTCGCGCGAGAGCTTGCCTGCGCGCAGCGCCCATCCGGGCTGCTGCGCGAGCCGCGCGTGCAGCAGGGCATCGTCGAGTCGTTGCATGGTCGTGTGTACTCCCCTCACGCAGTCGCTGGGTCCGCCGGCGCGCCCATCGCGCGCGCGCCGCTCGCGTGCGCGCACGGCTCACAACCTGAAGCGGTCGCAGCAGGACGGCGCAGGCGCCCGTTTCCATCATGGGGCCGAATCGTTCCCCCTCCTTGGCGAGCAGGTTCACGATCGCGGCCTTGCGCGCGCGGCTCCGCATTGCGTCGGACGCGGCTCCGCATTGCGTCGGACGCGGCTGCGCCATGCGTCGGGCGGGCTTCGCCCGGCGCAGGACGCGCCCGCCTGACGCCCGCTGCGCCTGCCTGGCCACCGGCGCGCTGCCCGGCTTGTACGAGCCCCACTTGAATACGCATGCCGAAGTACGTATCATATGGACATACTTTCTCGTTCAGACTCCTTCGCATCGAGGAACTGCGCCATGGACGCCACCGTTGCCGAACGCGGCCAGATCACGCTGCCCAAGGCGGTGCGCGATGCGCTGGGCCTGGTCAAGGGCACGCGGCTCAAGGTCGAGCTCGACGGCGGGCGCATCATCCTGCGCAAGGACGTGGGCGACGCGCTGGCGCGCGCGCGCGGGCGCATCAGGCTGCCGCCGGGCCGCAGCAGCGACGACATCATGCGCGAGCTGCGCGGCCGCGCGCCGGGCGACCCCTATCCGCCGCCGGACGACGCGGCCCGATGATCGCCGTCGATTCTTCGGTGCTGATCGAGCTGATCGGTGGCGGCGCCGGCGCCGACGCCGCCGAAGGCGTGCTGCATGCGGCGCTGTCCGACGGCACGGTCGTCGCCTGCGAGGTCGTGGTGGCCGAGGTGGTGGCCGGCCTGGGCAGCGGCGCGGTGGTGATGGAGGTGCTCGAAGACATCGGCATCGCCTTCTCGGCGCTGCAGCAGCGCGCGGCGGTGCGCGCCGGCGAGATGCAGCGCCGCTACAAGGAGCGGCTGCGCACCGGCGGGGCACTGGCCGCCGGCACGCGCACCGTGCCCGACTTCCTGATCGGCGCGCACGCCATGATGCAGTGCGACGCCCTCATCACCCGCGACGCGGGCTTCTACCGCGATTACTTCAAGGGCCTCAAGCTCGTCGTGCCCCAAGCCTGATGTCAGCCTGAACGCCCATCCTTCACCGATACCCCAGCAGGAGTCGCCATGCTCACCGCCTACCGCCAACATGCCGCCGAACGCGCCGCGCTCGGCATCCCGCCGCTGCCGCTCGACGCCAAGCAGACGGCCGCGCTGATCGAGCTCGTCAAGGCGCCGCCCGCCGGCGAGGAGCAGTTCCTGCTCGAACTGCTCGCCGAGCGCGTGCCGCCGGGCGTGGACGACGCGGCCCGGGTCAAGGCGAGCTTCCTGGCCGCCGTCGCGCACGGCCAGACGAAGGTGGCGCTGGTTTCGCGCGCCAGGGCCACCGAGCTGCTGGGCACGATGGTGGGCGGCTACAACGTGCACCCGCTGATCGAGCTGCTCGACGACGCCGAGGTCGCGGCGCCCGCCGCCGCGGCGCTGAAGAAGACGCTCCTGATGTTCGACTACTTCAACGACGTCGCCGCCAAGGCCAAGGCCGGCCACGCGAAGGCGCAGGAAGTGATGCAGAGCTGGGCCGACGCCGAGTGGTTCACGTCGCGCCCCGAGGTGCCCGCGTCGATCACCGTCACCGTCTTCAAGGTGCCGGGCGAGACCAACACCGACGACCTCAGCCCCGCGCCCGACGCCTGGAGCCGCCCCGACATCCCGCTGCACTACCTGGCGATGCTGAAGAACGCGCGCGAGGGCGCGGCCTTCGAGCCCGAGGAAGACGGCAAGCGCGGGCCGATGGCCTTCATCGAGGCGCTGAAGAAAAAGGGCCACCTCGTGGCCTACGTCGGCGACGTCGTCGGCACGGGTTCGTCGCGCAAGAGCGCCACCAACAGCGTCGTCTGGGCCACCGGGCAGGACATCCCGTACGTGCCCAACAAGCGCTACGGCGGCGTGACGCTGGGCGGCAAGATCGCGCCCATCTTCTTCAACACGCAGGAGGACTCGGGCGCGCTGCCGATCGAGGTCGACGTGAGCGCGCTCGAGATGGGCGACGTGATCGAGATCCAGCCGTACGCCGGCAAGATCGTCAAGGCCGGCCGCACGGTGGCCGAGTTCGCGCTCAGGAGCGACGTGCTGCTCGACGAGGTGCGCGCCGGCGGGCGCATCAACCTCATCATCGGCCGCAGCCTCACGGCCAAGGCGCGCGAGGCGCTGGGCCTGGGTGCCTCCAGCGCCTTTCGCCTGCCCAGGCCGCCGGCGGCCAGCCGGGCCGGCTACACGCTGGCGCAGAAGATGGTGGGCCGCGCCTGCGGTCTGCCCGCGGGCGAGGGCATCCGCCCCGGCACCTACTGCGAGCCGAAGATGACGACGGTGGGCAGCCAGGACACCACCGGCCCGATGACGCGCGACGAGCTCAAGGACCTGGCCTGCCTGGGCTTCTCGGCCGACCTCGTGATGCAGAGCTTCTGCCACACCGCCGCCTATCCCAAGCCGGTGGACGTGAAGATGCACCGCGAGCTGCCCGCCTTCATCTCGAGCCGCGGCGGCGTCGCCCTGCGCCCGGGCGACGGCGTCATCCACTCGTGGCTCAACCGGCTGCTGCTGCCCGACACCGTGGGCACCGGCGGCGACAGCCACACGCGCTTTCCGATCGGCATCAGCTTCCCCGCGGGCTCGGGCCTGGTCGCCTTCGCCGCCGCCACCGGCGTGATGCCGCTGGACATGCCCGAGAGCGTGCTCGTGCGCTTCAAGGGCCGCATGCAGCCCGGCGTCACGCTGCGCGACCTGGTGCACGCGATTCCCTACCACGCGATCAAGGCCGGGCTGCTGACGGTGGCCAAGCAGGGCAAGAAGAACATCTTCAGCGGCCGCATCCTCGAGATCGAGGGCCTGCCGCACCTGAAGGTCGAACAGGCGTTCGAGCTCTCCGACGCCAGCGCCGAGCGCAGCGCGGCGGGCTGCACGATCCGGCTCGACCAGGAGCCCGTCATCGAGTACCTGCGCTCCAACGTGGTGCTGATGAAGAACATGATCGCGCAGGGCTACGAGGACCGCCGCACGCTCGAGCGGCGCATCGAGGCCGTCCAGGCGTGGCTCGCGAACCCGCAGCTGCTCGAGGCGGACGCCAACGCCGAGTACGCCGCCGTGATCGAGATCGACCTGGCCGAGCTGAAGGAGCCGGTGCTGTGCTGTCCGAACGACCCCGACGACGCGCGGCTGCTCAGCGAAGTGGCGGGCACGAAGATCGACGAGGCCTTCATCGGCTCGTGCATGACCAACATCGGGCACTTCCGCGCCGCGGCCCGGCTGCTCGGCGGCCAGCGCGACATCCCGACCAAGCTGTGGGTGGCGCCGCCCACCAAGATGGACCAGGGCGAGCTCGTCAAGGAAGGCCACTACGCCGCCTTCGGCAGTGCCGGCGCGCGCACCGAGATGCCGGGCTGCAGCCTGTGCATGGGCAACCAGGCGCAGGTGCGCGAAGGCGCGACGGTGGTCTCGACGTCGACGCGCAACTTCCCCAACCGGCTGGGGCGCAACACCCAGGTCTACCTGGCGTCGGCCGAGCTGGCGGCCATCGCCTCCCGGCTCGGCAAGCTGCCCACGCTGGCCGAGTACCGCGCAGCGATGGGCGTCATCGACCAGGACGCGGCCAGCGTGTACCGCTACATGAACTTCGACCAGATCGAGGAGTACGCCGAGGTGGCGCGCGGCGTGCAGGTCTGAAGCGGCGCGCGTCGCGGCCGGCGTGCCGCGGCTCCGCTTGCCGGAGCGTCGGCGCGCCGGTGCCCGCTCCGCTGCGGCCACGA
>JAFECX010000158.1 GCA_018241895.1 Pseudomonadota bacterium
ACGCCGGCGGCGCTGGCGCTGGCCGTCGACACCGCGTCGGCGCAGGGCTGGCGCCGCCCGCTGCTGGCCTGGCTCGGCGTGCAGCAGCGGCGCGCCGGTGACGCCGGCGACCGCGCCGAGGCGGCGCGCCTGGGCCGGCGCATCGATCTCGTGCTGCAGGGTGCGCCGGCGGCGCGCTGAGCGGGGTGCGCGCTCAGAACCCGTGAATGAACCGGCCGCGCCCGAGCGGCGCGACAGCGCGGCCCCGCTCGAGGCGCAAAGCGCAGCCCTGGCGCGCGGCAGGGCGAGCATCTGCAACGCCGAGCGGGGGCGTCAGGGCGCGGCGAGCGGGCGTGAGTGGTTCGTTCACGGTTGCTCAGCCGAACAGGCCCGCGTGCTCCTCGCGCAGCAGCTTCTTTTGCACCTTGCCCATCGCGTTGCGCGGCAGCTCGGCGACCACGAAGACCTGCCTGGGCACCTTGTAGTGGGCGATGCGCGTCCTGAGCTCGCTCAGGATGGCGGCGGCGTCGAGCACGGCGCCGGGCTGCGCGACGACCACGGCGACCCCGACCTCGCCGAAGTCGGGGTGCGGCACGCCGACCACCGCGCTCTCGGCGACGCCGGCCAGCGCGTTGATGCAACCCTCGACCTCGGCCGGGTAGACGTTGTAGCCGCCGCTGATGATGAGGTCCTTGCTGCGCCCGACGATGCTGACGTAGCCGTCGGCGTCGATGCGCCCGACGTCGCCGGTCTTGAACCACAGGTCGGTGGTGAACTCCTCGGCCGTCTTCTCGGGCATGCGCCAGTAGCCCTTGAAGACGTTCGGGCCCTTGACCTCGATGCCGCCGATCTCGCCGCCGGCCAGCGGCAGGCCCTTGTCGTCGCGCACGCGCAAGCCCACGCCCGGCAGCGCGAAGCCGACCGTGCCGCCGCGGCGCGCCGCCTCGGGGCGGTAGGGGTTGGAGGTGAGCATCAGCGTTTCGCTCATGCCGTAGCGCTCGAGGAGGGTGTGGCCGCTGCGCTCGCGCCAGGCGTCGAAGGTCTCGATCAGCAGCGGCGCCGAGCCGCTGACGAACAGGCGCATGTGCGCGCACGCCGCGCGCGTGAGCGCGGGCTCGGCCAGCATGCGCACGTACAGCGTCGGCACGCCCATGAACACCGTCGCCTGCGCCAGCCGTGCGATGACGGCGCGCGCATCGAAGCGGCCGAACCACAGCATCTTGCTGCCCGACAGCAGCGCGGCGTGCACGGCGACGAACAGGCCGTGCACGTGGAAGATCGGCAGCGCGTGCACGAGCGTGTCGCTGCCGGGCGGCTGCGCGGCAAAGCCCCAGTACGCGTGCAGCACCTGCGCGTTGGACAGCAGGTTGCCGTGCGTGAGCATCGCGCCCTTGCTGCGCCCGGTGGTGCCGCTGGTGTAGACGATGGCGGCGAGATCGTCGGCACGCCTGGGCGCGACCTCGTGCACGTCGCTTTGCCAGGCGGCGCGGTCGAGCAGCGTGCCCTTGCGGTCGTCGTCGAGCGTGTAGACGTGCTTCGTGCCGGCCGTGAACGCGATGCGGCTCACCCAGCCGAAGTGACGCGTGCTGCACACCACCACCGCCGGTTCGGCGTTGCCGACGAAGTACTCGATCTCGCCGGCCTGGTAGGCGGTGTTCAGAGGCAGATAGACGTGGCCGGCGCGCAGCACCGCCAGGTACAGCATCAGCGCCTCGACGCTCTTGTCCACCTGCACCGCGATGCGCGAGGCGCGCGGCAGCGCCAGCGACTGCAACAGGTTGGCCAGCATCGCCGTGCCGCGCTCGAGGTCGCGCCAGCTGTAGAAGAGCGGCACCGGCGTGTCGCAGGTCTCGATCGCCGTCGCGTCCAGCGCGGCGGGGAAGGCGGCGCGCAGCGCCGCGTAGAGGTTGGCGTTGTCCATGTCGTGCGATCCGGCTTGTGCGTGTGGCCGCGGGTCCTGCGTGCCGTGGGCTGGCCCGCTGTCGTGCCCGTGCGGTCGTGCCTGTGCTTGTCGTGCCTGTGCTTGTCGTGCCTGTGCGGTCGTGCCTGTGCGGTCGTGCCTGTGCGGTCGTGCTGCGCCGCCTGCGAGCGCTATTGCACCGTCTTCACCAGTTCGGCGGGCTTGGGCAGGGGGCGGCCGCCGTACACGCCGTTGAGCAGCCGCAACTGCTGTTCGGCCAGCTCGGTGAGGGGTGCGCTGCGTGCCAGTTGCGCAAAGCCGCCCGCCGGGTAGGGCACGAGCCCGAGGCGCCAGGGCCGTGCCAGCGCGCCGTCGGCGGCGCCGAGTGCGCGAAAGCTCAGCTCGGCCTGGCGCATCGCGGCGCGCGCGCGCTCGCGCGCCGCGGCGTCGGCGCCCAGGTGGGCGAGCAGGAAGACGCGCCCGGCGGGGCCGTTGACGATCGTTGCCTCGAGCGCAGAGACCGTGCCGTCGGCGTCGCGCCGCTGGCCGTTGTAATAGGTCGCGCTCAGGTTGCCGCCGAGCGTGAGGCGCTCGGTGCGGCCCTCGGTGGCGCCGAGCGCCTGGCGCAGGATCGCCTGGTGGTCGTTGCCGGTCTGGCGCAGCAGCTGCGCCGGCAGCACGCGCAGCACGAGCGCGGCGTCGCCCGCCGCGTTCACGAGTGCCACCTGCGACGTGTCGTTCTGGATGCGCCAGCCCTCGGGCGCCGTGATGGCGATGCCCAGCGGCTCGTGCAGGAACTGCCGCCCGCGCACCACGCCCTGCTCGCGCCCGTCGCCGAAGGTGATGCCGTCGATCGTGCGCAGGAAGCGCATGCGGCCGTCGTCGGCCCAGCCGCCGCCGGGCTGGGTGGCCTTCAGGCGCGCGGCCGTCTCGCGGATGCGCGCCAGCCGCTCGTCGTTGCTCGGGTGCGAGGCGAGCCAGTCCGGCGCCGCCGGCGGCGCGCGGCCTGCCGCCTTCGCCGCGTCGGCGGCGTAGCGCTCCTGGTCCTTCAGCACCTGGATCACGTCGACCATTCTCTGCGGGTCGTAGTGCAGGCGCGACAGGTAGTCGGCACCGAGCTGGTCGGCCTGCAGCTCCTGCTCGCGCCCGTACCTGGCAATGAGGCCGGCGGCGCCGCTTTGTGCGAGCTCGCTCGCCGCCTGCGTCACGCCGCGCATGCCGGTGACGCCTTCGACGACGGCGCCGAGCACGGTGGCGCCGAGCACCGCCCAGCCGGCGCGCGCCTGGCTCGTCGCGCGCTGCGCGCCGTGGCGCGCCGTGACGTGGCCGATCTCGTGGCCGACGACGCCGGCCAGTTCGGCCTCGTTGTCGAGGTAGGCGAGCAGGCCGCGCGTCACGTAGACGTAGCCGCCGGGCAGCGCGAAGGCGTTGACCTCGGGGGTGTCGAGGACGGTGAAGGTCCACTTCAGGTTCGCGCGCTGCGACTGCGCCGCGAGCTTCTGGCCGACGCCGTCGACATAGAGCTGCAGCGCGGCGTTGTCGACGAGCGCGTACTCCTTCAGGATCTCCTGGTGCGCCTTGGCACCGGCGGCGATCTCGGCGCGCTCGTCCATCACCGTGAGCTCGCGCTCGCCGGTGACGGGGTTGGTGACGCTGGCGCAGGCGCCGATCAGCAGCACCGACCAGATGCACAGCAGGCGGGAAAGTCTCGTCGGCCGCATCGGCCTCCTCCACGTCGACACGGAAACGAACGGGCAAGGGTAGCGCAGGTGTGCGCCTCGCGTGCCGTGACATCCCCTTGCCGCCTCTGGTGGCGGATGCCGCGGCCGGCGCCACGCTGGCGTGTGGAGTCTGTCGGGCGCGCCGGTTCCGGGTGCCGCGCCCGCTAGCGTAAGCCCGGGGTGCAAGCGCGCGCGCCGCGCGGCAGCATCCGGGCATGCAAGACAGGGTGCCCATCGTCCTCGTGCACGGCGCCTGGGCCGGCGCCTGGATCTGGCGCCGCGTGCTGCAGCCGCTGCGCGCCGCCGGCCACGAGGTGCACGCCGTCACGCTCACCGGCGACGGCGAGCGCGCGCACCTGCGGCGCGCCGACATCGATCTGGCCACGCACGCGGCCGACGTGCTCGGGCTCGTCCAAGCCGAGGAACTCGCGGGCTTCGTGCTGGTGGGCCACAGCTACGGCGGCATGGTCGTCACGGCCGCCGCCGACGCGATCGTGGCGCGTCTTGGCGCCCACGCGCTGCGCGGTCTGGCCTACGTCGACGCGGTGGTGCCGCTTCCAGGCCGGTCCTGGAGCAGCGGCCACAGCGCCGAGACGGTCGCCGAGCGTCTGGCGCTGGCCGCCGCGAACGACAACGCCTTGCCGCCGGCCGATCCCGCGGCCTTCGGCCTGCAAGGCGCCGAGCGCGACTGGCTGCTGCGCCGCCAGGTGCCGCATCCCTTCGGCATGTACCTCGAGCCGGTGCGCTTCGATCCGGTGCGGCTCGCCCCGATACCGCGCCTGTTCGTCGACTGCACGCGGCCGGCGCTGCCGACGATCGACGCGTCGCGGCGCCTCGTGCGCGCGCAACCGGGCTGGCGCGTCGTCGAGATCGCCACCGGGCACTGCCCGATGGTGAGCGCGCCGCAGGCGCTCGCGCAGCACCTGCTCGACTTTGCGCGCGCCGCAGCGGCTTGAGCCATCGCGGGCGCAGCGATTGCGTATCCTCGACGGCTGCCGCGGGCACGCCGCCCGCTCGCTAGACCACCCCTCAGGAGACCCACGATGAGCCATCGAACCCGCCACGCGCAATCGGCCACGCGACGGCGCGTGCTGAAGACCGCGGCTGCCACGGCCACGCTCGGCACCTTGGTGGCAACGCCGCTCGGCGCGCTCGCCCAGGGCCGGCGAGAGCTCAAGATCGCGCTGCTCACGGGCAAGACCGGCATCCTCGAGGCCTACGCCAAGCAGACCATCACCGGCTTCAACCTGGGCCTCGAGTACGCCACCGACGGCACGATGGCGGTGGCCGGACGCAAGATCGTCGTCATCGAGAAGGACGACCAGGGCAAGCCCGATCTCGGCCGCAGCCTGCTGGCTGCCGCCTACGGCGACGACAAGGCCGACCTCGCGGTCGGCACCACCAGCTCGGGCGTCGCGCTGGCGATGCTGCCGGTGGCCGAGGAGTACAAGAAGATCCTCATCGTCGAGCCCGCCGTCGCCGACTCGATCACCGGCGACAAGTGGAACAAGTACATCTTCCGCACGGCGCGCAACAGCAGCCAGGACGCGGCGGCCAACGCGGTGGCGCTGGACCAGGCCGGCACCAGCATCGCCACGCTGGCGCAGGACTACGCCTTCGGCCGCGACTTCGTCAAGGCGTTCCGCGAGCAGTTGAAGCACGCCAAGCTCGTCTACGAGGAGTACCTGCCGGTCGCCACCACCGACTTCACGGCCGGCGCGCAGCGCCTGCTCGAGAAGATGAAGGACCTGCCGGGCCGCAAGGTGGTGTTCATCAACTGGGCGGGCGCGGCCAACCCGTTCAAGATCAGCGAACTGGGCCTGGCGCGCGCCGGCATCGAGATCGCCACCGGCGGCAACATCCTGCCGGCGATGGTGGCGTACAAGCAGTTCCCGGGCATGGAGGGCGCGCTGTACTACTACTTCGCGATCCCGAAGAACCCGGTCAACGAATGGCTGGTGGCCAACCACTACCGCCGCTACAAGGCACCGCCGGACTTCTTCACCTGCGGCGGTTTCGCCGCGGCGATGTCGGTCGTCACCGCGCTCAGGAAGACCAACGGCGACACGGGCAGCGACAAGCTCATCGCGGCGATGGAAGGCATGAGCTTCGACACGCCCAAGGGCAAGATGACCTTCCGCAAGGAAGACCATCAGGCGATGCAGAGCATGTACCACTTCAAGATCAAGGTCGATCCGGCCTTCGCCTGGGGCGTGCCCGAACTGGTGCGCGAGATCAAGCCCGAGGAGATGAACATCCCGATCCGCAACAAGCGCTGAAGGCGCCTGTCGCGCTTCGCGTCTTCGTTGCGCTGCGCCGAGCGCCCCGGCGCGCCGGGGCGCCAGCGACTCGAACCCCACCCGGTCCGGCGACCGGGCCGCGGTGATCCATGCTCGAAACCGTCGATCTGACGATCCGCTTCGGCGGCCACGTGGCCGTCGATCACGTGTCGTGCCGCTTCGAGGCGGGCACGCTCACGTCGATCGTCGGCCCCAACGGCGCGGGCAAGACCACCTACTTCAACCTCGTCTCGGGGCAGTTGCCCGCGGGCGAGGGCCGGGTGCGGCTCGCAGGCGAGGACATCACCGCGCTGCCTGCGCCGCTGCGCACGCGGCGCGGCCTGGGGCGCGCGTTCCAGCTCACGCAGCTGTTTCCCAACCTGAGCGCCGAGGAGAACGTGCGCCTGGCGGTGCAGGCGCGCGAGCAGGGGCGCGGCCGCGGCGGCGTGCCGGCGTGGCTGGGCGGCATCGACCTGTGGCGCGTCTGGCTCGACCACCGCGCCTGGACCGACGAGGCGCGGGCGATGCTCGAGCAGGTCCGCCTGGCCGACAAGGCGGCGCTGCCGGTGGCCGCGCTGCCGCACGGCGACCAGCGCAAGCTCGAGGTGGCGCTGCTGATGGCGCTCGACCCCAAGGTCTACATGTTCGACGAGCCCACCGCCGGCATGAGCGTCGACGAGGTGCCGGTGGTGCTCGACCTCATCCGCGCGCTCAAGAGCCGCAAGGACCGCTGCATCCTGCTCGTCGAGCACAAGATGGACGTGGTGAGCGAGCTGTCGGACCGCATCGTCGTGCTGCACAACGGCCGCCTCGTCGCCGACGGCGAGCCGCGCGCCGTGATCGCCTCGCCCATCGTGCAGCAGGCCTACCTGGGCGCCGTCGGCGCCGAGACCGGCGCGCCGGCCGAACCGGTCGGCGCCCCGTCGCGGCCCTCCCCCGCCGAGCGGGGGCGCTCCCGACATGTCTGACGCCCTGCTCAGCCTGCGCGGCGTGCATACGCACATCGGCGCCTACCACATCCTGCACGGCGTCGACCTCGAGGTGCCCGAGGGCCAGGTGACGATGCTGCTGGGCCGCAACGGCGCCGGCAAGACGACCACGCTGCGCACCATCATGGGCCTGTGGGCGCCGTCGCGAGGCGAGCTGCGCTTTCGCGGCGCGAGCCTGGCCGGGCAGCCGGTGCCCGAGATCGCGCGCCGCGGCATCGCCTACGTGCCCGAGAACATGGGCATCTTCGGCGACCTCACGGTGCAGGAGAACATGCTGCTGGCCGCGCGCGGCGCACGCCATGCGGCGCAACTCGACCGTGCGCGGCTGGACTGGATCTTCGGCCTGTTCCCGGCGTTGCAGAAGTTCTGGCTGTACCCGGCCGGCAAGCTCTCGGGCGGCCAGAAGCAGATGCTCGCCGTGGCGCGCGCCATCGTCGAGCCGCGCGCGCTGGTGCTGGTCGACGAGCCGAGCAAGGGCCTGGCGCCCGCGATCGTGCGCAATCTCGTCGCGGCCTTCGGCGAGCTCAAGCGCCAGCGCACGACGATCCTGCTCGTCGAGCAGAACTTCGCGATGGCGCGTGCGCTCGGCGACCGCGTCGCGGTGATGGACGACGGCCGCGTCGTGCACGCGGGTGCGATGGCCGAGCTGGCCGCCGACGCGTCGCTGCAGCAGCGGCTGCTGGGCCTGTCCCTCGGCGCCCATCGATGAGCGCCACCGAACACGCCACCGGGAACGCCACCGGGAACGCCACCGGACACGTCGCCGACGCCGGCGCCGACCACGCTGCGGCCACCGTGCCCGAGGCCCGCTTCGACTGGCTGCCGCTGGCGCTGCTGGTGGCGCTCGTGGCCGCGGCGCTGCCGCTGGTGGGCAGCGCGTCGACCTGGCTCACGCTCACCGTGGCCGGCCTGGCGATGGGGCTCATCGTCTTCATCATCGCCTCGGGGCTGACGCTGGTGTTCGGGCTGATGGACGTGCTCAACTTCGGCCACGGCGTGTTCATCGCCTTCGGCGCCTTCGTCGCCACCACCGTGCTCGGCGCGATGAGCGCCTGGACCGCGAGCCCGCTGCTCGGCATGAACCTGGTCGCGGTGTTCGCCGCGATGCTGGCCGGCATGGCGCTGGCAGGCGCCATCGGCTGGGCCTTCGAGCGCGTCATCGTGCGCCCGGTGTACGGCCGGCACCTCGAGCAGATCCTCATCACGATGGGCGGCATGATCGTCGGCGAGGAACTCATCAAGGTCGTCTGGGGCCCGCTGCAGATCCCGCTGCCGCCGCCGGCGGCGCTGAGCGGGGCGCTCTTCGTCGGCGACGCGGCGATCGACAAGTTCCGCCTCTTCGCCGCCGCGGTCGGCCTGGCGGTGTTCGTGGCCATGGCCTGGGTGCTGGCGCGCACCAAGGTCGGGCTGCTGGTGCGCGCCGGCGTGCAGGACCGCGAGATGGTCGAGGCGCTGGGCTACCGCGTGCGGCGCCTGTTCGTCGGCGTGTTCGTCGTCGGCTCGGCGCTGGCCGGCCTGGGCGGCGTGCTGTGGGGCCTGTACCAGACCAGCGTCACGCCGCAGATCGGCTCGCAGGTCAACATCCTGCTGTTCATCGTCATCATCATCGGCGGACTGGGCAGCACGCTGGGCTGCTTCGTCGGCGCGCTGCTGGTGGGCGTGCTCGCCAACTACACCGGCTTCCTGGCGCCGAAGGTGGCGCTCTTTTCCAACATCGGGCTCATGGTCGCCATCCTGCTGTGGCGGCCGCGCGGCCTGTACCCGGTGACCACCCGCTGAGCGCCATGCTGCTCCGGCTGCTCTCGCACGACCTGCCGCGCAACCGCGCGCTGGCGCTCGTGCTCGTGCTGGTCGTCGCCGGCCTCGCGCTGGCGCCGTTCTGGCTGCCCGGCAGCAAGGCGCTGGCGGTGGCGGCCAAGGTGCTGGTGTTCGTGCTGCTTGTCGCCAGCTACGACCTGCTGCTGGGCTACACCGGCATCGTCAGCTTCGCGCACACGATGTTCTTCGGCGTCGGCGCCTACGGCGTGGCCATCGCCAGCACGCGGCTGGGCGAGGGCTGGGGCGCACTGGCGCTCGGCACGGCGGCGGCGCTGGCGGTGTCGCTCGTGCTGTCGCTGGTGATCGGCCTGTTCAGCCTGCGCGTCAAGGCGATCTTCTTCGCCATGATCACGCTGGCCGTGGCCGCTGCCTTCCAGACGCTGGCCTCGCAGCTGTCCGACCTCACCGGCGGCGAGGACGGCCTCACGTTCAAGAACCCCGCGGCGCTGTCGCCGTCGTTCGAGTTCTCGCTCGCCGGCTTCGCGCTCGATGGCCGCCATCTGAGCTACTGGCTGCTGTTCGTCGTCGTGCTGGCGCTGTTCCTGGCCACGCTGCGCATCGTCAATTCGCCCTTCGGCCGCGTGCTGCAGGCGATCCGCGAGAACGACTTCCGCGCCGAGGCCATCGGCTACCGCGTCGTCGTCTACCGCACGCTGTCCAACGTCATCGCGGCGCTGCTGGCCACCGTGGCCGGCGCCTTGCTGGCGATCTGGCTGCGCTACACCGGGCCGGACACGACGCTGTCGTTCGAGATCATGCTCGACGTGCTGCTGGTCGTCGTCATCGGCGGCATGGGCACGCTGTACGGTGCGGTGGTGGGCAGCGTGGTCTTCGTGCTGGCGCAGAACTACCTGCAGGACCTGCTCGGGATCGCCGACCGGGCGGTGGCCGGCGTGCCGGTGCTGTCGGCCGTGCTCACGCCCGACCGCTGGCTGCTGTGGCTGGGCGTGCTGTTCGTGCTCTCCGTGTACTACTTCCCGAGCGGCATCGTCGGCCGGCTGCGCGCGCTCGCGGCCGCGCGAGGCGGCGGCATGTGAGGTCTGCCACGCCGGCCGATCACGGTTGCCGCGGCTGCGCGCGGCGCGACAACACAGGTGCGAAGTGCGGCAACGAAGTTCGGCAACGAAGTGCAGGAGCGATGTGCAGGAGCAATGTGCACGGGCAGGGGAGGCCGCCCCGCAACCACGCGCCGACGTCCGAGCGCAAGGCGGCGCCGGCGGCCATCGGCGGCGACGAGATGCAAGCCGAGTTGGCCAGGCCGCAGAACCTGCACCGCCGCCAGAACGCCGGCCGGACGAGCCGGTGGCCCCGGTCCGTGGCCGGTGCGCACGCCCGCCGATAGGGCGAGATCCGAGCCGACCGCTGCCGCCGGCGCGCCGCGTCCGCCGCGGCCCGTCGTGCGTCCGTATCCGTCTATCGGCGCAGAATTGCGCCCGAGATCAAGGTGGGCGTCACAGTTGCGATAGTCGTACCGCGGTAGTACACTTGGGGTATGAAAGTTGCCGTCTCAGTCCCCGATCCGATTTTCGATGCTGCCGAGCGCTTGGCAAAAGAGCGGCGCGTGCCTCGCAGCCAAGTGTTTTCCGAGGCGCTTGAAGAGTACGTTGCCAAGCACGACGCCGCAGCAGTAACCGCTAAGCTCAATGCGGTCTATGACCAAGAGTCATCCACGGTCGAGCCGGCGCTGTCGGCTGCACAGTATGCGGCGTTGAGCCATGAGGCGTGGTGAGATTTGGTGGGCGTCGCTCCCGGAGCCCACAGGTTCCGGTCCGGGCTTTCGCCGTCCGGTTTTCGTCGTGCAATCAAACTCGTTCAACCAGAGCCGTATCGGTACAGTTGTGGTTGCGGTCATCACGTCCAACGTCGCGCTGGCGGAGGCGCCGGGCAATGTACGGCTCAGCAAGTCGGAGGCGGGCCTTCCTCGGGCATCGGTGGTCAACGTGTCGCAGCTGCTCACCATTGACAGGTCGCTTCTGACCTTGCGTGTCAAGGCGTTGTCAAGCCAGACCGTCGCGCGTGTCGATGAGGGGCTTCGCTTGGTGATGGCGCTATGACGCCCAACTATTCGGTCAACCGGCGCAAATCCCGCTACGCGGTCTTTGCGCCGGTTACCTCGAGCGTTAGGTGCCATGAGGCACGAAGCTCAATAATCGGATGGAGGTAGATGTGAGCGGCAGAATCCTCTTTTCCGAGAACCTTGATGTCCTGCGGGCACTGCCTTCGGCATCGGTGGACTTGGTCTACATCGACCCTCCGTTTAACACGGGGAAGGTCCAGCAGCGCACGCAGCTCAAGACCGTGCGCTCCGCAGAGGGTGACCGCGTCGGATTCCAGGGCAACCGATACGAGAGCATCGTCGTCGGAACGAAGCGCTTCAGCGACCTCTTCGACGACTATCTGGCCTTTCTAGAACCGCGCCTCACCGAAGCCCATCGAGTCCTTGCGCCGCATGGGTGCCTCTACTTTCACGTGGACTACCGCGAGGTGCACTACTGCAAGGTACTCCTCGATGGCATCTTCGGACGCCAGTCCTTTCTCAACGAGATCATCTGGGCGTACGACTACGGCGGCCGGCCGAAAGACCGGTGGCCACCGAAGCACGACAACATCCTGCTCTACGCCAAGGACCCGTCTAACTACGTTTTCAACGTCGATGAGATCGAGCGCATCCCGTATATGGCGCCAGGGCTTGTCGGGCCGGAGAAAGCAGCGCGCGGGAAGCTTCCGACCGACACGTGGTGGCACACGATCGTTCCCACGAACGGTTCGGAGAAGACGGGATACCCAACTCAAAAGCCCCTCGGTATCCTTCGGCGAATCGTCCAGGCATCGACACGGCCGGGTGCCCTGATACTCGACTTCTTCGCCGGAAGCGGAACGACGGGCGCTGCGGCGCTCGAGTTCGGTCGCCGTTTCATCCTCGTCGACAGCAACCCGGAAGCTCTCGCAGTCATGGCCCGGCGATTCGACGGCGTCGAAGGGATTGAGTGGGTCGGATACGATCCGGCTCCACACCAAGAGGTTGTTGGACAGCGGAGCTTGTTCTCCGTGTCAGCCGCCCAGGAGGGATGATCGAGTGCAATACCCGATCAAGGATCCTGAGGTCCTGATGCTCGCGACGATCGCGGGCACGCTCAAGGGTGACTACGTGCGCGAGGGGCCTGACGACCCTTGGGCGGCAAGCCCCTTCGCCTGGATTCGCACGCGTCCGTCCCGTCAGGTCGGAAAGATCGGCGAGCAGCTCGTGGCTGGCTGGTGCGCGGCTAAGGGGCTCGATGTCACTCGCAGCTCAAACTCGGAGGCAGACCGAGTCATCGCGGGGAGGCGCGTCGAGATCAAGTTCTCCACGCTTTGGGAGAGCGGGGTCTACAAGTTCCAGCAGCTCCGAGATCAAGACTACGAGTTCGCCGTCTGTCTTGGTATTTCGCCGTTCGACGCGCATTGCTGGTCCATCTCCAAGTCCGTGCTTCGGCAGCACGTCATCGGCCACACTCCGCAGCACACCGGCAAGGGAGGCACCGACACTTTCTGGCTTTCGTTTGACGCGTCGAACCCTCCCGCGTGGCTTTCGGCCTGCGGTGGGAGGCTTGCGGATGCGTACGAGATCATGCGGAAGTGGCAGACGAGGCGGTGACGGCATGGCGCCTGACAACAGCATGCAGCGGCCGGTCCGCTGCGCGGCCCGCCGCTGATGCTGAGCGTTAGCCCGCACAGGAAACTCCGTGGCTGACCTCGGCTTCAAGGAAGCAATTGCGAAGCTCGGCGCAAAGCCCAGCTAACCCACGGGTCAACCGGACCTGCCTTCGACAGGCCGGTTATCCGCAACGTTAGCCTCCGCAAGAAACCGTGAGGTAATCATGTACGTTCCGCCCGGTTTCAATACGATCACGCCGTACTTCTTCGTCAAAGGCGCAGACCAATTCGTCGCGTTCCTTGTCAAAGCATTCGATGGCACCGAAGTGCTACGCAGCTTGCGCCCCGACGGTCACATCGCCAATGCACAGGTTCGCATCGGCACATCCACCATCATGGCAAGCGAGGCAGGCGGTTCGTACGCACCCATGCCAACCGCCTGCTACATCTACGTCGAGGATGCTGACAAAGCCATGGCACAGGCGCTTGCAGCGGGCGGTACGCAGGAAATGGAGGTCAGCGACATGCCTTACGGAGATCGACAAGGCGGCGTAAAAGATCCACACGGCAACATTTGGTGGGTCTCTCAACGCTTGGTCCATGCGCCGTACTCTGCGTGAGCAGGCGGGCTCTAACTAGTCGGTCAACCGGACGCTGCCTGCGGCTCGCGCCGGTTTACCTCGAGCGTTAGGCCTCATGACCGAAACCATGCCTCCACCCGACGCCGCAAGAGCCAGTCGGGCCGTGGGTGCGATGTTCTTCTCCGGGTTCGGCGCCGCGTGGCTCGCACTCTGGGCCCGCTCCGAATTCCAGAGCCTGCTTCCCATGGCCGCCGTTGTCCTTGCAGCGGCAGTGCTGCTCGGACTTGCCTATCGCGTGTATCGCGCCAACGCGCCGGCCCTGCGTGCGTCACGCAACTCACCGGCGTCCATGCGCAGGTCACGCGTATTCGGCATCGTCAACATCGCTCAGTGGGCCGCAATCTTCGTGGTGTCCCTTCTGCTCTCACGTACCGGCCACGCTGAGTTCATCTTGCCGGCGGTCGTTTTCATTGTCGGCCTGCACTTCATCCCGCTGGCGCGTCTGTTCTCCTACCGGCCTCACTATCTCACCGGAACGGCGCTCATGCTCCTGGCCGCCGTCTACCCATTCATCGGTACCGCCGGCCCCAAGAGCGATATCGGCGCGCTCGGTGCCGGTGTCATCCTCTGCCTCAGTGCCGTCTGGGCGATCGTTCCCCGTCGCTGCAGCGTACCGCGCGTCGCCTGACGACGCGCCAGAGCGGACTTGCGCGGTTAAGCTGGGCGGTCTCAAACCGGAAGCGCAGCACCTTCGGATTGAGAGGATGGCTGAAACGAGACCTCCATTGCAGTGCCGGCGGCCACGGGGAACGCTTGCGGCATTCGGTTTCGTGCCCGGGCAGCACAGTCGCACGGTGCCGCGAGGCAGGAAGTGACGAGCGCTGTTCCTGTGGGCCGGCCTGTCGCCGGCGCGGTTGCTACCGGCGTTCTGCCGTCGGCCATGGATGCGCATGACGAGCAAGACGAATAGGTTGTGGCATGAGCAGCATCGCATGCCAAAGAACGCAACTGTGCAGCAGCGCGTTGCATGGCACTTGGCTCATGCAAAGGCGTGTGGGTGTCGTCCGGTGCCGCCGTCAATACTCCGGCTCATCGAAGAGCGTGGCCGCGCCGATGGCGCTTGAGGGTTCCATGAATCCGCGGCCTCGGCTCGGCGAGGCCACGGATTGAGGTTCGGGCGCGGGGCGCCGACGGCTGCACGCCTCGGGAGCAAGAACGGCGTGACGGATGACGCGCCGGCCGATCACGGCGGTGTGCTCAGCCCGTGCGCAGGTGGGTTGGCTCGGGCCTCGGCGCTGCGCTGCGGGCCAGCACCGGCGCCAGCGCCACGCCGGTGTGCGTGCCCTCGGCCACCACCTGCTCGGGCGTGCCGGCGGCGACGACGCGCCCGCCTTCGGCGCCGCCTTCGGGGCCGAGATCGATGACCCAGTCGGCTTCGGCGATGACGTCGAGGTCGTGCTCGATGACGACGACGCTGTGCCCGCCGTCGACGAGCCGGTGCAGCACGCGCACCAGCTTCTCCACGTCGGCCATGTGCAGGCCGACGGTGGGCTCGTCGAGCACGTACAGCGTCCTCGGCGCGCGCTGGCCGCGGCGCGTGACGTCGTCGCGCACCTTGGCGAGTTCGCTCACGAGCTTGATGCGCTGCGCCTCGCCGCCCGACAGCGTCGGTGACGGCTGGCCGAGCGTGAGGTAGCCTAGGCCGACGTCGGCGAGCAGCTGCAGCGGGTGCGCGATCTGCGGCATCGAGGCGAAGAACGTCACCGCCTCGGCCACCTCCATGCGCAGCACGTCGCCGATGCTGCGGCCGCGCCAGCTCACGGCCAGCGTCTCGGGGTTGAAGCGCGCGCCATGGCAGGCGTCGCACGGCACCTTGACGTCGGGCAGGAAGCTCATCGCGATCGTCTTCACGCCCTGGCCTTCGCAGGCCGGGCAGCGTCCGTCGCCGGTGTTGAAGGAAAAGCGCGACACGCTGTAGCCGCGCGCGCGCGCTTCCAGCGTCTCGGTGAACAGCCTGCGCACCGCGTCCCAGAAGCCGATGTAGGTGGCCGGGCACGAGCGCGGCGTCTTGCCGATCGGCGTCTGGTCGACCTCGAGCACGCGGTCGACGGCCTCGAAGCCCTCGAGTGCGTCGCAGCCCGTCCAGGTGCGCCTGCCGCCGAGCGCCGCCTGCACGTTGGCCAGCAGCACGTCGCGCGCCAGCGTGCTCTTGCCCGAGCCGCTGACGCCGGTGACGGCCACCAGGCGCGCCAGCGGCACGCGCACGTCGATCGCGCGCAGGTTGTGCAGCGACGCGCCGCGCAGCGCGAGCGCGGGCGCGTCGCCCGCCAGCGCGCGGCGCGGCTGCAGCGGATGCACCGGCGGCGCAGCCAGCAACCGGCCGGTCACCGACTCCGGCGCCGCGACGAGATCGCTCACCGTGCCCGCGGCCACCAGCGTGCCCCCGTGCTTGCCGGCGCCGGGGCCGATGTCGATCAGGTGCTCGGCGCGGCGGATCGTGTCCTCGTCGTGCTCGACCACCACCAGCGTGTTGCCGGCCGCGCCCAGACGGCCGAGCGCCGTGAGGAGGATGCCGTTGTCGCGCGGATGCAGACCGATCGTCGGCTCGTCGAGCACGTAGCACACGCCCTGCAGGTTGCTGCCGAGCTGGGCCGCGAGGCGGATGCGCTGCGCCTCGCCGCCCGACAGCGTCGGCGCGGCGCGGTCGAGCGTGAGGTAGCCCAGGCCCACCTCCTCGAGGAAGGCGAGGCGGCTCGCGATCTCGGCGACGACATCGCGCGCGATGCCGGCTTCGCGCCCTGCGAGCGCGAGGCCGTCGACCCAGGCGCGCGCCTCGCGCACCGAACTGCGCGCCAGCGCGCCGATGCCGCGGCCGTCGAAGGTGACCGCGAGGGCCGCCGGGTTCAGGCGCGCGCCGTGGCAGTCGGGGCAGGGCTCGTCGACCACGCCCTCGAGCTCGGGCTCCTCGGCCGGAAAGCTGCGCTCGCGGCCCTGCTCGTCGCGCTCGCGCAGCGTGTCGTCATAGGCGCGGCGCTGCTCGCGCGTGAGCTTCAAGCCGGTGCCGACGCAGCCCGTGCACCAGCCGTGCTTGCTGTTGTAGCTGAACATGCGCGGGTCGAGCTCGGGGTAGCTGGTGCCGCACACCGGGCAGGCGCGCTTGGTCGAGAACACCTTGACCCGGCCGATGCCCTTGCCCGCAGCCAGCGCGTCGTCGCGCATCGTCTCGGCCAGGCCGTCGAGCGGATGCAGCAGGTGCAGCACGCCGCGGCCCAGCTCGAGCGCCTTGGCCAGCAGCGCGCGCAGCTCGGCCTCGCGCTCGGGCGCGACGACGAGGTCGCCCACCGGCAGCTCGATGGTGTGCTCCTTGAAGCGGTCCAGGCGCGCGAACGGCTGCGTCGGCACGAACTCGCCGTCGACGCGCAGGTGCGTGTGGCCGCGCGCGCGCGCCCATCGGGCGAGGTCGGTGTAGACGCCCTTGCGGTTGAGCACCAGCGGCGCCAGCAGCCCGACGTGCTCGCCGCGGTGCCCGCCCTGCGCCGGCGTGCGCAGCAGCTGCGCGGCGATGCTCTCGGCGCTCTGCGCGCGCACCGGCGCGCCGTCCTTGACGCAATGCTGCAGCCCGAGCTTGACCCACAGCAGGCGCAGGAAATGCCAGACCTCGGTGGTGGTGGCCACCGTGCTCTTGCGCCCGCCGCGCGACAGGCGCTGCTCGATCGCCACCGTCGGCGGGATGCCGTACACCGCATCGACGTCGGGCCGCCCGGCCGGCTGCACGATGCTGCGCGCGTAGGCGTTGAGGCTCTCGAGGTAGCGCCGCTGGCCTTCGTTGAACAGGATGTCGAACGCGAGCGTGCTCTTGCCCGAGCCGCTGACGCCGGTGACGACGTTGAACCTGCCGCGCGGGATCGCCACGTCGAGGTTCAT
>JAFECX010000159.1 GCA_018241895.1 Pseudomonadota bacterium
ATGGCCGAGATCGGGATCGCGGCGACGAAGGCGTGGCGCACGGGGTGGCGCAGGTCCTCGACCCAGGCCTCGCGATGGCGCTGCAGGCGCACGAGGCCGGCCAGCACCAGCGCCACGAAGACGGCCGCGGCCAGCACGCCGAGCGCCAGCGACACGGCGTCGGCCGTGTCGCCCAACAGCGGCGCGGCGCGGTGCCAGGCCATCGCCAGGCCGCTCAGGCCCATGACGATCGCGTACCAGGCGGGGGACAGGTACTTCAGTCGCGGTGCGGACGCTGGCATCGGGACGATCCTCCTTGTGCGGTTGCGGGCCCTGGGATTCTTCCGGCTCGTTCGGCCCGGGCGGCTCTTGCGACTCTTGCGGCTCTTGCAGCCCGTGCGGCATCGCGCCCCGGGGCGCCCGCGTGCGCCTACTTCAGCTGCACGCCGGCGGCATCGAAGACCTGCAGCGTCACCGGGATCGAGCCGCGCACGCTCTGCGTGACGGTGCAGTACGTCTCGAACGTCTCGAGCACGCGCGGCAGCTGCTGCAGCTTCGCCGCCTCGACGCCCAGCGTCAGGCGCACGTCCAGGCCGAGCACGCGCAGCCGGTTCTCGGCGTTGCGGCCGACTTCGGCGCTCACTTCGCAGCCGATCGGCTCGGGCGCCTGCTTGAACTTGCGCAGCGCGAACAGCAGCGAAGCCGTCAGGCAGTTGCCCACCGCGGCGGCCAGCAGTTGGACCGGCGAGGGGCCGGCGCCCTGTCCGAGCGGCGGCGGCTCGTCGGCGCGCAGCGGCGCGAGAGCGTTGCCGAAATCGACGTCGACCTGGTAGTCCTGCACCTGGCGCAGGCGTACGGATTCACGGGGCGCGGTCATGGCAGCTCCTCGGGGAACGGAACGGAGAAAATCCCGCCGCCAGGGCGCACGGCGGGTGCGGGCAGGCTCAGCGCACCTTGCCGAGCAGCGTCTGCACTTCCTCGAGCAGTCCGTCGAGCCGGCCTTCGGCCGATGCGTCGAGCTCGAGGCGCTCCTGCAGCTCCTGCTGCATGAAGCACACCGTCATGCGCACGTAGGCGCTGTCCAGCGCCTTGCGCACGGCCGCGATCTGGCTCGCGATGTCCAGGCAGGGCTGGCCTTCCTCGACCATGCGCTGGATGCCGCGCAACTGCCCTTCGGCCCGCTTGAGGCGGTTGAGCAGGTCGGTGCGGGCTTTGACGTCGACGAGTTCTGGCATGTGCGCACACTCCGCACAATCCGATGCGCGATCGCTGCGGGCGTTCATTGTGCGGCGCCCGTCGCGGACTTGCGGCCGTGGGGTCGCCTCAGCGCGTGCACGCCGTGCCGCCCTCGCGCACGCCCAGGCGCCTGAGCAGGAACGACGGCGGGCAGAAGCCCGTGAATCCCGACTGCAGCAGGTTCAGCCCGACGAAGGCGGTGACGGCGAGCCACCACTTGCCGAGGAACAGCGGGCTGGCCTCGACGCCCAGCGCGAGCGAGAGCAGCACGACGGAACCGGCCAGGATGCGGATGTAGCGTTCGATGGTCATGGGAGTGACTCCTTCGGGGTTGGCGGGAAAACGGAAGCGTTCGCAGGTGGAACCCGGGCGCCGCAGCTGCGCCTCAGCGCTCGGACAGGCGCTCGATGCCCAGCGCCTTGAGCACGTACTTCTCGTACACCGGCTCGGCGTTGCCGGTCTTCATCTTGCGCATGAAGTACTTCTCGAAGGCGATCTTGGCCAGGTGCACCCACTTGCCCTTCTTGAACCAGTTGACGTTGCGCGGCGGGATCTGCGGCAGCGCGACGAAGGCGGCGCCGGTGTCGCCCATGTCGGCCAGGCAGATCGCGTTCCAGGTGCCCTTGGCGGTGGCCGGCTTGCCGGCGAGCTCGGCGGCGATGTTGTGCGCGATCGCGCTCACCATCGACTCGATCATGTAGCCGGTCTTGGGCGCGCCGGTGGGCACCGGCGTCGCCTCCACCGGCGGGATGGCGACGCACACGCCGGCCGAGTAGATGTTGCGGTACTTCCTGCTGCGCTGGTGCTCGTCGATGAGCACGAAGCCGCGCGGGTTGCACAGCTCGGGCACCGCCGCCACCGGGTCCACGCCCTTGAAGGCCGGCAGCATCATCGCGAGCTTGAAGGCGATTTCGTGCTCCTTCTTGGGCTGGCCGGCGTCGTCGAGCTCGGTCGTGTAGAGCCTGCCCGGCTCGACCTTGGTCGTCCTGGCGTTGGTGATCCACCTGATGTCGTGGCCGCGCAGCTCGCTTTCCAGCATGCTCTTGCTGTCGCCGACGCCGGCCAGGCCGAGGTGGCCGATGTAGGGCTCGGAGGTGACGTAGGTCATCGGCACCTTGTGGCGCAGCTTCCTCCTGCGCAGGTCGGCGTCGACGATGAAGGCGAACTCGTAGGCCGGGCCGAAGCAGCTCGCGCCGGGCATGGCGCCGACGACGATCGGCCCCGGGTCCTTCAGGAACTCCTGGTAGTCGGCCCAGAACAGTTCGGCGTGGCCGGTGGTGCACACCGAATGCGTGTGGCCGCCGCGCGGCCCGGCGCCCGGCACCTCGTCGAAGGCGAGCTTCGGGCCGGTGGTGATGACCAGGTAGTCGTAGTCGACGCGCTGGCCGCCTTCGAGCGTGAGCGCGTTGGCCGCGGCGTCGATGGCCGCGACCGGCTTGCCGACGAAGCCGATGCCCTTGCGCTCGAGTGCCGGCGCGATCGGCAGCGTCACCGCATCGGGCTGGCGCCAGCCGACGGCCACCCAGGGGTTGGACGGCGTGAACTGGAAGCGCTCGATCGCGTTGACGACCGTGATGCGGTGCTCCCTGGGCAGGATGGCGCGCAGCTCGTAGGCCGCGGGCATGCCGCCGAGTCCGGCGCCGACGATGACGATGTGGGCCATGGCAGATCTCCGGTGGTGCGGGGTTGCGGGTGGGTCGATCAGGGCTGCGCTGGCGCGGCGCCATCGCGCGTCGGCGGCGTGGGCGGCAGCACGGGCGGCACGGCTGGCACCGGCGGCGCGGCATCGCCGCCACCCGCCTCGAGGCGCCGGTGGTTCATCGCGTAGTACAGGACCGGGATGACGACGAGCGTGAGCAGCGTGCTCACGCCGATGCCGAACAGCAGCGAGATCGCCAGCCCGTTGAAGATCGGGTCGTCGAGGATGAACAGGGCGCCCGTCATCGCCGCCAGCGCGGTGAGCGCGATCGGCTGCGCGCGCACCGCGGCCGCGTCGACCACGGCGGCCTTGAACGGCATGCCGCGCGCCACCTGCAGCTCGATGAAGTCGACCAGCAGGATCGAGTTGCGCACGATGATGCCGGCCAGCGCGATCATGCCGATCATCGAGGTGGCGGTGAAGCTGGCGCCCAGCAGCGCGTGCCCGGGCATGACGCCGATGATCGTGAGCGGGATCGGCGCCATGATCACCAGCGGCGTGAGGTAGCTCCGGAACTGCGCCACCACCAGCAGGTAGATCAGGATCAGCCCCACGGCGTAGGCCGCGCCCATGTCGCGGAAGGTCTCGTAGGTGACCTGCCACTCGCCGTCCCACTTCAGCGCGTACTGGCGGTAGGGGTCGGCCGGCTGGCGGATCCAGTATTCGCCGAGCGCGCCGGCGCCGGGCAGCGCCGCTGCGGCCAGGCGGCTGCGGATGCCGAACAGGCCGTACAGCGGCGAGTCCGGCGTCCGGCCGCCGGCGCCGACGTCGCCGTAGACGTAGCTCACGTGCTGCAGGTCCTTGGTGTAGAGCGGCTTGTCGATGACGCCCCGGTCGACGCGCACCAGTTCGGACAACGGCACGAGCTGGCCGTCGGCCGCGCGCAGCGGCAGCGCGAGCAGCGCGTCGAGCCCCACCTGCGCGTCGCGCGGCAGTTGCAGCCGCACCGGCACCGGGTACTTGCTGTGGCCGTCGTGCAGCCAGGCCGCGTCCATGCCGCCGAGGGCGCCCTGCACCGTGGCGGCGATGGCCGCGACCGCGATGCCGAGCGACTCGGCGCGCTGGCGGTTGACGCGCAGGAAGGCGCGCGGCGCGTCCTCGCGCAGCGAGGTGTCGATGGCGGTGATGTCGGGCGTGTCGTGGAAGGCCTGCGCCAGGCGCGCGGCAAGCTGCTGGCGGCCGGCCTCGTCGGGGCCGTAGACCTCGGCCACGATCGGACTCATCACCGGCGGGCCGGGCGGCACCTCGACCACCTTGATGCGCGCGCCGTGGCGCGCCGCGATCCGCTCCAGCTCGGGGCGCAGGCGCTGCGCGATGGCGTGGCTCTGCTCGCTGCGGTGGTGCTTGTCGACCAGGTTGACCTGCAGGTCGCCCATCTCGGCGTCGGCGCGCAGGTAGTACTGGCGCACCAGGCCGTTGAAGGTGATCGGGCTGGCGGTGCCGGCGTAGCCCTGCAGGTTTTCCACCTCGGGCTGGCGCACGAGGAAGGCCGAGAAGTCGTGCAGCGCGGCCGCGGTGTCTTCGAGCGCGGTGCCCGCCGGCATGTCGACGACGAGCTGGAACTCGCTCTTGTTGTCGAAGGGCAGCATCTTCAGCACCACCCATTCGACGGCGGCCAGCCCGACCGACAGGAACAGCGCCACCAGCACGCCGGCCAGCAGCAGCCAGCGCTTCTTCGCGCTGTCGAGCAGCGGCAGCAGCGCGCGCCGGAAGAGTCGCTGCAGCGCGCGCGCCAGTCTGTCGGGCGCCGCCGCATGCTCGCCCGCCCCATCGCCCTGCGGCCCCGGGTGGTGTTTCATCAGCTTCAGGGCCAGCCAGGGCGTGACGGTGAAGGCGATCACCAGCGACAGCGCCATGCCCAAGCTCGAGTTGATCGGGATCGGGCTCATGTACGGGCCCATCAGGCCGGTGACGAAGGCCATCGGCAGCAGCGCCGCGATCACGGTGAAGGTGGCGAGGATGGTCGGCCCGCCCACCTCGTCGACCGCCGGCGGGATGATCTGGGCCAGCGTGCGGCCGGGCTCGAGCGCCATGTGGCGGTGGATGTTCTCGACCACCACGATGGCGTCGTCGACCAGGATGCCGATCGAGAAGATGAGCGCAAAGAGGCTCACCCGGTTGAGCGTGAAGCCCCAGGCCCAGCTCGCGAAGAGCGTCGCCGTCAGCGTCAGGATGACCGCGGCGCCGACGATCACCGCCTCGCGCCGCCCGAGCGCCAGGCCGACGAGCAGGATCACGCTGGCGGTGGCGAAGGCGAGCTTCTGGATCAGCTTGTTGGCCTTGTCGGCCGCCGTCTCGCCGTAGTTGCGCGTGACGGTGGCCTCGATGCCGGCGGGGATCAGTTCGTTGTGCAGCGCCTGGACGCGCGCACGCGCCGCGCGCGCCACGTCGACCGCGTTCTCGCCCGGCTTCTTGGTGACCGTGATCGTGACCGCGGGATAGCCTTCGAGCGCGGGCCCCGCGACCTTGTCGCCGGCGCCGGCCGCCGCGCCGGGCGAATACCACACGTACTGCGCCGGCTGCGCCGCGCCGGCCTCGATGCGCGCGACCTCGCGC
Organism: Pseudomonadota bacterium; assembly: GCA_018241895.1. GTDB lineage: Bacteria > Pseudomonadota > Gammaproteobacteria > Burkholderiales > Burkholderiaceae_C > Rubrivivax. The sequence continues at coordinate 5,471 of JAFECX010000159.1, forward strand.
AGGTAGACCGGGCGGCCCTGGCTGACGCCGACCACGACCTGGCCGACATCGTCGGCGTCGCGCAGGAAGCCGCCGGTCTCGACGGCCAGCGTGCCGGCGCCCTCGGCGTTGGCGACCACGCCCGAGGGCATGCCCTGGTTGGCCGCGGCCAGCGTCTGCTTCAGCCGCAGCAGGTCGACGCCGCGCTCGCGCAGCCGCGACGGATCGAGCGTGACCTGCACCGCGCGCCCGGGGCCGCCGAGGGTGGCGACCTCGCGCACGCCGGCCACGCGCTTGAGCTCCGCCTCCATCGAGTGCGCGATGCGCTCGAGCTCGAGGCCCGAGGCGGCGTCGCGCCCCCACAGCGTCACGGCGAACACCGGCACGTCGTCGATGCCCTTGGGCTTGACGACGGGCGTGAGCGTGCCCAGGTCGCGCGGCAGCCAGTCCTGGTTGGCGTTGAGCACGTCGTACAGGCGCACCAGCGCCTCGGTGCGCGGCACGCCGACCTTGAACTGCACGGTGAGGATGGCCATGCCCGGGCGCGCGATCGAATACGTGTGCTCGATGCCGGCGATCTGCCCGAGCACCTGCTCGGCGGGGCGCGCCACCATGTTCTGCACGTCGGCGCTGCCCGCGCCCGGGAACGCGATCAGCACGTTGGCCATCGTGACGTTGATCTGCGGCTCCTCCTCGCGCGGCGTCACCAGCACGGCAAACAGGCCCAGCAGCAGCGCCACCAGCGCCAGCAGCGGCGTTAGCGCGTGGCTCTGGAACGTCGCGGCCAGGCGGCCCGAGAGGCCCAGGCGCGGCGCCGCCGCGCTGCCGTCGGCCGGCGCCGGCGCGCGGACGTCGACCGGCGCAGGGGCGCGGACGTCGGCCTGCGACGGCGCGTGGACGTCGGCCGGCGCAGGCGCGTCCGTTTCGCCGGGTGTGTGGGCGGACATGGTCACAGCGGCGCCGGTGGCTGCGGCCCGCGTCACTGCGGCACGGCGCCGAGCAAGCCGGCGCGCACCGGATCGAGCGCGATGCGCTCGCCCGCCTTCAGGCCGGCGACGATTTCGACCGCGTCGCCCTGGCGCGCGCCCAGGCGCACCGAGCGCAGCTGCCACGACGCGCCCGCGGCGGCATAGACGGCGGTGAGCTCGCCGCGGCGCAGCACCGCGCTCGCCGGCACGACGAGGCGCGCCCGCGTGCCCGCGGCCTGCCCCTGCGCGAGCCCCGTGAAGCGCACGCGCACCGCGGCGCCCGGCAGCAGCGGCGCGGCCACGGCAGTGGGCAGGTCGAAGCGCCACTCGACGGTCTGCGACACCGGGTCGGCGCCGGGCAGTTCGACGCGGTTGGCCGGCTCGATCCAGCGCCCGTCGGGCAACTGCACCTCGACCCTGCTCGCGGCGCGCGCCGCCGCCGAGCGCGACGCCGGCACCTGCACCACGGCGCGCAGCTGGCCCGGCACGTAGACGGTGGCCAGCGGACGGCCCGGCGCCGCCAGGTCGCCCGGCTCGACATGGGTGGCCAGCACGACGGCGTCGAACGGCGACGCCACGGCGGCGAAGCCGCGCGCCAGCGCGGCCTGCGTGCGTGCCGCCTCGGCCTGGCGCAGGCCGGCCTGCGCGGCCTTCAGTTGCGTGTCGGCGGTGTCCTGCGCCGCCTGGCTGACGAAGCCCTGCGCGCGCAGCTCGCGCGTGCGCTCGGCTGCGACGCGCGCGTTGCGCAGCTCGGCGTCGGCCTGCGCGACGCCGGCGTCGGTGCGCGCCAGCGCCGCCTGCACGTCGCGCTCGTCGATGCGTGCGATCGGCTGGCCGGCGCGCACGCGGTCGCCCGCCTTGACGGCGAGCGCGAGCACGTTGCCCGGCACCTGCGCGGCGATCGTGCTCTGGCGGATCGCCTGCAGCGCGCCGTCGAGCTCGAACACGGGCGCCGCGGTGGCGTCACCGGCGACGAGGGTCGGCACTGGCGCGGCGCCGGTCGCGGCCGTCGGTTGTGCCGTGGCGACGCAGGCCAGCGCGAACGCGGCGAGCGTGACGGCGCAAAGGCGGAGGAGGTGCATGGTGGGCCGGACGGGATGTCTTTGCAGGTATCCTACCAAATACCTGGTGGGGTATCAAGTCCAGCCGCTGTGCACGGCATCGCGACACGTCGATGGCGCGCCCGCCGGCAACGAAAGAGGGGCCCGAAGGCCCCTCGCTCGTCCGCTGTGCCGCGGCAGGTGCGCTGCCGCGCCCGGTTGGCTGCTCTCTAGAACGGGATGTCGTCGTCCATGTCGTCGAACCCGGTCGCCGGCTTGGGCGCGGGCTTGGCCGGCGGCGCGCTGCGTGCTGCGGGCGCGGCGCGCGGCGTTGCCGAGCTGGCGTCGTCACCCGGCATCGCGCCGCCCTCGCGGCTGCCGAGCAGCTGCATCTCCTGCGCGATGATCTCGGTCGTGTACTTCTCTACGCCGTCCTTGTCGGTCCACTTGCGCGTCTTCAGGCGCCCCTCGACGTAGACGGGGCGGCCCTTCTTCAGGTACTCGCCGGCGATCTCGGCCAGCCGGTCGTAGAAGACGACGCGGTGCCACTCGGTTTCCTCCTGGCGCTCGCCGCTCGTCTTGTCCTTCCAGTTGCGGCTGGTGGCGATGGTGACGTTGCAGATCGCCGCGCCGCTGGGCGCGTAGCGCACTTCGGGGTCGCGGCCCAGGTTGCCGACGAGGATGACTTTGTTGACCGAGGCCATGGCTGCTCCCTTGGGGCGGTTGCGCGATCGTGGCCGATCGCGGCCGGTCGCGAGGCGATTATCGTCGGGCGCTGCATCGTGCCGCCCGCGCCGAAGGGCCACTCGCGTGGGGGCACCCGCCGGTCGGCACCGCCTGGTGCGAGGCGGCGGCTGCGGCTGCGCCACACACGCTCGCGTACGATCGCGTGCGAGCCCATGACCGCGCTTGCCGACACTGCCCGCGCCACTGCCGCGCCCCCCGCGCGCGCCGCGCACACTGCGCCCGAGGCGCCCGAGGCGCACGAGGTGCACGAGGTGCACGAGGTGCACGAGGTGCACGAGGTGCACGAGGTGCGCGCCGCGCTCGCCGTGCTGCACGAGGTCTTCGGCTACGCGTCGTTTCGCGGCCAGCAGCAAGCGGTCGTCGAGCACGTCGCCGCCGGCGGCGATGCGCTGGTGCTGATGCCCACCGGCGCCGGCAAGAGCCTGTGCTATCAGGTGCCGGCCATCCTGCGGCACCGCCGCGGCCAGGGCGTGACGGTGGTGGTCTCGCCGCTCATCGCGCTCATGCACGACCAGGTCGGCGCGCTCGACGAGCTGGGCGTCGCCGCGGCCTTCCTCAACTCCACGCTCGAGGGCGACGAGGCGCGGCGCATCGAGCGCGATCTGCTCGCCGCGCGGCTGCCGCTGCTGTACGCGGCGCCCGAGCGCATCCTCACGCCGCGCTTCCTGGCGATGCTCGATTCGCTGCACGAGCGCGGCCTGCTCGCGCTGTTCGCCATCGACGAGGCGCACTGCGTCAGCCAGTGGGGCCACGACTTCCGCGCCGAGTACCTGGGCCTCACGGCGCTGCACGAGCGCTACGCCGGCGTGCCGCGCCTGGCGCTCACCGCCACCGCCGACGCGCACACGCGCGCCGACATCGTCGAGCGGCTCGAGCTCGGCGCGGCGCGCATCTTCGTCTCCAGCTTCGACCGCCCGAACATCCGCTACACCATCGTCGAGAAGGACGACGCGAAGCGCCAGCTGCTCGCCTTCCTGCGCGACGAGCACGCGGGCGACGCCGGCATCGTCTACTGCCAGACGCGCAGGAAGGTCGAGGAGACGGCCGCGTGGCTGCGCGCCGAGGGCTTCGACGCGCTGCCGTACCACGCCGGACTCGACGCCGACGTGCGGCGCGCCAACCAGGATCGCTTCCTGCGCGAGGACGGCATCGTGATGGTGGCCACGATCGCCTTCGGCATGGGCATCGACAAGCCCGACGTGCGCTTCGTCGCCCATCTGGACCTGCCCAAGAACATCGAGGGCTACTACCAGGAGACGGGCCGCGCCGGCCGCGACGGCCTCCCCGCCGACGCCTGGATGGCGTACGGCCTGCAGGACGTGGTGCAGCAGCGCCGCATGATCGACGAGAGCGAGGCCGACGAGGAGTTCAAGCGGCTGCAGCGCACCAAGCTCGATGCCCTGCTCGGCCTGGCCGAGGCGCACGACTGCCGCCGCGTGCGGCTGCTGGGCTATTTCGGCGAGCGCTATGGCGGCGCGCCGGACCGCGCGCCGGACAGCGCAACGGGCGGCGCAACGGATGACGCAACGGGCGGCGCGACGGGTGGCGCGACGGGCGGCGCGACGGGTGACGCAACGGGTGACGCAACGGGTGACGGGCGTCGCGTCGTGCAAGCGTGCGCCGGCGCCGATGTGCCGCTGCGGCCGGCGCCCGACGGCGAGCGCGCGCCGGCACCGGCGCACGGCGCGCCCGCGCCGCAAACAGCGCTGCAAACAGCGCTGCAAGCCGCGCCGCCCGACGCCGCGCCGTGCGCGCACTGCGGCAACTGCGACAACTGCCTTGCGCCGCCCGCCACCTGGGACGGCACCGAGGCGGCGCGCAAGCTGCTGTCGTGCATCTACCGCTTCCAGCGGCACGGCGGCCGGCGCGCGCCGCGCGCCTTCGGTGCCGGCCATCTGATCGACGTGCTGCGCGGCAAGCGCACCGAGCGCGTGGCGCAGTACGGACACGACGAGCTGTCGACCTTCGGCATCGGCGCCGAGCTCTCCGAGTCGCAGTGGCGCGGCGTGCTGCGCCAGCTGATCGCGCTGGGCCACCTGCGCGCCGAGGGCGAGTTCCACACGCTGGTGCTCAGCGCCAGCTCGCGCGAGGTGCTGCGCGGCGCGGTGCCGATCCGCCTGCGCCGGCCGGCCGCCCGCACGCCGGGCGCGACGCGCTCGCGCGCCCCCAAGGGCCGGCGCGGCGGCGACGAAGGCGATCGCCGGCAGGTGGCCGCTGCCGCTGGCACTGCAGGCGCGGCTGCATCTGAGGCGCCGCCACTGGACGCCGCGCAGCAGGCCCGCTTCGACGCGCTCAAGGCCTGGCGCACCGAGGTGGCGCGCGCCCACAACCTGCCGGCCTATGTCGTGTTCCACGACAGCACGCTCGTCCAGCTCGCGCGCGAGCGGCCGGCCACGCTCGATGCGCTCGCCGGCATCGGCGGCGTGGGCGCGAAGAAGCTCGAGCGTTACGGGCTGGAGATACTTCGCGTCCTGGACAGCGGGAGGAAGCGCGATGCCGGTGCGCAGGAACGTGCCTGACGAGTCGGGCTTCAATCCTGCGGCGACCTTGCCGTTCAATCTTCGCCGCGAAGACTTCCGGCTCGCGATGCAGGATGTCTACGACTTCTTCCATGACGTGAACGTCGGCCTCGTGGCCAAGGGCCTCGCGCGCCTCGATGACATGCTGCGTCCGGCGATCCTGTCGGGCGTTCTGTCGGACATGTTGAGCGCCAGCCTGGCCCGGCACAGTCGCAGCCTCGTCGTCAACGCCTGGTTCAACGGGCACCCGGATCTCGTCGTGCGCGGCGTCTATCCGAACGACAGGATCCGGGCCGGCGAACAGGGTGTCGAGATCAAGACCACGCGCAAGGCCGGCGGGGCCGTCGATACACACGGCGCGCGCAACCAGTGGATGTGCGTCTTCGTCTACCGGGTCGACAACCTCGGCGAACCGGCAGCCGACCGCGATGCGCTGGTGTTCACGGAGGTCTACCTCGGCCACGTGACCCTCGACGACTTCCGCCGCAACCCGCGCGCAGAGCTCGGCACGCGCACGGCCACCCTGCACGCAGCCGGGATCGCGAAGCTGCGGCAATACTGGGTCTATCGCGATTCGTCGTCGGCCGTGCGCAGCGCCGCCAAACGGGGCACGGATTCGACGGCGAGCGCGAAGTAGCGCGCGTCGCGCTCCACGCCGATGCTGGGGTAGCCCACCGCATCGGCCGCGGCGAGCGTCGAGCCCGAGCCGGCGAACGGATCGAGCACCACGCCGCGACCCAGCGGTAGCACGCCTCGCACCACGCGGCGCAGGAAGGCCTGCGGCTTCAGGCTCGGATGCGGCGCGAGCTTGCGCTCGGCGGCGCGCGTCGGGGCGGATTCGATGACGTCGCCGAACGGCCGCGCCGAGGAGATGCGGCGAAATCCACCCGTGCCCCAACGGCGGAGGTTGTCCTGGACGCGCCCGTCCAACGGCTTGCGGAACAGCAGCCACGGCTCCCACATCGAGCGTGGCATCACGCTCACGTCGGCGAATTCGACGTGCGCCGCTTTCGGACGGTCGCCGCCGCGCATCGTCATCGTCAGGCGCACGATCTCACCGCGCCGCTCGAGGCCGGCGCGCGCGAGCGCGGACGACACCACGAACGAGAGCAGCGGATTGCTGGCCACCACGACGTTGGCGCCCGGCACCAGCACGCGTGAAAGCGCGCGCCCCCATTCGTGGAAGAAGCGGTCCAGTTCGGCCAGGTCGTCGGCCTTCAGCACCGTGAAGCGGGGCAACGGTGCGCGCTTCGCGCCGTCGAACTGTGGCGGGATGCGCCACACGCCGCCCTGGCCGGCCCGCAGTTTCGACTGCTCGACCTCGCTGTACTCGATCAGCCCATAAGGCGGGTCGGTGACGACCGCCTCGATGCTATGGGCGGGTTGACCGGCGAGCCAATCGAGGCACTCGCCGTGGATCAGCTTCGCACGCCCGATCGTCGTTTCGCGGAACGAACCGCCAAGCGGCGCGCGCGAAGACGCCGCGTCGGGTTCGAACCCGGCCAGCGTGTACTGGCCGCGCTCGGCGCGGGCAAACAACGCGGGCGTGTTGAGCCGCAGGTACGAGCGGACCGACGACGACGGGACAACGCCCAACTCGCCGTTCACGTCTTCGGCGATCGCGGCGACCGACGCCCGGCCCTCGTGTCGCACCAGTGAACGGACGATCGCATCGCGAACCTCGCCCGGACGGTGGCGGGTCTTCCGGGCGGGCGCGTCCATGGGTTCCGATGATAGACGTCGAGACGTCTGGTGTCGATCACCGGCCCTGCGTCGAGTGCGCGCGGCCCCCGCAAGCGCAGGGTCTGCCTTCTTGCGCGCTCTCTATGATGGCCGGTTAGTCCGCCTGCCGCCCATGCCGTCCGACCCCCACCGCGCGCCCACGGATGAGCCGCCGATGCTGCGCGTCCCGCCCGAAGAAGCCCGGATGCTGCGCATCCGGGGGGCCCGCACGCACAACCTGAAGAACATCGACCTCGACATCCCGAAGCACGCGCTGGTCGTCGTCACGGGGCTGTCGGGCTCGGGCAAGTCGAGCCTGGCGTTCGACACGCTGTACGCCGAGGGCCAGCGCCGCTACGTCGAGAGCCTGTCGACCTACGCGCGGCAGTTCCTGCAGCTCATGGACAAGCCCGACGTCGACGTCATCGAGGGCCTGTCGCCGGCCATCGCCATCGAGCAGAAGGCCGCCTCGCACAACCCGCGCTCCACCGTCGGCACGGTGACCGAGATCCACGACTACCTGCGGCTGCTGTACGCGCGCGCCGGCACGCCCTACTGCCCCGAGCACGGCCTGCCGCTGGTGCAGCAAAGCGTCGCGCAGATGGTCGACGCGGTGCGCGCGCTGCCCGAGGGCACGCGCCTCATGATCCTGGCGCCGGTGGTGCGCGAGCGCAAGGGCGAGTTCGCCGAACTGTTCGACGACATGCGTGCACGCGGCTACGTGCGCTTTCGCATCGGCGGCGAAGGCCGCGGCGTCGAGGTCTTCGAGGCCGACGCGCTGCCGCGCCTGAACAAGGCCGACAAGCACGACATCGACGTCGTCGTCGACCGCCTCAAGTGCGGCCCGGCGATGGTGCAGCGCCTGGCCGAGAGCTTCGAGGCCGCGCTGCGCATCGCCGACGGGCGCGCCATCGCGCTCGAGATGGACGCGCCCGCCGGCGCCGGCGAAGGCGGCGCGCCGCGCCAGGGCCGCGAGCACCTGTTCTCCAGCAAGTACGGCTGCCCGGTGTGCCGCTGGAGCCTGGCCGAGCTCGAGCCGCGCCTGTTCAGCTTCAACTCGCCCATCGGCGCCTGCCCGGGCTGCGACGGCCTGGGCGTGGTGACGGCGTTCGACCCGGCGCGCGTGGTGGCCTTCCCGAGCCTGTCGATGGCCGCCGGCGCCGTCAAGGGCTGGGACCGGCGCAACGCCTACACCTACAGCCTGCTGGAGAGCGTGGCGCGGCACGCCGGCTTCGACCTCGAGCAGCCGTTCGAGGCGCTGCCCGAGGCGGCGCAGCGGCTGCTGCTGTACGGCTCGGGCAGCGAGGCGATCGAGTTCGAATACCGCGCCGAGTCCGCCGCCGGCAAGGGCCGCGCGCGCGTCGTGCGGCGCACGCATCCGTTCGAGGGGATCATCCCGGCCTTCGCGCGCCGCCTGCGCGAGACCGATTCGGCCGCCGTGCGCGAGGAGCTCGCGCGCCTGCAGGCCGCGCGTCCCTGCCCCGAGTGCCACGGCGCGCGCCTACGGCGCGAAGCGCGCCACGTCTTCCTCGACGCGGTGCCGGGCGTGCAGGGGCGCGCGATCCACGACGTCGAGCGCGCGACGCTGGCCGCTGCGCTCGCCTCGTTCGAGGCGCTGCAGCTGCAAGGCGCCAAGGGCGCGATCGCGGCCAAGATCCTGCGCGAGATCCGCTCGCGCCTGGCCTTCCTCGTCGACGTCGGGCTGGGCTACCTCAGCCTCGAGCGCGGCGCCGACACGCTGTCCGGCGGCGAGGCGCAGCGCATCCGCCTGGCGAGCCAGATCGGCAGCGGCCTGACGGGCGTGATGTACGTGCTCGACGAGCCGAGCATCGGGCTGCACCAGCGCGACAACGCGCGCCTGATCGGCACGCTCAGGCGGCTGCGCGACCTCGGCAACAGCGTGCTCGTGGTCGAGCACGACGAGGACATGATCCGCGCCGCCGACTGGTGCATCGACATGGGCCCGGGCGCCGGCGTGCACGGCGGCGAGGTCGTGGCCGCGGGCACGCCGGCCGAGGTGGCGGCCGATGCGGCCTCGCTCACCGGGCGCTACCTGGCGCACACGCTCGCGATCCCGGTGCCGGCGCGGCGCGCGCGCCCGGCCGGCCCAGGCGCGCGGGGCGAGTGCGGCGAGCGGGACGAGCGGGGCGAGCGGGGCGAGCGGGGCGAGCGGGGCGAGCGGAACGAGCGCGGCGAGCGGGACGGTCGGGACGGTCGGGACGGCCACGGCGCGCCGCGCGTGCTCAGGATCGTCGGCGCGCGCGGCAACAACCTGCAGGGCGTCGACGTCGAGCTGCCGGTGGGTCTGTTCACCTGCGTCACCGGCGTCAGCGGCTCGGGCAAGAGCACGCTCGTCAACGACACGCTGTACGCCGCGGTGGCGCGCCGGCTGCACCACAGCCAGGCCGAGCCGGCGCCGCACGAGCGCATCGACGGCCTCGAGCACCTCGACAAGGTGATCGCCGTCGACCAGAGCCCGATCGGGCGCACGCCGCGCAGCAACCCGGCCACCTACACGGGCCTGTTCACGCCGATCCGCGAACTGTTCGCCGAGGTGCCGGCGGCGCGCGAGCGCGGCTACGGCGCCGGGCGCTTCAGCTTCAACGTGCCGGCGGCCTCGGGCGGCGGGCGCTGCGAGGCCTGCGAGGGCGACGGCGTGATCAAGGTCGAGATGCACTTCCTGTCCGACGTCTACGTGCCCTGCGACACCTGCCGCGGGCGGCGCTACAACCGCGAGACGCTCGAGATCCTCTACAAGGGGCTGAACGTCGCCCAGGTGCTCGACCTCACGGTGGAGGACGCGCACGCGCTGTTCGGCGCCGTGCCGGCGATCGCGCGCAAGCTGCGCACGCTGCTCGACGTGGGGCTGGGCTACATCCGCCTCGGCCAGAGCGCCACCACGCTGTCGGGCGGCGAGGCGCAGCGCGTCAAGCTCGCGCTCGAGCTGTCCAAGCGCGACACCGGGCGTACGCTGTACATCCTCGACGAGCCGACCACGGGGCTGCATTTCCACGACATCGGCATGCTGCTCGGGGTGCTGCTCGCGCTGCGCGACGCCGGCAACACCATCGTCGTCATCGAGCACAACCTCGATGTCGTCAAGAGCGCCGACTGGATCGTCGACATGGGCCCCGAAGGCGGCGCCGGTGGCGGGCGCGTGGTGGCCGCGGGCACGCCCGAGGAGGTGGCGCGCTGCGCAGCGAGCCACACCGGGTGCTGGCTGCGCAAGGTGCTGGCTGCGGCGCCGCCCGCCGTGGCGCAGGATGCGCCGGCCGTCGCCGCCGCGGCACAGGATGCTTCGGCCGTCGCCGCCGCGGCCCGAGCCGTGCCCAGAGAGCCGGATCGCATCCTGTGAAGACCTGAATCGGGCGTGATTCCGGTCTTCGCCGGCTCACGGGCTCACGGGCTCACGGGCTCACGGGCTCACGGGCGCTCAGTCCGGCCGGCCGAGCGCCGCGATCACCGGCACCGCGGCGTCGCGCACGGCGGCGTACGCGCTCGCGTCGGGCGCGCCGCCGGGTGCCTCGCGCAACGACTGCTCGAGCCGTGCCGCGGCCCGCGCCAGCGGATGCGCCCCGATGCGGCTGGCGATCTCGTGCAGGTCGTGCACGAGGGCCTGCATCTGCTCGGCGCGGCCCTCGCGTCGTGCCTGCTCGAAGTCGTCGGCCCAGCGCGCCACGAAGACCGCGGCGTGCTCGCGCACGCGCTGGTGGCGCCCGAGGTCGCCGCCCAGGCGCGCGATCGCTTCGTGCTCGTCGAGCACCGGGGTCGCGGCCGCCGCCTGCGCGGCGGGCGGGGCGCCGGGGGCAGCCCCCGGCAGCACCGCTGCGCTTGCGGCCGGCGCCGTCGCCAGCTCGGCGATCGTCGCCAGCAGCTCACGCTTGGAAAACGGCTTGCGCAGGTGGCGGTCGCAGCCGGCCTCGCGGCTGGCCCGCACATCCTCCTCGAAGGCATTGGCCGTCAGCGCCACGACCGGCGTGCGCGGGCGGGCCTGCACGGCCTCGAAGGCGCGCAGCCGGCGCGTCACGGTGAGGCCGTCCATGCCCGGCATCTGCACGTCCATGAAGATGATGTCGTAGACGCGCTCCTGGGCCATCGCGAGCGCCGTCGGGCCGTTGACGGCCACGTCGACGCGGGTCGGCTCGCCGTCGAGCATGGCCTGGAAGACGTAGACGTTGACGTCGTTGTCCTCGGCCAGCAGCACGCGCGCCGCCGTCCGTGGCGCGGGGATTTCGGCGGCGTGCTGCGGCGCCGCCGGCAGCGCCGCGGCCACCAGCGGCACGACGAGCGAAAACCGGCTGCCCTCGCCCGGAGCGCTGTCGACGTCCACGCGCCCGCCCATCAGTCCGGCGATGCGGCGCGTGATCGCCAGCCCCAGCCCGGTGCCGCCGTACACGCGCGTGATGGTCCCGTCGGCCTGCGAGAAGGGCTCGAAGATCTGCTCGTGCCGCGACGGCGCGATGCCGATCCCGCTGTCGCGCACCTCGAGCCGCAGCTGCTCCTCGCCCTCGCGCCGCACGTCCAGCATGACGCCGCCGCTGGCGGTGAACTTGATCGCGTTGGCCAGCAGGTTGGTGACGGCCTGGCCGAGCCGATGGCGGTCGGCGAGCAGGCCTTCGGGCACGTCGTCGGCCACCTGCAGTTCGAACGCGAGCCCCTTTTGCCGTGCGCGTGGACGCAGCATCGACATGATGTCGTGCAGCGTCTGGCGCAGCGCGAAGGGTGCCGGCTGCAGCTCGAAGCGCCCGGCCTCGATCTTGGCCAGGTCGAGCAGGTGGTCGATCAGCTGCAGCAGCGTCTGCCCCGACTGGCGCAGGACCTGCACGTGCCGGCGTTGCTCGGTGTCGAGCGGCGTGTCGGCGAGCAGGTCGGCGACGCCCAGCAGCGCATTCATCGGCGTGCGCATCTCGTGGCTGACATTGGCGAGAAACTCGCTCTTCGTGCGGCTGGTGGCCGCCGCCACCTCGCGTGCGTGCTCGAGGTGGCGCGCCTGTCGCTGCAGCGAGCGCTCGTGGCACCACAGCGACAGCCACAGCGTGGCGGCGAGCATCGCCGCGGGCGCCAGCGTCAGCGCCGGCATGCGGGCCGCATGCAGCAGGCCCAGTCCGAGCGCCAGCACCGCGAGTGCGGCGATGGCGACGAGTGCACCGTCGCGTGCGACGCGCGGGCGGCCGCGCCAGGCGATGGCCAGCGCCGGCAGCAGCGCCGCGGCCAGCGGCAGAGCCAGCGCCCAGTGCGGCGCGGCACGCAGCAGCGTGTCGTCGCGCAGCGCGGCGTAGACCTGGGCCAGCACCGGCGTGGCCGGCATCTGGCCGGCCACGGTGAGCACGCTGTCGGCCGCCAGGGCGCTGCTGCCGACGAACACCACCCGTGCGCGCACCAGCGGCGCCAGTGCGCCGGCCTCGGCCGGGTCGAGCGCCGCCTGCGCCAGCCGGGCGAAGGAAAGCGTGGGCGGCGCCGCCTCGGCGCCACCGAAGGTCAGATGGGCATAGCCCCGATCGTCCAGCGGCCAGGGCGGGGGCGGCGTGCGGCCATCCACGGCCTGCCATACCGCCAGCGGCAACGACGGCCAGCGCCGGCCCTGCACCTCGTGCCACAAGGGAAGGCGGCGCAACGTGCCGTCGGCATCCAGCGGCACGCTGACGAGGCCCAGCGGCGGCGGATGTCCCGGCGCCGGCCACAGCGACTCGGCCGGCAGGGCCAGGGCGGGCCACGACAGGGCGCCCGCCGCGGCGGTGCCGTCGGCCGCGTCGCGTGCGGCCGGACGCGGGCCGTTGCCGATGGCGTGCCGCAGGCCGGCCGCGGCCAGCACCACGGGCGCGCCGGCGCGGCCGATGGCCCGAGCCAGCGCGGCGTCGCCCTCGTGCACATCGGTGAGCAGCAGGTCGATCACGATGGCGCGCGCGCCCAGCTCGCGCAGCTGCTCGATCACCAGCGCGTAGACATCACGCCTGAACGGCCAGCTGCCCAACTGCGGCGCGAGTGCAGCCAGCGAGGCGTCGTCGATGTCCACCACCAGCAGCCCCGCCGCCGGTGCGTCCGGGGCCAGCCAGCGCTGCTGCGCGTCGAGCAGCGGCTGCGACAGCCGCGCGGCGAAGGGCGCAAAGGCGGTGATCAGGCCGATGGCCAGCACCGCCAGCGGCAGCCACCACAGGGCGCGCCCGCGGCGCGCGCCGATGGGCACGGCGCCGGCGGGCGCACCGGCCAGCGCGCTGCCGGCGGGCGCACCGCTGCCGTGCCGATCGGGCTCGCTCGGGCTCATGCGGCCTCACAACAGCAGGAACAGCACGATCGGCACGAGCGCCGGCCACAAGGGCCGCGCCGGCGCCACGTCGAGCTGCTGCACTTCGCCGAACGGGCCGGCAAAGCCGTCGGCCTGGATCGAGCGGATGCGAACGTAATAGATGCCGGGCTCGGGATGGTGCAGCAGCCAGGCGTCGGCCGTCGTCTGCTCGTCGACGACGAGCTGCGCGAACTGCGCGTCGCGCGCCACCTGCACGTGCGAGCGCTGCGCGCCAGCGGCGGGCGAGCTCCAGCGCAGCAGCACGCCTTCGTCGCTGGTGCTCGGCGCGCTGCTCGTCGGCGCCGGCGGCAGCGTGATGCGCTCGAACCGCAGTGCATCGCCCCACGGGCCGCGGTGGCCGTCGGCGCGAATGCTCGCCAGCCGCCAGTAGTGCGTGCCGGCGGGCACGTCGAGCACGAGCTGCGGCTCGGTGAGGTCGCTGCGGTCGATGCGCGGCGCGGCGAAGTCGGTGCTGTCGGCCAGCTGCAGGCGGTAGTGCGCGGCGTTGGGGTTGCGCGTCCACTCGAATCGCACCTGCGGCCCGGACAGCCTGGCACCGGCGCGCGGCGCGCTCACCAGCGGAGGTTCGGGCCGCGCGGCCAGCACGAAGGCCGCCGTGGCGTCGCGGCCTTCGAGGCCGGCGTCGTCGGCACTGCGCACGTGCAGCGCGTAGTCGCCGTCCGGCACGGCCTCGGTCCAGCGCGCGAGCGGCGCCTCGAACAGGCCGTCGAGCACGAGGCCGCCCTGCGCGTCGAAGAGCTGCGCGCGGTAGCGCGCGGCCCCGGGCTGCGCCGGCCAGCCGATGGTCAGCGGCAAGCGTTCGATGCGCGCCGGCATCGCATCGAGCACCGGTGCGGCAGGCAACGGCCGCGGCGCGGCGACGCCCTGCGCCGCGGCCTGCGCCCCCTGCCCGGCGTCGACGGTGACGATGTCTGCCGTGCCCGCGGCGTTCATCGCCACCGCGCCCTCGAGGACTTCGAGGCGCGCGAGCTGCGGCGCGGCCACGGTGCGGAACTCGGTGCCGCGCACGCCGAGCTGGGCCATCGGCGTGCGCATCTCGAAGCGGCGTGTGGCGTTGCCCGCGCGCGGCGGCACGCGGGTGTCGGCGCTGCCGTCATCGAGCCGCACGCGGGTCTCGAAATCCGCGCTCGCGCCGCGGCGCGTCGTGCGCTCGATGCGCAGGCGGCTCGCGGGCCGCACGAGGACGCGGCTGCCGTCGGCAAAGCGCAGGGTGGCCGACGACTGCGTGCCCGTGATCACGGTGTCGCCGGCGGCGAGATCGTCGCCGCCGGCCAGCGGCGCCGCGTCCCGGCCCGCGCGCTCGACCCGGACCTCGCCGTGCGCGTGCAGCACTTCGGCGATCTGCGGCTGCTCGCGCAGCATTGCGGCCGGGATGCGCAGCACCGTGCCCACCGGCAGCCGGCGCGGTTCGCGCACGCGGTTGAGCCGCTGCAGCGTGCGCCAGTCGCTGCCGGGTGCGAGCAGGCGCTGCGTGATGCCGATCAGCGTGTCGCCGCGCACGATCGTGTGCGACACCCACGCGCTGTCGTCGGGCGGCGCCGCCGCGGCCGGCGTGAGCAATGCAAGACACGCCCACGCGAACGTCGCGCGAACATTCGGGGTTCGTGGCGGCAGCATGGCGCAGGATGGCACGCGCGGCGGTGCGCGACGGGCGATTATGGGCAGTTGCCAGCCCACATCGAGGCCCGAAATGCAGGGGTTCGTCGCGCGCCACGGGGCGCGTCGGGCCGCCAGCGCCGGCGTGGCGCGGTGCCGGCAGACCCTGCGCATCGGCCGTTCACGGCCATGGAGCCGCGCGCCGCCGCAAAAAAACGGCCCCGCATGCGGGGCCCTCGTGGCGTGCCGCACGCGGGCGGCTGCGCCGGCGTCACTTCAGGTGCGAGTTGATCAGCTTGGTCATCTCGAACATCGAGACCTGCGCCTTGCCCAGCACTTCCTTGAGCTTGGCATCGGCGTTGATCATCGTCTTCTTGGCCTTGTCCTGCAGGCTGTTCTTCTTGATGTACTCCCAGACCTTCTTCGTGACCTCGGTGCGCGGCAGCGCCTTGCCGCCGATGATGGCGGACAGCGCTTCGCTCGGAGTCATCAGCTTCATGAAGGCGGCGCTGGGGGCGCGCTTCTTCGCAGCGGCCTTCTTGGCCGGCGCCTTCTTCGCGGGCGCGGCCTTCTTCGCAGCGGCTTTCTTCGCCGGCGCCTTCTTCGCAGGGGCCTTCTTGGCCGGCGCCTTCTTCGCAGGGGCCTTCTTGGCCGCCTTCTTCGCAGTTGCCATGTGACTGTTACTCCGTCAGTGGTTGAGTCGGATGCCGGCGCCTGGTGAGGCCTCGTGCTGCTGCCTTCGTGTTGCCGCGATCGCAGCCGCTTCGGGACTCATTTCTCGTGCGGGTTGCCGAGCAGCGGCGATGGTAATGCGTCGCCCTCGTGGCGAGAAGAGATTTTCATAGGTGAACAGGCAGGCAAGACGCGTCCGCGCCACGCTATGCTGCGTGCATGAAGATCCTCGTGCGTTGGGCGCTGCTCGCCGCCGCGCTGCTGCTGGTGGCGGAGCTGGATGCCGGGGTCAGCGTCGCGAGCTTCGGCTCGGCGTTGATCGCCGCCTTCGTCATCGGCCTGCTGAACACCCTCGTGCGCCCGCTGCTGGTGCTGCTGACGCTGCCGGTGACGATCCTGACGCTGGGGCTGTTCCTGTTCGTCATCAACGCGCTGATGTTCTGGGCCGCAGCCTCGGTGCTCGACGGGTTCCGGGTCAGCGGGTTCACGGCGGCGCTCGTCGGCTCGCTGCTGTACAGCGTGTGCAGCGTCGTCATCGACGCCGCCGTCGAGCGCGTCTTCAGCGCTTCGGGCGCTTAGGCGCCGCAGCAGGCCGGCGCGGCGGCGGTGCCGCGCGCACCTCGAAGTCGACGCGCTCGCTGCCGTCGGCGTCGCGCCGTTCGAGCACGTGGCGGCCCGGCAGCGGCAGCCAGCTCACCCGCGTGCCGGCGCCGACGGCGCGCCCGTCGACGAACCAGCGGCCGGCCGCACCCTCGAACACGAGCCGTTGCGCAGTGCGTGGGATGTCGGGGTCGAGCGCGAACACGCTGCCCGCGCGCGGGCTGTCGATGCCCAGGCGCGATGCGAAGCCCGGGCGCGGTGCCGACGTGCCTTCGAGGAACCACTCGCCGTCCTCGGCGTGCAGCCCGCCCGGGCGCGCCGGTGCGCGCGCGGGCGCTTCGGCGTGCAGCCAGGAGACGATCTCGCGCCATGCGGGTGCGGCGCCCGAGACACCGCTCACCGCGCGCATCGGCGCGCCGCCGGCGTTGCCGACCCACACGCCGACCGTGTAGCGAGCGGTGAAGCCCAGGCACCAGTTGTCGCGCATGTCCTTGCTGGTGCCGGTCTTCACCGCCGCCCAGCCGCGCGTGACCAGCGGGCTGTCGAGTCCGAAGGCCGCGGCGCGCGCCGCGGGATCGGCCAGGATGTCGGCCACCAGCCAGGCGGCAGCGGGGTCGATGACTTGCCGCTCCTCGCCGGCGGCGCCGGCCGGCCGCGGGGGCGACCCGCCCGTGCGCCCGCTGTCGAGCCAGCGCGGCGGGCTCGTGCGCGCGCTGTCGAGCCAGCGCGGCGGGCTGGTGCGCCCGCTGTCGAGCCAGCGCGGCGGGCTGGTGCGCCCGCTGTCGAGCCAGCGCGGCGGGCTCGTGCGCCCGCCGCGGGCCAGCGCGCGATACGCGTTGGTCAGGCCGAGCAGCGTCACGTCGGCGCTGCCCAGCGCGAGCGCGTAGCCGTGGTAGCCGGCGCTCTCCGACAGGTCGAGGCCGAGGGCCTGCAGCCGTTCGAACAGCGGCTCGATGCCGAGCATCGCGCCCACGCGCACGGCGGGCACGTTGAGGCTGGAGGCGAGCGCGGTGCGCACGCTCACCGCACCGCGGTAGGCGTGGTCGTAGTTCGCCGGCTGGTACAGGCCGGCGCCGGCGGCCAGTTCGAGCGGCGCGTCGTCGATCAGGCTTGCCGCCGTGAGGAGCCGGCGTTCGAGCGCGAGCGAGTACACGAACGGCTTGATCGTCGAGCCGGGCTGGCGCCGCGCGAGCACGGCGTCGACATCGTCGGCGGCGGCGCCCGGCAGCGGCGCGGCGGCGGAGCCGACCCAGGCCAGCACGTCGCCGCTGGCGTTGTCCAGCACGACGGCGGCGCCGCTGTCCACGGCGCGCCCGCGCAGCTCGGCGAGCTGGCGGCGCAGCGCCGCCAGCGCGATGCGCTGCACGCCGGCATCGAGCG
>JAFECX010000015.1 GCA_018241895.1 Pseudomonadota bacterium
CCGTGCCGGCGCGCACGCTGCCCACGGTGCCGCGCAGCACGAGGGTGCCCGCGGCCAGCCCGTCGGTGATCTCGGTCGCGCGCTCGCGCCGGCCGTCGAAGAGGGCGTCGCCCTGCAGGCCCACGCTCACCTGCCGCTCGACGGCGCGGCCGTCCTCGACGCCGAGCACGTAGGGCCGCGTCTGGTCGTGGCGCACGGCCGAGGCCGGGACGACGAGTGCGCGTCGCGCCGCCAGTTCGACGCTGCCGCGTGCGAACAGCCCCTGGCGCAGGGCAGGGTGCGGCTCGACGTCGAGGTAGGCCATCACCGTGCGCGTGCCGCTGGCGGCGCTCGGATTGATGCGCGCCACCCGGGCGCCGATGCGCTCGCCCAGGCCGTCGATCGAGATGCGCGCCGGCTGGCCGACGCGCAGTGCCAGCACGTCGGCCGGTGCGATCGCGGCTTCGAGCTCGATGCGCGACAGGTCCACGATCTCGAGCAGCCGCGCATCGACGGCGACGCGCTCGCCGGGCTGCACGAGCCGCTGCGAGACGAGCCCGGCGATGGGCGCGCGGATCTCGGTGTCGCTCACCGTCTTGCGTGCCAGCTCGGCGGCGGCGCGCGCGGCCTGCACGGTGGCGCGCGCAGCGGCCTCGCTGCTCACCGAGGTCTCGAGCGCGTTCTTCGAGATGAAGCCCTGCGCCACCAGCGCACGGTTGTTGTCGAGCGTGCGCACCGCGATCGCGAGTTGCGCTTCGGCGCTGCGCGCCTGGTCGTCGGCCTGGCGCAGCCGCCATTCGGCTTCGGTCGCGTCGAGCCGGCCGAGCAGTTGCCCGGCGGCGACCCGGTCGCCTTCGCGCATGTCGAGACGGCGCACCTCGGCCGCCACGCGCGCCTTGACCATGGCGCTTTGCACGGCGCGCAGGCTGCCGGAGACGTCGAGCGTCTGCGTCAGCTCGGCGCTCGTCGCGGTGGCGATGTCGATCGGCGCGAGCTCGAGCGCCGACGACGATGCCGCCGCACCGGTCGGCGCCGCCACCGATGCGGGCGCCGCCGACGCACTGCGGCGTTCGGCCAGCGTGCGCGCGAGCAGCATGCCGAGCACGACCCCCAGCACGACACCGGCGAGCCACAGCGCGAGCCGCCCGTAGGCGCGGTGTGGCGCAGCGTTGCGCAGTTCAGCCATGAGACGACGCGGCACGCACCGCGCTCTTGGCCCTCTCGGCCCTCGTGGCACTCGTCGGATTCGTCGGATTCGTCGGATTCGTCGGATTCGTCGGATTCGTCGGATTCGTCGGATTCGTCGGATTCGTCGCCGCGCGCCGGGAGCCCGGCGGGCCGGCCGAGATCGCCGCTGCGGGTTGTGCGCTGCGCGGCGGCGCCTCGAGGCCGTGCAGCATGATCTCCAGATGCGTCTGCAGCAGCGCCAGCGGCTCGGGCGTTTCGGTGCCGCGCACGCTGCAGGCGCCGAACGAATGCTGTTGCAGCGCGAGGAAGATCATCGGTGCCATCAGCGCGTGCGTGGTTGCGTCGAGCGGCAGGGCGCGGAACTCGCCGCGTTCGATGCCGCGCCGTACCGCCGAGTGAAAGAGGCGCTCCGCGGGCACGAAGACCTCGTCGGCGTAGAACTGTGCCAGATCGGGGAAGTTGCGCGCCTCGGCCAGCATGACCTTGTGGATGCCCGCTGCCGGCGTGCATCCCACGCGCTCCCACCAGCCCGCGAGCAGGGTCGCGATCAGTTCGCTGCTCGGGCCCTGGAACTGCTCCACCTTCTGCTGCCCTTCGGCGATGAGATGGCTGAGCGTCTGCCGCACCACGGCCTTGAACAGATCGGACTTGCTCGGGTAGTAAAGATACAGCGTGCCCTTGGAGACTCCGGCGCGCCGTGCGACCTCCTCGGCGCGCGTGGCGGCGAAGCCCTTCTCGACGAAGAGCGCGAGCGCCGCGTCGAGCAACTCCTGCGGGCGCGCTTCCTTGCGACGCCGGCGCACCGGCGTCTCGGGCGACGCCGTGCGCGCGAAGTTCGACGTCGCCGCCGCCGTGGCCGCGAGCGGGGGCATCGCCGCCGCCGCGGCCCGCGGGGACGGACTGGGGCGCACACGAACGGGCGCGCCCAGGGCCGAGCGGGGGGTCGCTTTCACAGCTACTGACTGACTGGTCGGTCACGATTATGGTCCGGAATCCTCGTCGTCCGCCGTCTGGCCTGCAAAGCATCCGCCGAGGCCCGCCGCGCGCCGCCGTCTGCGCGTCGCCGCCTCGGCGCGGGCACTCGGTGTTGCCGTGGCGGCGACGCTCGCAGGCTGCGCGCAGCCGCTCGGCGTGCCGACGTGGACGCACTCGCGTGCCGACCTGCAGCGGCTCGTCGCGCGGCGCTTTGCGCTCGAACGTCGGGAGCGCGACGTGGTCGATCTCGCGCTCGCGGCACCGCGCCTGAGCCTGCCGCCCGAACGCGATCGACCCGTGGTCGCGCTCGATCTTGCGGCGCGCGAACGACTCACGGGCGGCCGGTGGAGCGCACACCTGGACTTCGACGCCGCGCTGCGCTCGCCGCCGGGCGCTGCCAGCGCGCGGCTGGCGCAGGTGCGCGTGCAGGACGTCGCGCTCGACGCCGCGTCGGACTCCCCGGCCGAGGCTCACTATGATGCGCGCCTTCGTCGTCCGACCCGTTTGTCACCCCGTGGACCTGCTGCTGCTCGTCAAGGCCGCCGTCATGGGCATCGTCGAGGGGCTCACCGAGTTCCTGCCGATCTCCTCCACCGGCCACCTGATCCTTGCCGGCTCGCTGCTCGACTTCACGGGCGAGACCGCCAAGGTGTTCGAGATCGCGATCCAGACCGGCGCCATGATCGCCGTCCTCTGGGAGTACCGCCTGCGGCTGTGGCGCGCCGTGCGCGGCGTCGGCAGCGATGCGCTGGCGCGCCGCTTCGTGCTCAACATCGCGATCGCCTTCGTGCCCGCGGCGGTGCTCGGGCTGCTGTTCGGCAAGGCGATCAAGGCGCACCTGTTCGCACCGCTGCCGGTGGCCACGGCCTTCATCGTCGGCGGCCTCCTGATCCTGTGGGTGGAGCGACACCACAAGGCGGCTTACGGCGCGCGCGATCTGCAAGGCACGCGCCATGCGCGCGTCGAGACCGTGGAGGACATGAGTGCGCGCGACGCGCTCGTCGTCGGCTGCATGCAGTGCCTGGCGCTGATCCCGGGCACCAGCCGCTCGGGGGCCACCATCATCGGCGCGATGGTGTTCGGCCTGTCGCGCAAGGCGGCCACCGAGTTCAGCTTCTTTCTCGGCATCCCGACCTTGATGGCCGCCGGCGCCTACTCGGTGTGGAAGCAGCGCGACGCGCTGCATGCGGCCGACGTCCCGGTGTTCGTGATCGGCTCGGTGCTGGCCTTCTTCAGCGCCTGGCTGTGCATCCGCTGGCTGATCCGCTACGTCTCGACGCACGACTTCGTCCCGTTCGCCTGGTATCGCATCGCCTTCGGCGCCGTCGTGCTGCTGACCGGCACCATGGGGTGGGTGGTGTGGGCCGATTGAGCGCCGACGCGGGCCCTGTGTGCACCGTCCCGACGCCGGCGGGGCCGTCGTCGGGACGGCTGCGGTGCCTGCAGTTCGTGCGCCGCGCGCAGGCGTCGGGCATCGCATCGGCGGGCGCACCGGACGCGCGACACACCGTCATGGCGGGCCATCGTCCGGCACCCTCGAAGCAGGCTTGCGCGCCGCCGGGCCGGCAGGGCGCGATGTGAACCTTGCTGCAGCGGCAGCTGCCGTGTGGGGGCGTTGCGCAGTCGGGTGCGGCGCGTCGCGGTGCGCCAGGGGCACGCCTGGCACGCCCTGCGCGCCCTGTGCGGCCTGTGCGCCCTGTGCGCCCTGTGGGCCCTGTGCGCCTTCCAGGCGCTTGCACGTGCTTCACGTCGGCCGGCCGGCGGCACTCCCGTCGTGTCGCCTGAAGACCAGATCCCACACGCCGTGCCCGAGCGCCAGGCCGCGACGCTCGAACTTGGTCTCGGGCCGCCACGGCGGACGCGGTGCGTAAGCGACCGCCGTGTTGACGAGCAGCGGCTCGGCCGAAAGCACCGCGAGCATCTGCTCGGCGTAGGGCTGCCAGTCGGTGGCGCAGTGCAGGTAGCCGCCGGGCGCGAGGCGGCTCGCAAGCTCGCTCGCGAAGGGCGGCTGCACGAGGCGGCGCTTGTGATGGCGCTTCTTGTGCCACGGATCGGGGAACCACAGGTGCACGCCGGCCAGCGTGGCCGGCGCGATCATGTGACGCAGCACCTCGACCGCATCGTGGCGCACGATGCGCAGGTTCGTGAGGCCGCGCTCGCCGACGCGCCCGAGCAGGGCGCCCACCCCCGCTTCGTGCACGTCGATGGCGACGAAGTCATGGTCCGGCATCGCTGCGGCCACCGCGGCCGTGGCATCGCCCATGCCGAAACCGATCTCGACGATGTGCGGCGCGCGGCGCGCGAACACGCGCTCGAAGTCGAGCGGCGCGCGCTCGAACGGCAGCACGAAGCGCGGGCCGAGTTCGGCCAGTGCACGCTGCTGGCCGCTGCCCATGCGCCCGCCGCGCAACACGTAGCTGCGCAGCGGGCGGTGTGGTGCGGCAGGCAAGCTCATCGTGTCGTGATTGTCCGCCGGCGCTGCGAGACATGCGTCGCAAAACGTGGCCGCGCTGGCGCGCACACCCTCCAGCGGGAGGCGCGGCTGCCGAAACGCTGCCGATAATCCGCGCGATGAGGGTCTTCTACTGGGTGATGGGCCTGCTGGTCGTCGGCACCTTCGTGCCGTCGGTGGTGTATCTCGCCCTGTACGCAGCCACCGGAGAACCGGCCTGCGCCGATCGCGCCCGCACGCTGTGGAACGTCACGCGCGTGTTCACGTTGCTCGGCTTCAACATCCTCGTCTGGGGGCACGTCGTGGTCGGGCTGTGGAGCATCTGGTTCCACTGAACCCCTGGGTGCCGCAGGCGCCGAGCAAGGCGATCGGCGCGGCAGGCAAAGAGCAATCCGATCGACCGATTACACTGGCCGTCCGCGCGGGTGTAGTTCAATGGCAGAACGGCAGCTTCCCAAGCTTCATACGAGGGTTCGATTCCCTTCACCCGCTCCAGATCCAGGCGAGGCCCCGAACGGGGCCTCGCCTTTCTTCGCCGCGCGACGCATTGGGGCGCGAAGCGCCGGCGTCCCCGGTCCCGATGGCCGGTGAGCCCCGGGTGATGTCGGCTGCGACGCCGTTCACGATCGTCCTGCACCCGGCCGACGGTGCGACGGCCGCACTCGTGCGGGCCTGGGTCGATGGCACCGGCTTTGCACTCGCTCGGGCGCGGGGCCTCGAGGCGGCCAGCACGCACGATGCGGTGCTGTGCGTGACACGTTCGCGCGCGCATCTGGCGGCATTGAGCCGGCGCCCGGAGCTGCCGCAGCTGGCGTTCGCAAGCGCACTGGTGGTGCTCGCCGCCGCCACCGACGCCGGGCTCGAAGACGAACTGCTGCTGATGGGCGTGCAGGCCGTCGTCGCCGGGGCGCTGCCGGCAGCCGGCGGCGAGCTGGCGCGCCAGCTGCGCCATGCGGTGCTGCGCAAGCGCGTGGAACGCGCGGCGCGCACGGCGTATGCCACCGACCTGGCGACCGGACTGCCGCACGAGGCACAACTGCTCGAACACATGGCCCAGCTCGTCGCGTTGCGCGAACGCGAGCCGGCGCCGATGGTGCTGATCGCGCTGCGCGTCGAGGGCTACGAGCAGGCTGCGGCGCGCCTGGGCGGCGAAGCGGCCAACGTGCTGCGACGCAAGGTGGCGGTGCGGCTGCGCAGCGCGCTGCGCGCCAGCGATGTCGTGGCCGCAATCGGGCCGCAGATGTTCGGCGTGCTGCTCGCGCATCTCGAGGCCCGGGCCGATGGCGAACGCGTCGCCGCCAAGCTTGCGCGTTCGATGCAGCAACCGATCGTGATCGCCGGCCAGCCCTGCGCGGTCGCCGTGTCGATGGGCCTTGCGGTCCATCCCGATCACGGCAAGGATGCGGCGACCTTGCTGCGGCGCGCCGTGGCGCAGGCCGGCGGCCTGTCGACTTCGGGCGCCGCGCCCGTCAGGCGGTCGGGCAGCGGGCGGCGCGGTGCCGCGAACGACGAAGGCGCCTGAGCGGCCGGGGACGGCGGCCGCGGGCGGCGCCGGCAGCCTGATCGGCTCCGCGGCCGCGCCGGTGGAGCGGGCGCCGCGTCACGGCGCCCATCGTGCGCGGCACGCGCTACGATGACCCTGCCGCGGCATCGTGCCGCGTCGATGCCATCGCGAGGCCGCCGATGAACCCGTTCCGACTCATGCTGCAGACGCGCGGCGCGCGCGCGCCGATCGGCACCTGGATCATGTCCGTGAGCCCGATCGTTGCCGAAGCCGTGGGCCAGTGCGGCTTCGACTGGGGCGTGCTCGACATGGAGCACACGCCGCTGGACCTGATGGGACTGGTGAACCTGCTGCAGGCGGTGGGCAACACCAAGATGCTGCCCGTGGTGCGCGTGCCGTGGAACGACGCGGTGACGATCAAGCGCGTGCTCGACGCCGGCGCGCAGACGCTGCTCGTGCCCTTCGTGCAGAACGCCGACGAGGCCGCGCGCGCCGTCGCCGCCACGCGCTATCCGCCCGAGGGCATGCGCGGCATCGCCGCGCTCAGCCGCGCGTCGTGCTACGGCACCGCGCCCGATCACTACCGGGTCGCCAACCGCTCGATCGGCGTCGTCGTGCAGCTCGAGACCGTGCAGGCCATCGAGCGGCTCGAGGAGATCGCCGCCGTGCCCGGCGTCGACGCGCTGTTCATCGGCCCGGCCGACCTGTCGGCCAGCATGGGCCACGTCGGCGAGCCGGCGCACCCGGCGGTGGTGGCGACGATGGTCGACGCCGCCGAGCGCGCGCGTGCCGTCGACAAGCCGATCGGCACGCTGGGCAGCACGCCCGAGGTGGTGACACGCTACCGCGCTGCCGGCTTCGATTTCGTCGCCGTCGCGAGCGACCTCGGCCTGCTGATGCGCGGTGCGCACGCCGCAGTGCAGTCGCTGCGCGCCACCGACACGCGAGCGCAGGTGCACACGCTGACCGACGGCACGCGCACCGAGGGCGCGAGCGGCTGAGTGCCGCACGGGCCGGCGCGGGGCCGCGAGGCGTGTGCCCGCTGTCGCCGGCATGGCCGGCGCGGCGCAGCGATCGGGTCCGTACGAGCGTGCGGCCGATGGCCTGCGGCCGACGGCGTGTGCCCAGGCACGCGCTCGACCCGGCTCGTTCAGGCCGGATCTGCGCCGGCGCCTCGCGGATGACGCCCGGCACCGTGGCGGGCCGCCAGGCCCCGAAAGCCGTGCTCAGCGCGCGGCCGGTCCTCGCACCGCCGTCGCCTCGAGCTCGATCATCGCCTCGGGCATCGCGAGCCGGCTGACGCCGAGCAGGGTCGACGCGGGCTTGCAGCCGGCAGCGCGCAGCCTGGGCCCGACCCGGGGCACGGCGTCGAGGAAGGCCGGCACATCGGTCACGTAGTAGTTGAGGCGCGTCAGGTCGCCGAGCGTCAGTTGGGCTTCTCGCAGCACGCGCTCGAGGTTGTCGAGCGCGCAATGGAACTGCGCCGCCATGTCGCCCGCGTGCAGCGGGTGCCCGTCGGCATCGACCGAGACCTGACCGGCGCAGTGCACGATGGCCTCGGCGCCGACGATCTCGATCGCGTGCGAGAAGTCGTACGGTTCCTGCCAGGTCCAGGGGTTGATCTCTCGTCGCTTCATCGGTTGCGCCTGCGTCCGGGTGCGTGATGTCTGCGCCCTGGCTGCCGCGGCTGCGGTTGCAGCTGCGGCGGCGGCTCGACGGCCGGCACACACGCAACGCGCCAGGCGCGCGTTGCCGTCACTTCAGCAAGTCGCCCAGGCACAGGTACTTGGTCTCGAGGTACTCGTCGATGCCCTGGTGCGCGCCTTCGCGGCCGATGCCGCTTTGCTTGACGCCGCCGAACGGCACCTCGGCGGTCGAGATGAGACCGGTGTTGATGCCCACCATGCCGTACTCGAGCGCCTCGGCGACGCGGAAGATGCGCCCCACGTCGCGGCTGTAGAAGTAGCTCGCCAAGCCGTACTCGGTGGCGTTGGCGAGCGCGATGGCCTCGGCCTCGGTCTCGAAGCGGAACACCGGTGCCACCGGGCCGAACGTCTCCTCCTTCGCGCACAGCATGTCGGCGCCGACGTCGGCGAGCACCGTCGGCGTGTAGAAACGCTCGCCGATGCGCGTGCCGCCGACGACGACGCGCGCGCCCTTGGCCAGCGCGTCGGCGACATGGCGCTCGACCTTGGCCAGCGCCTGCGCGTCGATCAGCGGGCCCTGCACGACGCCCGGCTCGAAGCCGCTGCCGACCTTCATCGCCCGCGCCTTGGCCGCCAGCCGGTCGACGAAGGCGTCGTAGACGCCGGCCTGCGCATAGAGGCGATTGGCGCACACGCAGGTCTGGCCGGCGTTGCGGTACTTGCTGACCACGGCGCCCTCGACCGCGCTGTCCAGGTCGGCGTCGTCGAAGACGATGAAAGGCGCGTTGCCGCCCAGCTCGAGGCTGAGCTTCTTGATGGTCGGCGCGCACTGCGCGGCCAGGATGCGGCCGACTTCGGTGCTGCCGGTGAACGACAGGTGGCGCACGACGTCGGAGCTGCACAGCACCTTGCCGATCTCGATGCTGTGCTGCGCATCGGCCGCGATGACGTTGAGCACGCCGGCCGGCAGGCCGGCGCGCAGCGCCAGCTCGGCCACTGCGAGCGCCGACAGCGGCGTCTGCTCGGCGGGCTTGACGACGACCGTGCAGCCGGCGGCCAGCGCCGGTGCCACCTTGCGCGTGATCATCGCGATCGGGAAATTCCACGGCGTGATCGCCGCGCACACGCCGACCGGCTGCTTGACGACGAGGAAGCGCCGGCCCGCATCGGTGCTCGGGATCGTCTCGCCGTACACGCGCCGCGCCTGCTCGGCGAACCACTCGACGAAGCTGGCGCCGTAGCCGACCTCGCCGCGCGCCTCGGCCAGCGGCTTGCCCTGCTCGGCGGTCATGATGCGCGCCAGGTCGTCGGCGTGCTGCAGCAGCAGCGCGAACCACTTCGTCATCACCGCGGCACGCTCCTTGGCGGGGCGCGCGCGCCAGGCGGGCCAGGCCTTGCCGGCCGCCGCGATGGCCGCCGCGGCATCGGGCGGCGCGAGGTTGGCCACCTCGGCCAGCGCCTGGCCGCTGGCCGGATCGTGCACCGTGAAGCGCGCGCGCGGGTCGGCGCCGCAGACCCAGGCACCACCGATCAGGCTTTCGGTCTTGAGCAGCGTCGGGTCGGCGAGCAGGGCCAGCGGGGAGGTCGGGGTGTCCATCGTGGGCTCCGGCTGCGGCGGGACAGGCACGATAGCAAGGTTCGAGGAATCCGACGCGCGCAGTGTCCGTCGCAGCGGCCGGCAGCCGGTGCCGCTGCGGCTAGAATCTGGTTGATTCAACCAGACCGGAGCCGACGACCATGGATACCGTGGGTCTGTTCGAGGCCAAGACGCATCTGTCCGAACTCATCGCGCGCGCCGAGCGCGGCGAGGAGGTCGTGATCACGCGCCACAACAAGCCGGTGGCGCGCATCGTCCCGGTGACGCAGGCGGCGCCCGATGCGTCGGCGCGCCGCGGCGCGCTCGAGGCGCTGCTGCGCGCGGCACGCGGACGCAGGCTCGGCCCGGACTGGAAGCTGCTGCGCGACGAGGGCCGCCGTTGAGCATGGCTGCAGCGGCCTTCGTGCTCGACCGCTCGGTCGCGCTGGGCGCCTTCTTCGAGGACGAGCAGGACGATTACTCGCTCGCGGTCTGGCGCTCGTTGGCCGAGGCGCGGGCGGTGGTGCCGGCGCTGTGGCACGTCGAGCTGGGCCACATCCTGTCGCGCGCATTGCGCGCCGGGCGCATCACGGCGCAGGCGCTGGACGGGAGCTGGCAGCAACTGGACGTCGTCGGGCTGCACACGCTGGCACCGCACGGCGACGCGCGCCACTGGGCGCAGCGTGCGGCCGACTGGAGCCTGAGCGCCTACGATGCCTGCTACCTCGACACCGCCTTGCAGCAGCGCCTGCCGCTGGCCACCAAGGATGGCGCACTGCTCGACGCGGCGCGGCGCGCCGGCGTGTCGCTGTATCTGCCGGCGCGCGGCGTGAAAGCGGTGCGCAAGTCTGCCTCCGAACCTGTCCGCAAGCCTGATCCCGAGAAACGCCGATGAAAGCCGCCGAGATCCGTTCCACCTTCCTGAAGTTCTTCGAGTCGAAGGGCCACGCCATCGTCGCCAGCTCGCCGGTGGTGCCGCTCGACGATCCGACGCTGCTGTTCACCAATGCCGGGATGAACCAGTTCAAGGACGTCTTCCTCGGCTTCGACAAGCGGCCGTACAAGCGTGCCGCGACGAGCCAGAAGTGCATCCGCGCCGGCGGCAAGCACAACGACCTCGAGAACGTGGGCTACACGGCGCGCCACCACACCTTCTTCGAGATGCTAGGCAACTTCAGCTTCGGCGACTACTTCAAGAAGGACGCGCTGCAGTACGCGTGGGAGCTGCTCACCGTGCACTTCGAGCTGCCGGCCGAGCGCCTGTGGGCCACGGTGTACGCCGAGGACGACGAGGCCTACGACGTGTGGCACAAGGCGATCGGGCTGCCGGCCGAGCGCATCGTGCGCATCGGCGACAACAAGGGCGCGCGCCACATGTCCGACAACTTCTGGATGATGGGCGACACCGGCCCCTGCGGCCCGTGCTCCGAGATCTTCTACGACCACGGCCCCGAGGTCGCGGGCGGGCCGCCCGGTTCGCCCGATGCCGATGGCGACCGCTACATCGAGATCTGGAACAACGTCTTCATGCAGTTCAACCGCACCGAAGACGGCCAGATGCACCCGCTGCCCAGGCCCAGCGTCGACACCGGCATGGGGCTCGAGCGCCTGGCCGCGGTGCTGCAGCACGTGCACGGCAACTACGAGATCGACCTCTTCGTGCGCCTGCTCGCCGCGGCGCGCTCGGCGGTCGAAGCGGCCGGCGGCGCCGGCATCGACGCGCACTCGCCGTCGCTCAAGGTCATCGCCGACCACATCCGCGCCTGCGCCTTCACGATCACCGACGGCGTGATTCCCGGCAACGAGGGCCGCGGCTACGTGCTGCGGCGCATCGCCCGGCGCGCGATCCGCCACGGCTACAAGCTGGGCGCGCGCCGCCCGTTCTTCCATGCGCTGGTGGCGCCGCTGGCCGCCGAGATGGGCGAGGCCTACCCCGAGCTGGCGCGCGAGGCGCCGCGCGTGGCCGACGTGCTGCGCCAGGAGGAGGAGCGCTTCTTCCAGACCATCGCCAACGGCATGGAGATCCTCGAGGCGGCGCTGTCCACCGGCAGCGGCGCCATCGACGGCGAGACCGCGTTCAAGCTGCACGACACGTTCGGCTTTCCGCTCGACCTCACCGCCGACGTGTGCCGCGAGCGCGGTGTCACGGTGGACTCGGCCGGCTTCGAGGCCGCGATGCAGCGCCAGCGCGAGCAGGCGCGCGCCAGCGCCAAGTTCAGGATGGCCGCCGGGCTCGAATACACCGGCACCGACACCGAGTTCCACGGCTACGAGCACCTGGTGTGCGAGCACGCCAAGGTGGTCGCGATCTACGTCGACGGCACGCCGGTGGCGCGCGCCGGCGCCGGCGACGACGTGGTCGTCGTGCTCGACCACACGCCGTTCTACGCCGAGAGCGGCGGCCAGATCGGCGACACGGGCGAGCTGCGCAACGCGCGCGCGCGCGTGCTGGTCGAAGACACCTTCAAGGTGCAGGCCGCCGTGCACGGCCACCAGGGTCGCGTCGTCGAAGGCGAGATCGAGATCGACGACGGCGTCGTCGCGCGCGTCGACGGCGTGCAGCGCGCGCGCACGATGCGCAACCACAGCGCGACGCACCTGATGCACAAGGCGCTGCGCGAGGTGCTGGGCGGGCACGTGCAGCAAAAGGGCTCGCTCGTGACGCCCGGGCGCACGCGCTTCGACTTCAGCCACGGCACGCCGATGACGGCCGCGCAGATCGCCCAGGTCGAGGCGATCGTCAATGCCGAGATCCTGGCTAACACCGAGACGCAGGCGCGCGTGCTGCCGATGGACGAGGCGCACAAGCTGGGCGCGATGATGCTGTTCGGCGAGAAGTACGGCGCCGAGGTGCGCGTGCTCGACATCGGCACGAGCCGCGAGCTGTGCGGCGGCACGCACGTGCGGCGCACGGGCGACATCGGTCTGTTCAAGATCGTCGCCGAAGGCGGCATCGCCGCCGGCGTGCGCCGCGTCGAGGCCGTCACCGGTGACCACGCGCTGGCCCGCGTGCAGCAGCTCGAGGGCACGGTGGATGCGCTGGCCGCGGCGCTCAAGGTCGCGCCGTCCGAGATCGATGCACGCGTGGCGGCACTGCTCGAGCAGCTGCGCACCCTGGACAAGGAAGTCGGCGCGCTCAAGGGCCGGCTGGCCAGCGCGCAGGGCGACGAACTCGTGGCGCAGGCGCGCGACGTCGCCGGACTCAAGGTGCTCGCCGCCACACTGCCGGACGCCGACGCGAAGACGCTGCGCGAGACGATGGACCAGCTGAAGAACAAGCTCAAGACCGCGGCCATCGTGCTGGCGTCGGTCGACGCCGGCAAGGTGCAGCTGGCCGCCGGCGTCACCGCCGACAGCACGGGCCGCGTCAAGGCCGGCGAGCTGGTGAACTTCGTCGCGCGCCAGCTCGGCGGCAAGGGCGGAGGCAAGCCCGATCTGGCGATGGCCGGCGGCAGCGACGCCGCGGCGCTGCCCAAGGCGTTGGCCAGCGTGCCGGGCTGGATCGCCGAGCAGTTGCACCGACCGTGAGCGGCCGGTGCCCCAGCCCATGAAATCGCCTGCCTTCGGCATCGGGGTGCGCGCGCCGCGCCTGAGCAGCGACGCCGAGATCGACGCGCTCGACGCGGTGTGCCGGCGTCTGGCCGGATTCGACGACGCCGTCTCGCTCGAGTGGGTCGACGGCTGGCTGGCCGCGCTGGCCTGCGCGCCGCTGCGCCCGCCCGCCGACGCCTGGCTCGACGCGATGTTCGACGACGCCTTCGAACGCGTGTTTGCCGATCCGTCCGATCACGCACAGGCGCTGGCCGCCCTCGAAGCGCGGCTGGCCGTGCTGCGCGACCAGCTCGATGCCCAAGCGCTGCAGGACGACCCGGATGCGCCGCGCCTGGATCCCGTGATGTTCGAGTGGAGCGACGACGATCGACGGCGCGCCATCGACGAAGACGGCGCGAGCGAGGATGAGGCCGCCGGCATGCAGACCGGCGCCGTGTGGGCGATGGGCGTGCTCGATGGCGTCGAGGCGCTGGCTGCCCTTGGCGCGCTGGCGTCGCCGGTCGACGACGACGCGCGTGCCGAGCTCGACGAGCTGCTGGTGCAGGTCGAGGCGCTGACCTGGCCGCCCGCGAGCGCCGAGTGGGCGCGTTTTGCGGCCCGCTACTACCCGCACGGCACGCCGCCGACGCGTGACGAGCTCGTCGGCGAAGCCTGCTTCGCGCTGCAGGAGCTGCGCCTGTGCTGGCTCGACCACGCCCCGCGCCCCCCGCAGCGCCGCGTTGCAGCCACGCCCGGACGCAACGACCCCTGCCCCTGCGGCAGCGGCAGGAAGTACAAGAAGTGCCATGGCGCGTCGGCGTGAGTGACGCGCGGGTGTGAGCGGCGTGAGCTGCGCTGCACTGGCGCGCGCGCTGCGTGTCGCCAGGCGCGCTGCCCCTTTCGCCACCGTTCTCGCGATCGTCCCCGCGCGGGTTCGGTGCAGCGGCTACCATCCGTGCGCCCTCGCTCGTCCGCTGCGCCGCCATGATCGAAGCCACCGCCGGTGAACTGATGCACAGGCACATCGTCGTCGGCCTGAGCGGCGGCGTCGCCTGCTACAAGACGGCCGAATTCGTGCGCGAGCTGGTGAAGGCCGGTGCCGGCGTGCAGGTGGTGATGACCGATGCGGCGTGCCAGTTCGTCACGCCGCTCACGATGCAGGCCTTGTCCGGCCGCGCCGTCTTCGCCAGCCAGTGGGACGTGCGCCAGCCCAACGCCATGGCGCACATCGAGCTCTCGCGCGCGGCCGACGCCATCGTCGTGGCACCGGCGAGCGCGGACTTCATCGCCCAGCTCGCGCAAGGGCGCGGCGGCGAACTGCTGGCCCTGCTGTGCCTGGCGCGGCCCGCCGAGCGCGTGCCGCTGCTCGTGGCGCCGGCGATGAACCGCGAGATGTGGGCGCATCCGGCCACGCAGCGCAACGTGGCGCAGATCCGCGCCGATGGCGTGACGGTGCTCGGCCCGGCCGCCGGCGATCAGGCCTGCGGCGAGGTCGGTGACGGCCGCATGCTCGAGCCCGACGAGCTGCGCGACGAACTCGTCGCCTGCCTGCAGCCCAAGCATCTGGCCGGTCGGCGCGTACTGATCACCGCCGGCCCGACCTTCGAGGCCATCGACCCGGTGCGCGGCATCACCAACCGCTCCAGCGGCAAGATGGGCTTCGCGATCGCGCGCGCAGCGGCCGAGGCCGGTGCCGACGTGACGCTGGTCGCCGGCCCGGTGCACCTGGCCACGCCGCGCGGCGTCGCGCGCATCGACGTGCAAAGCGCCGAGCAGATGCTCGCTGCCGTGCTGCCGCTGGCGCCAGCGCATGACGTCTTCGTCGCCACCGCGGCGGTGGCCGATTGGCGGCCGGCGCACCGCGCCGGGCAGAAGATCAAGAAGGACGGCTCGGGCGCGGTGCCGACGCTCGCCTTCGTCGAGAACCCGGACATCCTCGCCAGCGTCGCGCACCTGCCCCAAGCCGAGCGCCCGTGGTGCGTGGGCTTCGCTGCCGAGACCCACGATGTCGTGCGCCATGCGCGCGAAAAGCGCATCCGCAAGGGCGTGCCGCTCGTCGTCGCCAACCACGGTCCCTCGACCTTCGGGCGCGACGACAACGCGCTGGTGCTCGTCGACGCCGACGGCGAACGCGAGCTGCCGCACGGCAGCAAGCTTGCGCTGGCGCGCGCGCTGGTGGCCGAGATCGCCGCGCGGCTGCCTCGCCCGCGGGGCGGCGCGGCGTGAGGGCGGTGCAGCGGCGTGGGGCGCCGGCCGCGCAGCACGGCGCCATTGCTGCCGCGCCGTACGGCGCGCGCGCCGTGCCATGAGCGCGGCCGTCGTCGACCTCAAGATGCTCGATGCGCGCATGGCCGCGCTGCTGCCGGCCTATGCGACGCCGGGCAGCGCGGGGCTCGACCTGCGCGCCTGCCTGGAGGCACCGCTGGTGCTCGAGCCGGGCGCGGCCGCGCTGATCCCCACCGGCCTCGCGGTCCACATCGGCGATCCGGCGCTGGCCGCGATGCTGCTGCCGCGTTCGGGCCTGGGGCACAGGCACGGCATCGTGCTCGGCAACCTGGTGGGCCTGATCGACAGCGACTATCAGGGCCCGCTGATGGTGAGCTGCTGGAACCGCGGCACCGCCGCGTACACCGTGCAGCCGATGGAGCGCATCGCGCAGATGGTGCTCGTGCCGGTGGTGCGGGCGGCCTTTCGCGTCGTCGACGACTTCGACGCCTCGGCACGTGGCGAAGGCGGCTTCGGCTCCACCGGGCGGCGCTGAGAACCTGTGAACGAACCACTCACGCCCGCTCGACGCGCCCTGACGCCCCCGCTCGGCGTTGCAAAGGCTCGCCCTATGCGCGCGATAGGGCTGCGCTTTGCGCCTCGAGCGGGGTCGCCCTGTCGCGCCGCCCGGGTGCGACCGGTTCGTTCACAGGTTCCGAGCGCCGCGCACCGCTGGCCTCGGACGCTCAGTGCAGCGGCGCGCTGCGGCCCGCGTTTGCCTTCAGCACGAGCGGCGCTTCACCCACCGTGCGCGCACGGATCTCGTCTGCGCTCGCCTCCCGCACCGCGACCACCTTGACGTGCAGGCGCAGCGCCATGCCGGCCAGCGGATGGTTGCCGTCGAGCACGACGTGCGACGGGTAGACCTCGGTGACGAGGTACACGAGGTCGTCCGGCATGTCGGCGGTCGCATGACCCGCCGGCAGGCCCTCGAAGGCCATGCCGGCCTCGAGCGGCTCGGGGAAGAGCCTGCGCTCCTCGTAGCACACGAGTTCGCTGCGGTACGCGCCGAAGGCCTCCTCGGGCTCGAGCTGTAGCTGCAGCTCGTCGCCCGGCCCGTGGCCGGCCAGCGCCTCCTCGACGCGGGCGAGCAGGTCGTCGCCGCCGTAGAAGAACTCGACCGGCTCGGCGAGTTCGTCGAGTCGCCGGTTCTGCGCGTCCGACAAGGTCCACGTGAGGCTGACCACGCAAGGGCTCTGGATCTGCATGCGGGGATGATCGCACAGCGCCCGTCGCGCGCCCGCCTGGCGCAGGCCCGTCGCGCGCCGTCGATCGCGCCTGCGGCGCCGGTACGCGACAATGGCCGCGCACCGTGCGCGACGCGAGGAGGGTCCATGGCAGCGCAGACCACCCCCGTCTTCGACTCGCACGCCGCCTTCGGCGCGGCCCTGCGGTGGGGCTTCGAACAGGCCATCGCGCGCGGGGCGCGGCGCATCGTCTGTGTCGATCCGGACTTCACGGACTGGCCGCTGGGCGATGCGACGCTGCTCGCGCGCCTGGTGCCGTGGCTGCGGCAGCCGCAGCGCCGGCTCGTGCTCCTCGCAGCGCGATTCGACGAACTGCCTCGGCACCATCCGCGCTTCGTCGGCTGGCGGCGCGACTGGGTGCACGCCGTGTCCGCGTGGCAGGCGCCCGACGAACTGCAGCGCGCGCTGCCGACGTTGCTGCTCGTGGACGACGCCCTCGCCGTGCGCGTGATCGATCGCAGCCGCTGGCGCGGGCGGACACTGCACGATGCGCGCGAGTGCCGTCCGTATCACGACGAGATTGATGCGGTTTTGCAACGCTCGGCGCCCGGGTTGCCGGTGACCGAGCTGGGGCTCTAGGGGATTGCCCTAGTCCGGCATATAAAATTGAAAATCAGGCATGGGATCGGTTCGTCCCCCTGTCTCGTCTGCTGGTTGTGCGCCGATGGCCACGGGTCGTCTGCCGCACGCCGGTGCATGAAGCTTTCGAACTCAAACTCCCTGAGGACACTCGCAATGAACAAGTCAGTGATTCTGGCTGCCCTGGTGGCCGCAGTCGCTCTTTCGGCCTGCGGCAAGAAGGAGGAGCCGGCGCCCCCGCCTCCGCCGGCCGCTGCGCCCGCGGCCGAACCCGCTCCGGCCCCGGCCGCCGAGCCCGCGTCTGCCGCTGCTTCGGGTGCCGAGGCCGGCGCCGCCACTGCCGCGCCGGCGTCTGCCGCGTCGCAGTGAGCCGTCACGGCAGCAGGCCGTGCCGGTGAAGAGGTCGCCTTCGGGCGGCCTCCGTGGTGTGCGCGCCCGCGCTGGAGAACGTGACGCGTCACGGGCTCCGCGGACTGGGCGCAGGTGGCTGCCGCCGTGTCGTTGTCATCGATGACGCCGCCTCGCCGCGGGCGAGCGACACGACCGGGCCTCGACGCCTTTCCCCTGGTGGGCCACAGGGCAGCGGATGGCGCGTTCGACCCGAACGCCTCGAGTCCGCGTACCGTCGCATGGCTCGCGGCAGTTCGCCTTGCGCTTTCGGGCGGGCCGGGCCCACGAAGCTTTCGAACCAAGACTCTAGGAGGACCCTTGCAATGAAGAAGTCGATCATTCTGGCCACCCTGGTGGCCGCCGTGGCCATCTCGGCCTGCGGCAAGAAGGAAGAACCGGCGCCCGCGCCGGCACCGGCAGCCGCACCCGCCGCCGAGGCCGCAGCCCAGGCTGCCTCCGCGGCCGCCACCGCGGTCGGTGAGGCCGCGTCGGCCGCGGCCGGGGCAACGGCCGATGCCGCTTCGGTGGCGGCCGGTGCGACGGTCCAGGCTGTCGATGCGGCCAAGGAAGCCGCCGACAAGGCGGTCGACGCGGCCAAGACGGCCGCGGAAAAGGCGGTCGACGCCGCCAAGGATGCCGCCAAGGACGCCGTCAAGAAGTAGGCGCGCCCCTGCGCAGTCTCCTGTTGAAACGGCCGCCTTCGGGCGGCCGTTTTGTCTGCAGTCGCGTGCCAGCGATTCGCGCGCGTGTGTGTGCGCGCCGTGCCGGCGCCTGCACGCTTCAGCGCAGCTCTTTGACGAGCTGCGTGACGATGCGTCGTCCGTTGTCGCCGGTCTCGGGAGCGCCGCTCGAGGTGAGCACGCGCACCGTCGTCTTGGTGCTCTCGGTGCCCTCGGCCTTCACTTCGATGCGATAGCGCACCGGTGCCGCGGAGGTCTTGCCGCTGCCGAACAGCCTGGCGAAGAAGCCCGGCTCCTCCTGGCCGGCGGTGGTCGGATCGATGTAGCGCACGTAGTACAGGCCTTGCGCGCGGTCACGGTCCTCGACCGTGAAGCCCCCGCGGTCCAGCGCCAGCCCCACGCGGCGCCAGGCGCGGTCGAAGGGCTCGTCGACCTCCAGCGCGGCGCTGCCGGCATCCGTGAGCGTGCGCGCGCGGGCGGGCAACGAGGGCACGGCCGCGGGCTGCACCGGCGTCACGGCAGCGCTCGCGCGCTGCGCCTCGTCGGTGCCTGCCAGCGCCAGCATCAGGCGCGACAGCATCTCGGCTTCGAGGCCCGGATCGCTCGGTCGCGCGCGCCACGTCGTGGTCTCGTGCCGCGCGTCCGCATAGACCTCGGCCACGCCGCGGTGCGAGATGTAGATCTCGCTGCCATTGGCCGTGCGTTCGACGCGCGTGCGAAACAGGTCGCGCTCGCCGGTGTCGTACAGGTTGCCGAGCACACTGCCGATCAGGTTGCGCACCGCGTCCTTGGGCAGCTTGGCGCGGTTCTCGTTCCAGTTGGTCTCGAGGATGCCTGTCTTCGGGTTGTCGATGGCGAGCGTGAAGCCGTTGCGCTCCCAGAATGTGCGCAGCTGCGGCCACAACTGCTCGGGCGACTTGGGCACGACGAGCCAGCGTTCCTGACCGTCGCGCTCGATGCGCATGCCGTCGATCTGGCTCGGCGC
Organism: Pseudomonadota bacterium; assembly: GCA_018241895.1. GTDB lineage: Bacteria > Pseudomonadota > Gammaproteobacteria > Burkholderiales > Burkholderiaceae_C > Rubrivivax. The sequence goes on from JAFECX010000015.1 coordinate 18,998, forward strand.
CACGGTCGGGGCGCTCGCCGCCGGCGCCGGAGCGGCTGCGTTGGCGGCGACTGCGGCCGCGCTCACGACACCGCCCGTTGTCTGGTAGCGCGACTCGCGCGCCAGTTGGGTCAGGTCGGGCGGCACTTCCAGCCGCGGACGCCGCGTCGCGCCGCCGCGGTAGTCGGCGTCGTCGTTGCCGAACAGGTTGCCGAGGCTGGAGCAGCCGGCGACGAGCGAGGCGGCAAGCGCCAGGGTCGTCAGGCGCGTGGTGCTGCCGCACATGCGCTGCGCCTGCGGGTCGGTGGCGGCCAAACGGGACAGTCTCACGGAATCATCTCCGGCGCCGCCTGGGCGCCACGCGTGCACAGAACAGGGAGCCGCGCGCAGGCGTCGGCGGGTGACAGGGGCACGGCGCGAGCCGCAGATCCGTCAAGGCAGCACGCCGGCGGCGCGCATCGCCTCGCGCACCTGGGCCTGGCCGCTCTCGGTGAGCGGCACGAGGGGCAGGCGCACGTGCGGCGCACAGCGTCCGAGCTGCGCCAGCGCCCACTTGGTCGGCGCCGGACTCGGTTCGCAAAAGAGCTGCCTGTGCAGCGGCAACAGCCTGAGGTGCATCGCCGCCGCGGCGCGTGCATTGCCGTCGATGGCCGCGACGCACATCTCGTGCATCGCCCGCGGCGCCACGTTGGCGGTGACGCTGACGTTGCCCTGGCCGCCGAGCAGCATCAGCGCGACCGCGCTGCCGTCGTCACCCGAGTAGACCGCGAAGCCCTCGGGCACGTGCTTGATCAGCTGCGCCGCGCGTTCGATGTTGCCGCTGGCCTCCTTGATGCCGACGATGCCGCGCACCTGCGCCAGGCGCAGCGCGGTCTCGGGCAGCAGGTCGGCCACGGTGCGGCCCGGTACGTTGTACAGCACCATCGGCAGGTCCACCGCCTCGGCGATGGCGCGGAAGTGCCGGTAGATGCCCTCCTGCGACGGCTTGTTGTAGTAGGGCACGACCGAGAGGTGGCAGTCGGCGCCGACCTGCCTGGCGTAGCGCGTGAGCTCGATCGCCTCCTGGGTGTTGTTGGCGCCGGTGCCGGCCATGATCGGCACGCGCCCGCGGGCGTGTTGGACGGCGACGCGGATGAGCTCGCAGTTCTCCTCCATCGACACCGTGGGCGATTCGCCGGTCGTGCCGACGATGCCGATGCAATCGGTGCCCTCGGCGATATGCCAGTCGATGAGGTCACGCAGCGCGTCGTAGTCGATGCGGCCGTCCTCGTGCATCGGCGTCACCAGGGCGACGATGCTGCCTACGATGGGGTTCATGGGGTCTTTCCAGGCGAACCGGCAGATTTTAGCGAGCGGTTGCGCCGAGTTCGAAGCGCGCGGGCGCGCCGCCGGCCACCGCGTGCGGCGGCGTCGCCACGGCCACGAGGCGCTGCACGCAGCGTGCTTGCGCCTGCTCGCAGCCGTCCTCGAAGGCGACGATGCGCAGATCGGCGAAGGTGCGCAGCAGTTCCCCGGGCTGCAGCAGGAAGTCGGGGTTCGACGGCCGGCCGATGCGCTCCTGCCCGCGCGCGAAGGTCTCGTAGACGAGCACGCCGTCGGGCGCGAGCGCCCGTTCGATGCGCGGCATCAGAGCGCGCCACAGGTAGTTGGTGACGACGACGCCGTCGAAGCGCCGCTCGCCCAGCGGCCAGGGGCCATGCTCGAGGTCGGCGACGACGATCTCCGCGAGCGCACGCAGCGGCTCGACGGCGGCCGCATCGCGATCGACGCCGGTGACGCGCCAGCCATGTGCCGCCAGCCAGCGCACGTGCCGCCCGCCGCCGCAGGCCAGATCGAGCACGCGGCCGCCGGCGGGCATCAGGTGCGCCCAGCGCACGAGCCACGGCGAGGGGGCCCCGGCGTCGTGCGCTAGAAGCACGCCCACACCCGGTTTGCCAGCTCGACCATCAGGTGCGGACTCAGGTACATCAGCGCCACCGCGGCCAGCGCGCTGCAGGCGGCGATCCACAGCCCGATGCGCGCGCCCGCCTTCATGCGGCCGCCCTCGGGGTCCGCGTGCAGGCTGCTTTCGCTGTGCTGCGATGCCGTCATCGCCCCGCCACCCGCGCCCCATCGGCGTGCCGCCAGCGTGCGCCCGAAGCGCTCACGTCGCCCCCTGGGCCCTGCGGGCCGTCCCCCCGAGGGGGAGCCGAGCGCCTTCGGGGCGGCCGTGCGGCGCTCATGTGGCCCCCTGGGCCCTGCGGGCCGTCCCCCCGAGGGGGAGCCGAGCGCCTTCGGGGCGGCCGTGCGGCGCTCATGTCGCGCCGAGCACCGGACGCGCGATGGCGGTCTCGCGCACCGGCAGGTTGATCAGCGCGGCGAACACGCCCAGCGCCACCGACAGCCACCAGACGATGTCGTAGCTGCCGCTGGCGTCGTACAGCACGCCGCCCAGCCAGACGCCGAGGAAGCTGCCGACCTGGTGGCTGAGGAAGACGAAGCCGCCGAGCATGCTCATGTACTGCGGGCCGAAGATCTGCGCCACGATGGCGTTGGTGGGCGGCACGGTGGACAGCCACAGCAGCCCGATTGCGGCAGAGAAGACGTACACGCTCCAGGGCGTCAGCGGCACGGCGAGGAAGACCACGATCGCCAGCGCGCGCAGCAGGTAGATCGCAGCCAGGAGGTGGCGCTTGGGCAGGCGCTGGCCGAGCACGCCGACGCCATAGGTGCCGAAGACGTTGAACAGCCCGATCAGCATCAGCGCCATCGTCGCCACCTGCGGCGCGAGCCCGGCGTCCTTGAGGTAGCTCGGCAGGTGCACGCCGATGAACACGACCTGGAAGCCGCACACGAAGTACCCGGCCGTCAGCAGCCGGAAGCTCGGGTAGCCGAAGGCCTCGCGCAGCGCGGCGCCGACACTCTGCCGGTGAGCCGCGGCGGCAGGTGCGGCGGCGGGCTCTTTGAGGCCGCGGCCGAACGGCACGATGGCCAGCGCCACCGCGCCGAGGACGACGAGCGCCATCTGCCAGCCCGCGCTGCCGATCAGCCAGCTCTCGACGGGCACCATCAGGAACTGGCCGAACGAGCCGGCCGCCGCCGTCACGCCCATCGCCCACGAGCGCCGGGCCGGATCGACCTGGCGTGCGATGACGCCGTAGACGATGGCGTAGGTGGTGCCGCTCTGCGCCAGGCCGAGCAGCACGCCGGCGCTGCCGGTGAAGGCCAGGCCCGAGGTGGCGAGCGCCATCGTCACGAGGCCGAGGGCGTACAGCACGCCGCCGGCGAACAGCACGCGAAAGGCGCCGAAGCGGTCGGCCAGGCCGCCGGCCAGCGGGCCCGCCAGACCCCAGGCGAGGTTCTGCACCGCGAGCGCGAACGCGAAGGTCTCGCGCGTCCAGCCGCGCTCCATCGTGATCGGCTGCAGCCACAGGCCGAAGCCATGGCGGATGCCCATGCTCAGCGTCACGACCGCGGCGCCGCACAGCAGCACCTGCGTCATCGACAGCCTGGCAGGCACCGCGGTCCGGTCCATGCGGGCATTGTCTGGGAAAACACTGCCCGCTGCCGCCGGCGGCTTGGCTACAGTGCCGCGCCAGCAGACGAGCGGGGCGCACGATGAAGGTGCTGGTGCTGGGCAGCGGCGTGATCGGCACGTCGATCGCGTATGACCTCGCGCGCGACGGCCACGACGTCGACGTGCTCGAGCGCCAGCCGGGCCCCGCGCTCGAGACGAGCTACGCCAACGCCGGCGAGGTGAGCCCGGGCTACAGCGCGCCCTGGGCCGGGCCGGGCGTGCCGGTGAAGGCCATCAAGTGGCTGCTGATGCGCCACCGCCCGCTCGTCATCCGGCCGCGGCTCGATGCGGCGATGTGGCGCTGGGGCCTGGCGATGCTGGCCAACTGCACGGCGCGCGCCTACGCGCGCAACAAGGGCCGCATGGTGCCGATCGCCGAGTACAGCCGCGACCTGCTCGGGGCGCTGCGCGCCGAGACCGGCATCGCCTACGACGAGCGCGCGCAGGGCACGCTGCAACTGTTTCGCACGCAGAGGCAGCTCGACGGCATCGGCGGCGACGTCGAGGTGCTCCGGCAGTACGGCGTGCCCTTCGAGGTGCTCGACCGCGCGGGCTTCGTCCGCGTCGAGCCGGCGCTCGCGCTCACGCAGGAGAAGTTCGTCGGCGCGCTGCGTCTGCCCGGCGACGAGACCGGCGACTGCTTCGTCTTCACCAACCGCCTGGCCGAGATGGCCATCGCGCTGGGCGCGCGCTTTCGCTTCGGCACGACCATCCAGGCGCTCGAGCGCGACGGCCAGCGCGTCGCCGGCGTGCGCACCGATGCCGGCGTGTACACCGCCGATCGCTACGTGCTGGCGCTGGGCAGCTGGTCGGCGCGCATGCTCGAGCCGCTTGGCCTGCGCCTGCCGGTCTACCCGGTCAAGGGCTACTCGATCACGGTGCCGATCACCGACCCTGCGGGCGCGCCCGAATCGACCGTCATGGACGAGACGCACAAGGTGGCGGTGACGCGGCTGGGCGATCGCATCCGCGTCGGCGGCACCGCCGAGCTGGCCGGCTACAGCCTGGCGCTGCGCGAAGCGCGCCGCGCGACGCTCGAGCACGTGGTGAGCGATCTGTTCCCGCGCGGTGGCGATGTCAGGCAGGCGAGCTTCTGGTGCGGCCTCAGGCCGATGACACCCGACGGCACGCCGATCGTCGGCGCCACGCCGTACGCCAACCTGCTGCTCGCCACCGGCCACGGCACGCTCGGCTGGACCATGGCCACCGGCACCGGACGCGTGATCGCCGACCTGGTGGCGGGGCGCAGGCCCGAGATCGACATCTCCGAGCTGGGCCTGTCGCGTTACGCGCGCTGAGCCGGGCGGGCAGGCCTGCTCCCTAGAATCCCCGCCCCATGGCAACGAGCAAGCAAGCCGCCTACGGCGAAGCCTCGATCCGCGTATTGAAGGGCCTCGAGCCCGTCAGGCAGCGCCCGGGCATGTACACGCGCACCGACAATCCGCTGCACGTCGTCCAGGAGGTGATCGACAACGCCGCCGACGAGGCGCTGGCCGGCTTCGGCAGGCGCATCGCCGTCGCGCTGCACGCCGACGGCAGCGTCAGCGTCGAGGACGACGGCCGCGGCATCCCGTTCGGCCTGCATCCCGAGGAGGGCGTGCCGGTGCTCGAGATCGTCTACGCCCGCTTGCACGCCGGCGGCAAGTTCGACAAGGGCGCCGCCGCCGCATACAGCTTCAGCGGCGGACTGCACGGGGTGGGTGTCAGCGTCACCAACGCGCTCGCGCGGCGGCTCGAAGTGACGGTGTGGCGCGAGGGCCAGGTGGCGACGATGGCCTTTGCCGGCGGCGACGTGGTCCAGGCGCTCGCGCTGCGCAGCGCCGCGGCGGGCGACCGCCGCCAGGGCACCACGGTGCGCGTGTGGCCCGACCCGAAGTACTTCGACAGCATCGAACTGCCGCGCGCCGATCTCGTGCATCTGCTGCGCAGCAAGGCCGTGCTGATGCCGGGCGTGACGGTCACGCTCGCCATCGAGAGGGCCGCCGACAAGAGCCCCGAGACGCAGAGCTGGCGGTACGTGGGCGGCCTGCGCGACTACCTGCTGCAGGGCCTGCCCGCCGAGCCGCTGATCCCGATGTTCGAAGGCGAGCGCTACGCCGGCGCCGGCGACAGCGACGACCACGCCGAAGGCGAGGGCGCCGCCTGGTGCGTGGCCTTCACCGACGAGGGCACGCTGCTGCGCGAGAGCTACGTCAACCTGATCCCGACGGTGGCCGGCGGCACGCACGAATCGGGGCTGAAGGAGGGCCTCTTCGGTGCCGTCAAGGGCTTCATCGAGCTGCATGCGCTCTTGCCCAAGGGCGTCAAGCTGATGCCCGAGGACGTGTACTCGCGCGCCAGCTTCGTGCTCTCGGCCAAGGTGCTCGATCCGCAGTTCCAGGGCCAGATCAAGGAGCGGCTGAACAGCCGCGACACGCTGCGCCTGGTCTCGGGCTACGTAAAACCCGCGCTCGAGCTGTGGCTCAACCAGCACGTCGAGGTCGGCAGGAAGCTCGCCGAGCTCGTGATCCGCCAGGCGCAGACGCGCCAGCGCGCGGCACAGAAGGTCGAGAAGAGGAAGGGCTCGGGCGTGGCCGTGCTGCCGGGCAAGCTCACCGACTGCGAAAGCCGCGATCTCGCCTTCAACGAGGTCTTCCTGGTCGAAGGCGACAGCGCCGGCGGCAGCGCGAAGATGGGCCGCGACAAGGAAACGCAGGCCGTGCTGCCGCTGCGCGGCAAGGTGCTCAACACCTGGGAGGTCGAGCGCGACCGGCTGTTCGCCAACACCGAGATCCACGACATCGCGGTGGCGCTGGGCGTCGACCCGCACGGCCTGGCCGACGAGCCCGGACCCGGCGCCGCCGGGTCGAACCAAGGCACCCAAGCCCCCCCGGGGGGCGGCGCAGGCCGCGCAGCGGCCGAGCCCGCGGGCGTGCTGTCCGGTCTGCGCTACGGCAAGGTCTGCATCCTCTCGGACGCCGACGTCGACGGCTCGCACATCCAGGTGCTGCTGCTGACGCTGTTCTTCCGCCACTTCCCCAAGCTCGTCGAGCGCGGGCATGTCTACGTCGCGCGCCCGCCGCTGTACCGCATCGACGCGCCGGCGCGCGGCAAGCGGCCGGCGGCCAAGCTCTATGCGCTGGACGACGGCGAGCTCGAGGCCGCGCTCGACAAGCTGCGCAAGGAGGGCGCGCGCGAAGGCTCGTGGACCATCAGCCGCTTCAAGGGCCTGGGCGAAATGAACGCCGAGCAGCTGTGGGAGACCACGCTCAACCCCGAGACGCGGCGGCTGCTGCCGGTGGGCTGGGGCGCGGCCGAGGGCGGCGGCTTCGAGGCCACGGCGCGCGTGCTGACGCAGCTGATGGGCAAGGGCGAAGCGGCCGCGCGGCGCGAGCTGATGGAGCGGCACGGCGACACGGTCGAGGTCGACGTCTGATCAGAAGACATCGCCGAGGTTGAGCAGCGTCAGCACGCCCAGCACGGCGAAGACGGCGGCGGCGATGCCGTGCAGCAGCGGCATCGAGACCTTGCGCGCGATCCTGTCGCCCAGGAAGACCGCCGGCACATCGGCGAGCATCATGCCCGCCGTGGTGCCCAGCACGACCGGCACCACGTCGGCGTAGCGGGCGGCCAGCGCCACGGTGGCGATCTGCGTCTTGTCGCCCATCTCGGCGAGGAAGAAGGCGATCACCGTCGTGCCGAAGATGCCGAAGCGCCGGCGGCGTGCGGCACTGTCCTCGTCGAACTTGTCGGGGATCAGCATCCAGGCGGCCATGGCGAGGAAGGACGTGCCGATCGCCCAGCGCAACACGTCGGGGCCGAGCGCATGCGCCACCCATGCGCCGAGCGCGCCCGCCGCTGTGTGATTGACCAGCGTGGCGACGAGGATGCCGGCGGCGATCGGCCACGGCCGGCGGAACATGGTGGCGAGCACGATGGCCAGCAACTGGGTCTTGTCGCCCATCTCGCCGAGCGCGACGACGCCGGCCGACACGAGGAATGCTTCCAAGGCAGTCTCCGACGGGCCGACGACGTACCGATGACCTCACAGCGTCCCCGGCCCGAACCGGAGGCTGTGCGGTCAAAGGTCTGGCCAGGCGTTCGGAGCTGTCCGCGCCATGGCCCGAAGGCCAAGTGTGTTGACGCGGACCCCTGCGTGGCGCAGGGCGGCTACTCCCCAGTGACGGGCGCGATGCTAACGCAGGCGCGCAAAATGGCCGCGTGACGCTGCCCGACCCCGCCCCGCCGCCGCTGCGCCTGCGCCCGACGATGCTCTCCGACCTGGACGACGTGATCCGGATCGAGACCGACAGCCGCAACCTGCCCTTCATCACGCCGTGGGAGCGCACGCAGCACGAGGCGGCGCTGCGCATCCCCGACTTCAGGCACTTCGTCGTCGAGGCCGGCGACAACCGCGCCAGCGGCTCGCGCGACGGCTTCGTCATCCTGCAGGGTTGCCGCAATCCGCACCGCAGCGTCGAGCTCAAGCGCATCGTGCTGCAGCGCGAAGGCCAGGGGCACGGGCTGGGCCGCGCCTGCGTGCGCCTGCTCAAGCGCATGGCCTTCGGCGACTTGCATGCGCACCGCTTCTGGCTCGACGTGAAATCGCTCGACAGGCGCGCGCTCGCGCTCTATGCGAGCGAGGGCTTCGTCGAGGAGGGCCGGCTGCGCGAGAGCGTGCGCATCACCGGCATGGACGACGCGGCCGGCTACGACTCGCTGGTCGTCATGAGCATGCTCGATCGCGAGTACCAGGCGCGCTGCGCGCTGGGATGCGAGGGTCTGCGCTGAGGCATGAGCGGCGCGGCGCCCGAAGCCGCCGCGGTGCCCGACAGGGCGACGGTCGCCACCGGGCTCGCAGCGGCTTGCTATGCTCGGTGCGATCGGTCGACCACGGGCACGAGGGGGTGGCGGTGATGGACGCAGGGTTGCGGGATATCGAGAACGCGGTGTCCGATCTCGCGTCGACGCTGCCGGCGCCGCTGCAGCCACTGGCGCGCGTGGCGTACGACTACCGCTGGTGCTGGTCGGGCGACGGCGCCGCCGTCTTCCGCGCCGTCGACGCCGCGCATTGGGCACGCACCGGCGGCAACCCGCTGCGCCTGCTGACCGAGGCGCCGCGCAAGGCGATCGAACGTGCGGCTGCCGACGCCGCACTGTGCGAGCGCATCGCCGCGCTGGCGGCGCAACTGCAGGCCGAGCGCACGCGCGCGCCCGCGGGCGATGCGCAGGCCCCGGTGGCCTTCGTGTGCGCCGAGTTCGGCATCCACGCGTCGTTGCCGATCTACTCGGGCGGCCTGGGCGTCCTCGCGGGTGACATCCTGAAGCAGGCCTCGGACCTGGCGTTGCCGATGGTCGGTGTCGGCCTGCTGTACCGCAACGGCTACTTCCACCAGCGCATCGACGCCAGCGGAATGCAGCACGAGTACTGGATCGACGCGGCCGCGGACCGGCTGCCCTGCGCCCGGCTCAGCGGCCCCGATGGCCAGCCGCTGACGCTGCGCGTGCCGGTCAACGACGAGGAGCTGATCGTGCAGGCCTGGCGCGTCGACGTCGGCCGCATCCCGCTGTTCCTGCTGGATACCGACGTCGCGGGCAACAGCGAGATCGGACGCTGGACCACGGCGCGGCTGTACGAGAGCAACCGTGCGATCCGCCTGGCGCAGTATGCGGTGCTGGGCATCGGCGCGGTGCGGCTGCTCGCGGCGCTGGGCATCGAGCCGTCGGTCTACCACCTCAACGAAGGGCACCCCGCGCTCGGCGTGTTCGAGCTGTTCGCGCGCGAGCGCGCGCGCGGCCTGGGCGAGGACGAAGCCTGGCGGCGCGTGCGTGAGCGCGTGATCTTCACGACGCACACGCCGGTGCGGGCCGGCAACGAGTCGTACACGCGCGAGCTGGTGCTGACGATGCTCGGCCGCATCGCCGACGCGAGCGGACTGGCCGGCGGCCGCGAGGCCTTCCTGGCGCTGGGCCGCGTCGATCCGGGCGACACCGCCCAGCCCTCGGGCATGACGCCGCTGGCGCTGCGCACGAGCCGCGCGGCCAACGCGGTGAGCCGGCGCCACGGGCAGGTGGCGCGTGCCATGTGGCAGCCGCTGTTCCCGGGCCGCGCCGTGGAGGGTGTGCCGATCGGCCACGTCACCAACGGCGTGCACGTGCCGTCGTGGCTGTGCGCGCCGATGCGCCGCGTGCTCGATCGCCACCTCGGTGCGGGCTGGCTCGCGCGTGCCGACCGCGCCGAGACCTGGCTGCCGGTGGCAGGCATCCCCGCCGCCGAGCTGTGGGCGGCGCGCGCCGAGGCGCGCTCGGAGCTGGTCGAGATGATCCGCCGCCGCTCGATCGGCGACCGGCTGCGTCGTGGCGATCCGCTCACCTACGCCTCGGCCGGCGCGCACGGCTTCGACCCCGAGCGGCTGACGATCGGCTTCGCGCGCCGGCTGGCCACCTACAAGCGGCTGCATCTGGTCGGCCTGATGCCCGAGCGCGCGCTCGGGCTGCTCAGCGGCGAGCGTGCGCTGCAGTTCGTCTTTGCCGGCAAGGCGCATCCCGACGACGGCCCCGGCAAGGAGACCGTGCAGCGCCTGTTCGAGCTCAAGCGCTCGCCCATCGTCGCCGGGCGCGCGGCGTTTCTCGAGGACTACGACATCGAGCTCGCCGCGCAGCTGGTCGGTGGCTGCGACGTCTGGGTCAACGTGCCGCGCCCGCCGCTCGAAGCCAGCGGCACGAGCGGCATGAAGTCGGCGCTGTGCGGCGGACTGCAGTTGTCGGTGCTCGACGGCTGGTGGGCCGAGGGCTACGACGGCAGCAACGGCTGGGCGGTCGACGGCAGCGTCGACGGCGACCACGGCGCGCAGGACTGGCGCGACGCGGGCGCGCTGTTCGACCTGCTCGAACGCGAGATCGTGCCCATGTTCCACGAGCGCGACAGCGACGGCATCCCGCAGCGCTGGGTGGCGATGATGCGGCGCAGCCTGACGAGCAACGGCGCGCGCTTCAACGCCGCGCGCATGGTGCGCCAGTACGCGCGCGAGTACTACGGCATCGGGTGCTGAGCCCGGGCGTGGCCCGGGCCGATCGGGAGCATTGCCGATGAAGATCCTCGTTCTTGGCGCCGGCGGCATCGGCGGCTACTTCGGCGCGCAGTTGCTGCGCAGCGGTGCCGATCTGACCTTCTTGCTGCGTGCGCGGCGCAAGGCGCTCGTCGACGCGCAGGGCCTGCGCATCGAGACGCCCGGCGGCGACTTCACGGTGCGACCGGCGACGGTCACGGCCGCGAGCGTGACGCCCGTCTACGACCTGATCGTGCTCGCCCCCAAGGCGTACGACCTCGACGATGCGCTCGCCTCGCTCGAAGGCGCGCTGGGCGCCGCGGTGCTGCTGCCGCTGCTCAACGGCTTCGACCACCTCGACCTCCTCGACCGTCGCTGCGGCCGCGCACGGGTCATGGGGGGCGTGGCCCAGATCTCGACGACGCTCACGGCCGGCGGCGCGGTGCGCGAACTCGCCGACTTCCATCGCCTGACGCTCGGCGCGCGCGATGCGGCCCACGCCGCCCAGGCGCACGCCTTCGCCGCCCTGTGCGCCGCCGCGCCGTTCGACTGCGCGCTCGTCGACGACATCGAGCAGGCGATGTGGGACAAGTGGACCTTTCTCGCGGCGCTGGCCGCCATGACGACGCTGTGCCGCGGTCCGGTCGGCGAGATCGTTGCCACGCCGCACGGCGCGGAACTGGCCTTGCGCATGTACGCCGAATGCTGCGCCGTGGCCGGCGCGAACGGGCATCCCATCGGCGCCGAGGCGCGCGCTCGGGCGGCACAGGTGCTGACCCAGGCCGGCTCGCCGATCGCGGCCTCGATGCTGCGCGATCTGGAATCGGGGCGGCGCACCGAGCACGATCACATCCTCGGTGCGCTGGCCGTGCGCGGCCGCGCCGCCGGCCTGGCGATGGATCTGGTGCATCTGGCGCACACCCACCTCGCCGTGCAGGCGGCGCACCACCCGCGCGCGTAGCGCGGCACCGATGGCCGCGCGCGCAATGCGGCATCGACGGTCGGGCGCGTGGCGCGGCATCGACGGCCCGACGACGCGGGCGACGCCGACGCCGACGCCGACGAGCGGCTCGACCGAGGATGCGGCGCGCGCCCCGGCATCGCAGCCGCGCGCGGGCGCCAGGATCGTAGAGTCGCGCCATGGACAGCCTCGCACGCCTTGCGCACGGCGCGCCGGCCTCGGCGCTGCTGCTTGCCGCGATCCTCGGCGTCGGCGTGCTCGGCCTGCGCGTGTGGCCGGCGATCGTCGAGCGCAACCTGCTGCGTCCGTACGGGCTCGCGCAGCGACGCGACTTCCACACGCTGCTCACCAGTGGCTTCATCCACGCCGACTTCGCGCACCTGGTGTTCAACAGCTTCACGTTCTGGGCCTTCGGCTTCGATCTCGAGCGGCACCTGGGCAGCGCGCGCTTCGTCGCGCTCTATGCAATCGGGCTGCTCGCGGGCAGTGTCGCGACCTGGTGGCTGCACCGCCGGCAGCCCGGCTACGCCAGCCTGGGCGCGTCGGGCGCGATCCTGGCGGTGCTGTTCGCCTCGGTCGTCGTGTTTCCCGGCTCGTCGATCTTCGTGCTGCCGCTGCCGGTGCCGATCCCCGCGCCACTCTTTGCGCTGGGCTATCTGGCCTTCAGCGTGATCGCCAGCCGCACGCAGCACGGACGCGTGAACCACGATGCCCACATCGCCGGTGCGCTCGCCGGACTCGCCTTCATGGCGGTCGTCGCGCCCGGCTCCATCGGACAGGCGCTGAAGATGCTCACCTCGTAGCGGGCGTGCGGCGCCTGGCGGCGCCCTCGTTGCGCGGCCGCGTCCGCCCGCCCCTCGGCCTGGTGCGCGCGCCGGCGCACCGGGGCCGGTCGCCGCAGGGTGACAATGCACTTCTCGGGCCCGGGCGTCCCCCGGCGACCCGGCACGCGCAGGCACGCGCAGAATGGTGCCGAAGCGTCCGCACGCTGCGCCGGCGCTGCCGGCATTTCCCGCCAGATCGCCATGCATCGCCAACCCCCATCCGACCTCGAAGCGGTGCTCGCCGCGCCTGCGCTCGCAGCGCGCGCGATGGACCTGCACAGTTTCGAGGGCCTGGCCTGCGCCCTCGTGCTCGGGCCGCGGGTCATCTCGCCGGCGGTCTGGCTGGGGTGGGTGTGGGATCGCGAGGAGGGCTGGCGGGCGCCCGAGTTCGCCGATCTCGAGCAGGCGAACGCGACGATGGGCGCGCTGATGCGGGCCTACAACGAGATTGCGCAGGCGCTGGGCCCCGCTGCCGCAGAGGACGCGGCCTTCGCGCCGTCGTTCCGCGGCGCCGGCGCGCAGGCGGTGGCGAGCTTTTGCGCTGGCGTGCTGCGGGGCATCGAACTGGCGCCCGACGACTGGGCGCCGCTCGAGGCCGAGCATCCGCAATGGTTGGAACGGCTGCGCCGCGCCGACGCATCGGCGGCCGAGATCGAGGCCCTGCTGCCGGCGCTGCGGCACTACTGGCGCGGCCGCAGCGACCGGTTGCAGCCGCTCCAGGCGGGGGGTCTGCGGGAGGAGTTGCGCGCGGCCTTCGAGTTCTTCCAGCGGCCGTTTCCGGGCGCAGCGGTGGCGCTCGCACACCGGCAGCGCGAGACGGTGGCCCCCTGGCTGCTGCAGGTGCTCGAAGACGTGGCGCGCGACCCCGAGCCGGCGCGCGACGGTGACTACACGTTTCACCACTTCGCGATGGTGCTGCTCGCATGCTGGCGCGACACGCGTGCCTGGCGCCCGCTGCTGGCCTGGGCGCGGCTGCCGTTCGAGGTGCTGGACGACATGCTCGGCGATGCGCTGCACGAGACGTACGGTCGCGCATTGGCCAGCGTGTGCGACGGCGACCTGGCGCCGCTGGCCGAGACGGTGCGCGCCGAGAGCGTCTCGCCCTGGGTGCGCATGGCGCTGCTCGAGGCCTGGCAGATCCGGGTCGTGGAAGGCGACGCCGCGCTCGCGCCTCTGGAAGACCTGCTGCTCGAGCTCGGCGCGCGCGATGCCGAGCGGCTCGCGGCCCGACCGCGTGAGCCGCACGCCATCGAGATGATCGACGACATCGCCGGCCTGGCCTGCGATGTCGGCTCGCACCGGCTGGCCGCACGCGTGCGCGAGTGGTTCGATGCCGGACTGGTCGACGAGCGGACGATCGACCGCGCCTTCTTCGAGCAGGAATTCGCGCGCACGCACGGGCAGCGGCTGCAGATGCTGCGCTCGCATCGACGCGGCTACATCACCGACGTCGAGGCCGAGTTCCGCTGGTGGGCCGGCTACTCCGAAGCCGAGGAAGGCGACGGGAGCGACGCCGACGACGGGGACTTCGGTGAGGTGATCGGGACGCAGCGCGAGCATCCGGCGCCGACGACCATCGTGCGCGATGCGCCGAAGATCGGCCGCAACGATCCCTGCCCCTGCGGCAGCGGCCGCAAGTACAAGAAGTGCCACGGCGCCCATTGAGCGGGCGGCGCAACGTCTTTGCCATGCCTGACCTGTTCGACCCCCCGCCCGCCGATCCGGCCGATCCGGCCGAGAGGCTGCCGCTGGCCGACTACGCGCAGCGCGCCTACCTCGAATACGCGCTGTCCGTCGTCAAGGGCCGCGCGCTGCCCGACCTGTGCGACGGCAACAAGCCCGTGCAGCGGCGCATCCTGTACGCGATGCACCGCATGGGCCTGTCGTACAGCGGCGCCTCCGGTGCCAAGCCGGTCAAGAGCGCGCGCGTCGTCGGCGACGTGCTCGGCCGCTACCACCCGCACGGCGACACCGCGGCCTACGACGCGCTGGTGCGCATGGCGCAGGGCTTCAGCCAGCGCTATCCGCTCGTCGACGGCCAGGGCAACTTCGGCAGCCGCGACGGCGACGGCGCGGCGGCGATGCGCTACACCGAGGCGCGGCTGGCGCCGATCGCACGCCTCGTGCTCGACGAGATCGACGAGGGCACGGTCGACTTCCAGCCCAACTACGACGGCAGCACCGAGGAGCCCAGGCAACTGCCGGCGCGGCTGCCGTTCGTGCTGCTCAACGGCGCATCGGGCATCGCGGTCGGCCTGGCCACCGAGATCCCGAGCCACAACCTGCGCGAGGTGGCCGCGGCGGCGGTGGCGCTGCTGAAGGACGACCGCCTCGCCGACGAGGAACTGCACGCGCTGCTGCCGGCGCCCGACTTTCCCGGCGGCGGCCAGATCATCAGCGCCTCCGCCGACATCCGCGAGGCCTACCGCTGTGGCCGCGGCAGCCTGAAGGTGCGTGCCCGCTGGAGCATCGAGGAGCTGGCGCGCGGCCAGTGGCAGCTCGTCGTCACCGAGCTGCCGCCCGGCGCCAGCGCGGCCAGGGTGCTCGAAGAGGTCGAGGAGCTGACGAACCCCAAGGTCAAGACCGGCAAGAAGGCGCTCGCGCAGGAGCAGGTGCAGCTCAAGGCGGCCGTGCTGGCCGTGCTCGACGCGGTGCGCGACGAGAGCAGCAAGGACGCACCGGTGCGCCTGGTGTTCGAGCCGCGCAGCCGCAGCGTGGAGCCCGCCGAGCTGGCGACGACGCTGCTCGCGCACACCAGCCTCGAGAGCAGCGTGCCGCTCAACCTCACGATGGTCGGGCGCGACGGCCGCCCGGTGCAAAAGGGCCTGCGCACGATCCTGCGCGAGTGGCTCGACTTCCGCCTCGTCACCGTGGAGCGGCGCCCGCGGCATCGCCTGGCCAGGGTGCTCGAGCGCATCCACGTGCTCGAAGGCCGGCAGCTCGTGCTGCTGAACATCGACGAGGTGATCCGCATCATCCGCGCCAGCGACGAACCGAAGCCGGCGCTCGTCGAGCGCTTCGGGCTCAGCGAGCGGCAGGCCGAGGACATCCTCGAGATCCGCCTGCGCCAGCTGGCGCGCCTGGAAGCCATCAAGATCGAGCAGGAACTGAAGGATCTGCGCGCCGAGCAAGGCCGGCTCGAGGACATCCTCGGCAGCCCGGCGGCGCTCGGGCGCACGGTGGCGCGCGAGATCGAGGCCGACGCCAAGGCCTTCGGCGACGCGCGGCGCACGCTGGTGCAGGAGGAGAAGAGGGCGGTCGCCGAGATCAGGGTCGTCGACGAACCGGTGACGGTGGTCGCGAGCACGAAGGGCTGGGTGCGCGCGTTGAAGGGTCACGAGATCGACGCCGGCGCGCTGCAGTTCAAGCCGGGCGACGCGCTCTATGGCACGTTCGCCTGCCGCAGCGTCGACGCACTGGTGGTGCTGGGCAGCAACGGCCGCGCGTACAGCGTGGCCGTGTCGGCGCTGCCCGGCGGGCGCGGCGACGGCCAGCCGATCACGACGCTCGTCGATGTCGAATCCGGCACGCAGCCGGTGCACTACTTCGCCGGCGCGGCCGAGACGACGCTGCTGCTGGCCCACAGCGGCGGCTTCGGCCTGCTGGCGCGCGCGGGCGACCTGCAGGGGCGCAACCGCGGCGGCAAGAGCTTCCTGTCACTGGAGGCCGGCGAGCACGTGCTGCCGCCGGCCGTGGTGGCGGCCGGCCACACGCAGGTGGCCTGCCTGGCGCTGGACGGCCGGCTGCTCGTCTTTGCGCTCGCGCAGCTGAAGCTGCAGCCCAGCGGCGGGCGCGGGCTGACGCTGATGGCGGTCGATGCGGCCGCGCCGGTGGTCTCGGTCGCAAGCTGTGGCGCCACGCTGCGCGTGCAGGGCACCGGCCGCGGCGGCAGGCCCAAGGAGGAGGTGCTCGGCGCGGCGGCGCTGGCCGGGCACGCGGGCCGACGCGCGCGCAAGGGCCACAAGGTGGCCGGCTTCGTGAAGGCCTTGCGCGTGCTGCCCTGATCGCGTGCGGGTACTCGGCGGCCGCTCGCGTGCCCGCGCGACCCGCGCGCTAGACTGCGCGCCCTATCGAGACCGAGCCCATAGCCGAGAGCCGCGCCGCCGCCGCGGCGCGCGCCGCCCGCCGGCGCGGCAAGGAGACCCCGTGCAACCGACGAACGCGAACGACCCGGCCTATTTCCACAAGGTCGTGGATTGCCAATGGGCCTGCCCCTCGCACACGCCCGTGCCCGAGTACATCCGCCTCATCGCCCAGGGCCGCTACGACCAGGCCTACATGGTCAACTGGGTGAGCAACGTCTTTCCCGGCATCCTGGGGCGCACCTGCGACCGCCCGTGCGAGCCGGCGTGCCGGCGCAGCCGCGTCGAGGAGAAGAACCTCGAGCGCCCCGAGCCGGTGGCGATCTGCCGCCTGAAGCGCGTGGCTGCCGATCACAAGGGCGGTGACGTGCGCGCGATGATGCCGCTGCCGGTGCCCCGGCATCAGCGCAATGGCAAGAGGGTGGCCTGCGTCGGTGCCGGCCCGGCCTCGCTCACGGTGGCGCGCGACCTCGCCAGCCAGGGCTACGCGGTGACGGTGTTCGACGGCGAGAAGAAGGCCGGCGGCTTCATGCGCACGCAGGTGCCGCGCTTCCGGCTGCCCGAGGAGGTGATCGACGAGGAGGTCGACTGGATCTTCCGCCTCGGCGTCGACTTCCGCCCGGGCCAACGCATCGACTCGATGAAGGCGCTGCTGGCCGAGGACTGGGACGCGGTGTTCGTCGGCAGCGGCGCGCCGCGCGGGCGCGACCTGCGGCTGCCCGGCCGCGACGAGGCGGCGGCGCAGATCCACATCGGCCTGGACTGGCTGGCCTCGGTCTACTTCGGGCACGTCAAGCGGGTCGGCAAGCGCGTCATCGTGCTCGGCGGCGGCAACACGGCGATGGACTGCTGCCGCAGCGCGCGCCGCCTCGGCGCCGACGACGTGAAGGTCGTCGTGCGCAGCACCTACGAGGACATGAAGGCCTCGCCGTGGGAGAAGGAGGACGCCGAGCACGAAGGCATCCCGATCCTTGCGTGCCACAGCCCGAAGGCCTTCGTGCACGAAGGCGGCAGGCTGGTGGCGATGTGCTTCGAGCGCGTGCGCTCGGTCTACGACGAGCAGGGCCGGCGCACGCTGGTGCCGACCGGCGAGCCCGACGTGGTCTTCGGGTGCGACGAGGTGCTGGTGGCGGTGGGGCAGGAGAACGCCTTCCCGTGGATCGAGCGCGACGCCGGCATCGCGTTCGACGAGTGGGGCATGCCGGTGCTCGACCAGACCACCTTCCAGGCCAGCGTGCCGCGCGTCTTCTTCGGCGGCGACGCGGCCTTCGGCCCCAAGAACATCATTACCGCGGTCGCGCACGGGCACGAGGCGGCGGTGTCGATCGACCGCCACTGCCACGGCGAGGACGTGCGCCGGCGCCCGCCGCCGTACACCAATCTCGTGTCGCAGAAGATGGGCATCCACGAGTGGAGCTACGACAACGCGCCGACCGAGGATGCGCGCTTCAAGGTGCCGTGGGCGAGCAAGGACAGGACGCTCGCGAGCATGAGCGTCGAGGTCGAGCTCGGCTTCGATCTCGAGACCGCGTTCAAGGAGGCCGAGCGCTGCCTGAACTGCGACGTGCAGACGGTGTTCACCGACAAGCTGTGCATCGAGTGCGACGCCTGCGTCGACATCTGCCCGATGGACTGCATCACCTACACCGCCAACGGCGACGAGGACGATCTGCGCGCCCGGCTCGAGGCGCCGGCCGGGAACCGCGATCAGGCGCTGTACGTCAGCGGCACCCTGAAGACCGGCCGCGTGATGGTCAAGGACGAGGACGTGTGCCTGCACTGCGGCCTGTGTGCCGAGCGCTGCCCGACCGGCGCCTGGGACATGCAGAAGTTCACCTTCATCACCGCCAAGGCGGGCCCGGCGAGCCGCGATCTCGGGCCGGTGCGCAAGGCGCAGGAGAAAGCCGCATGATCATCAAGCGCATCGAGGCGGTGAACGACTTCGTCGTCAAGTTCGCCAACATCAACGGCTCGGGATCGGCCAGCGCCAACGAGCTGCTGGCCAAGAGCATCCTGCGCATGGGCGTGCCGGTGAGCCCGCGCAACATCTTCCCGAGCAACATCCAGGGCCTGCCCACCTGGTACGAGGTGCGCGTGAGCGAGCGCGGCTGGCTCGGGCGGCGCGGCGGCGTCGACATGATGGTGGCGATGAACCCGCAGACCTGGGAGCGCGACGTGGCCGAGGTCGACTCCGGCGGCTACCTCTTCTACGACAGCACGCGGCCGATGCCCAGGTCGGCGTTCCGCGACGACCTCACCGTGATCGGCATGCCGGTGACGGCGATCTGCAACGCGACCTACGAAGACCCACGCCAGCGCACGCTGTTCAAGAACATCATGGTGCTGGGGGCGCTCGCGGTGCTGATGGACGTCGACCTGGCGGTGGTCGAGAAACTGCTCGGCGAGCAGTACCGCGGCAAGGAGCGGCTGCTCGAGAGCAACATCCGCGCCCTGCAGTCGGGCGCGAGCTTCGTGCGCGAGCACCTGTCGCCGCCCAGGCACCCCGGCGTGGGCCTGCGCGTGCGGCGCTCGAATGCCGTCGGCGAGCGCATCTTCGTCGACGGCAACAGCGCCGCCGCGCTGGGCTGCGTGTACGGCGGCGCCACCGTGTGCGCCTGGTACCCGATCACGCCCAGCTCGTCGGTGGCGGAGATGTTCGCCTCGTACTGCAAGAAGCTGCGCCACGACCCGGACACGGGCGAGGCGCGCTACGCCATCGTGCAGGCCGAGGACGAGATCGCCTCGATCGGCATGGTGGTGGGCGCGGGCTGGAACGGCGCGCGCGCCTTCACCGCCACCTCGGGCCCCGGCGTGAGCCTGATGACCGAGTTCATCGGGCTGGCCTACTTCGCCGAGATCCCGGTCACGATCATCGACGTGCAGCGCGGCGGCCCGAGCACCGGCATGCCCACGCGCACGCAGCAGGCCGACCTCGTGAGCAGCGCCTACGCCAGCCACGGCGACACCAAGCATGTGCTGCTGCTGCCCGAGGATCCGCACGAGTGCTTCGAGTTCGCCGCCACCGCGCTCGACCTGGCCGACCGGCTGCAGACGCCGGTGTTCGTGATGACCGACCTGGACATCGGCATGAACCAGCGCCTGAGCGCACCCTTTGCGTGGGCCGAGGGCCGCCGCTACGACCGCGGCAAGGTCATGACGGCGGCCGAGCTCGAGGCCGGCCGCGACTTCGGCCGCTACAAGGACGTCGACGGCGACGGCATCCCGTGGCGCACGCTGCCCGGCACGCACCCCACGAAGGGCAGCTACTTCACGCGCGGCACGACGCGCGACCCCTACGCGCGCTACAGCGAGGCCGGGCCCGACTACGTCTACAACGTCGAGCGGCTGCTGAAGAAGTTCCAGACCGCCGCCACGCTGGTGCCGGCGCCGCAGGTGCGCGCGGCCGGGCGCAAGACGCGCCTGGGCGTCGTCTACTTCGGCAGCACCGGCGCGGCGATGGACGAGGCGCTGGAGGCGCTGGCCGCCGACGGCATCCACCTCGACGCGATGCGGCTGCGCGCGTTCCCGTTCCCGCCCAGCGTGGCCGAGTTCGTCGAGTCGCACGACCACGTCTTCGTCGTCGAGCAGAACCGCGACGCGCAGATGCGCACGCTGCTCGTCAACGAGCTCGAGTTCGATCCGCTGCGCCTGGTGCCGATCCTGCACTTCGACGGCACGCCGATCACGGCGCGCTTCGTCACGCAGACCATCACCAAGCAGGTGCACGCGCTGGCGGTGGCGCCGCGCACGCATCGCCAGGAGCACGCCAAGTGACCTACATCGCCAAGCCCCGGCTGCACCATCCGACGCTCGAGCGCAACGAAGTCGGCTACACGCGGCGCGACTACGAAGGCAAGGTCAGCACGCTGTGCGCCGGCTGCGGCCACGACAGCATCAGCGCGGCCATCGTGCAGGCGTGCTGGGAGCTCGACATCGAGCCGCACCGCGTGGCCAAGCTGTCGGGCATCGGCTGCTCGAGCAAGACGCCCGACTACTTCCTCGGCGCCAGCCACGGCTTCAACAGCGTGCACGGGCGCATGCCGAGCGTGCTCACCGGCGCGGCGCTGGCCAACCGCGAGCTGTTGTACCTGGGCGTCAGCGGCGACGGCGACTCGGCCTCGATCGGCCTGGGCCAGTTCGCGCACTCGCTGCGCCGCGGCGTGCGCATGGTCTACATCGTCGAGAACAACGGCGTGTACGGCCTGACCAAGGGCCAGTTCAGCGCCACCGCCGACCGCGGCAGCAAGAGCAAGAAGGGCGTCGTCAACACCGACAACGCGATCGACATGGTGGGCCTGGCGCTGCAGCTGGGCGCCACCTACGTCGCGCGCAGCTTCTCGGGCGACAAGGCGCAGCTGGTGCCGCTCGTCAAGGGCGCCATCGGCCACGGCGGCGCGGCGCTGCTCGACGTCATCAGCCCCTGCGTCGCCTTCAACAACCACCCGGGCAGCACGCGCAGCTACGACTACGTGCGCGAGCACAACGAGGCCGTGAGCCGCGTCGACTTCATCGATCTGGCGCCGGAGATCAAGGCCGCTCCCGGGCCCGGCGAGGTGCTCGAGCTGCCGCAGCCCGACGGCAGCGTCATGCGGCTGCGCAAGCTGCATGCCGAGCACGACCCCACCGATCGCGTGGCCGCGCTCACTCTCGTGCAGAAGCTGTACGCGCGCGGCGAGCTGGCGACCGGGCTGCTGTACGTCGACCCGGCGGCGGGCGACCTGCATCGGCACCTCGGGACGGTGCGCCAGCCGCTGAACACGCTGGACGTTGCCGAGCTGTGTCCCGGCGCGGCGGCGCTCGAAAAGATCAACGCCGGGCTGCGCTGACGGTGCGCGGCTTGCGCCGCTTGCCGCAGTTGCCGCGGCAGCCGCGCCGGCGGCGTCAGCGTCCGCGCAGCAGCCACGCAGCGGCGAGCGCGACGGCCACGAACAACGCCAGGCTGTAGAACTCGTACGGCACGCCAAGCAGCCGCACCGCGGCATCGGCGCAGCTGGCCCAGGGCGCGAAGACCTGCGGCCAGGCTTCGTCCAGGCCGCTGGCGCTCAAGATGCGGTCGGCGAGCGTGAGGTTGCAGCTCGCGCTGGCGGCAGCGACGAAGTGCTGGTACAGCGCAGCCGCGATGCCGGCGACGGCGAGCGTCGCGGCGAGCAGCGCGCCGCCTTTGCGCAGCCCGCGCTGCGGCAGCAGCGCCGCCGGCAGCACGACGAGCGCGATGACGACGAAGACGAGCCGCTGCAGCACGCACCACGGGCAGGGCATCATGCCCAGCCCGTGCTGCGTGTACAGCGCCAGCGCGACCGCCGCCGCGCACAGCAAGGCGATGGCCGCGAACGGGCCTCGCCCTTCACGCCACGGGCTCACTGCAGCTCGGCGACGAGCTCGATCTCGACGCAGGCGCCCAGCGGGATCTGCGCCACGCCGAAGGCGCTGCGCGCATGCGCGCCGATCTCGGGCCCGAAGACCCGCACCAGCAGCTCGCTGCAGCCGTTGGTCACCAGGTGCTGCTCGGTGAAGCCGGCGACGCTGTTGACCAGGCTCATGACCTTGACGATGCGCCTGACGCGGCCCAGGTCGCCGCCGGCAGCCGCCTGCAGCGTGCCCAGCAGATCGACGGCGACGGCGCGTGCCGCGGCCTGGCCGTCGGCCGTGGCGAGGGTGGCGCCGAGCTGGCCGACCCAGGGCCTGCCGTCCTTCTTCGCGATGTGGCCCGACAGGAAGACGAGGTTGCCGCTGCGCACGTACGGCACGTAGGCCGCGGCCGGCGTGGCCACCGCGGGCAGCGTGATGCCGAGGGCGGCGAGGTGTTCGTTGATGGTCATGGCTGGCGGCGGTCGCGCCGGCCGGCGTGCCGGCGCGCACCCCCCGATGGGTGACCCGCGTGGGGACGATGCCCGATGCTACATCGCGTGCCTACAGTGCATCGGCATGGAAGCGCCGGGCCGTGTCGCGTCGCTGTGGTGGGTGGCCGTGCCGGCCGCGGGGCTGCTGGCGGGCGCCGCGCTGCAGATGCAGCAAAGCGAGCTTTGGCCCGCGCTCTGGGTGCGCGGCCTGGCGGCAGCGGGTTGCCTGTGCGTCGTGTGCGCTGCGCTGCTGCGCCGGCGCGCCGTGGCCCCGGCACTGTGCAGCGCGGCACTTGCGGCGCTGGCGCTGGGCTTCGCCGTCACCTCGGAGCGTGCCGCGGGGCGCCTGGCCGACGGCCTCGATGCCGGGCTCGAAGGGGAGGACATCGAACTCACCGGACTGGTGGCGCAGATGCCGCGCGTCGCGACGTACGGCACGCGCTTCGTCTTCGACGTCGAAAGCGCGCGCCATCGCGCTGCCTTGGTGCGGGTGCCGCAGCGCGTCTTGCTCACCTGGTATGACCGCGACGGCGACAGCGCCCGTGGCAGTGGCGGTGGCGGTGGCAGCCCCGACAGCGCCGGCGCCGACACGCTGCCGAGCGGTCCCGCGCAGACGCTTGGCGCCGGCCAGCGCTGGCAGCTTGTGGTGCGGCTGCGCCAGCCGCATGGTGCGCTCAATCCGCACGGCTTCGATCTCGAGCTGTGGCTGTTCGAGCAGGGCATCGGCGCCGTGGGCTACGTGCGCGCGCACGCCAGCGCGCCGGCGCTGCGGCTCGGGGAGGCCGCCGGGGCGCCCATCGAACGCCTGCGACAGGCGGCGCGCGACGCGATCGAGCGTCGCGTCGCCGATCGCACCGCCGCCGGCGTGCTGGCGGCGCTCGCGCTCGGCGACCAGGGTGCGATCGAACGCGACGACTGGGAGCTGTTCCGCCTGGGCGGCGTCGCGCATCTCATGAGCATCTCGGGCCTGCACGTGACGATGCTGGCCTGGCTGGCAGCCGGCCTCATCGGCGCCCTGTGGCGGCGCAGCGAACGGCTGGTGCTGGCCGTTGCGGCTGGCGTGGCCGGGCGCTGGGGCGGCCTCGCCGTGGCCACGGCCTATGCGCTGTTCGCGGGCTGGGGCGTGCCGGCGCAGCGCACCGTGTGGATGCTGGCGGTCGTCGTCGCGCTGCGCGGCGCCGGAGTGCGCTGGCCGCTGCTGCTCGTGCTGCTCGTGGCCGCTGCGCTCGTCGTGGCGCTCGACCCGTGGGCGCTGATGCAGCCGGGGTTCTGGCTGTCGTTCGTCGCCGTCGCGCTGCTCGTCGCGGCGGCGCCCGAACGGCTGCGCCCGGCGGGCCGCCGCCGGCGCCTGGTCGCGGCGCTGCGCTCGGGGCTGCGCACGCAGGCACTGGCGACGGCGGGGCTCACGCCGCTCACGCTGCTGTTCTTCCAGCAGGTCTCGGTCGTGGGGTTCGTGGCCAACCTGGTGGCGATCCCGCTCGTCACGCTGGTGATCACGCCGCTGGCGCTCGCGGGCCTGGCCTGGCCGGCGCTGTGGATGCCGGCGGGGTGGGGCGTGCAGGCCTTGCTGACGTATCTGTCGGCACTGGTGCGACTGCCGTTCGCGGTGTGGACGGCGGCCGCGGCGCCGCCCTGGGCCGTCGCTGCGGGGCTGCTCGGCGGCGCGCTGGCCGTGCTGCCGCTGCCGTGGCGCCTGCGTGCGCTGGCGCTGCCGCTCGTGCTGCCGCTGCTGTTGCCGGTGCTGCCGCGGCCGGACCGCGGCAGGTTCGAGATCGTGGCCGTCGATGTCGGTCAGGGCACGGCGGTGCTGGTGCGCACGCGCGATCACCTGCTCGTCTACGACAGCGGGCCGCAGTATTCGGCCGAGGCCGACGCCGGCTCGCGCGTGCTGGTGCCGCTGCTGCGCGCGCGCGGCGAGCGTGCCGTCGACCTGCTCGTGCTCAGCCACCGCGACAGCGACCACGTCGGTGGTGCCGCGTCGCTGCTGGCGGCCTTGCCGGCGCGCGAGCTCGCCAGCTCGCTCGCCGACGATCATCCGCTGCGCGCGCTGGCCCAGGCGCGCGGCGCCCGGCACACGCGCTGCGTGGACGGTGCGTCATGGTCATGGGACGGCGTGCACTTCGAGATGCTGCATCCGCAGCGCGCCGACTACGGCAGCGCCCGCAAGCCCAACGCGCTGAGCTGCGTGCTGCGCGTCGAGGCCGCCGGCCGCAGCGCGCTGCTCGCGGGCGACATCGAAGCGGCGCAGGAGGCGGCGCTCGTCGCGCGCGGCGCGGATCTGCGCAGCGAACTGCTGCTCGTGCCGCATCACGGCAGCCGCACCTCGTCGACGCCGGCCTTCCTCGACGCGGTGGCGCCGCGCCTGGCGCTCGTGCAGGCCGCGTACCGCAGCCGCTTCGGCCATCCCGCGCCCGACGTGATGGCCCGTTATGCCGCACGCGGCATCGTCGTCGTGCGCAGCGACCGCTGCGGCGCCTGGACGGCTGGCGCGGACGGCCGCGAAGTCTGCGCACGCGAGGACGGGCGCCGCTACTGGCACCATCGCAATGTGCCAGGCCCCGATCCGGCCACCGCGCGCTGAGGCAGCGCCGCGCCGACGGACGAAGGCCATGCCATGTGCGTGCGGCGCACCGGCTTGCACGAACGCCGAAGGGTCGGCTCGCACCGACCCTTCGCGCTTGGAAGCCGGACCCGGCGTGCGGCCGGGCGCCGTCGCAATCTGCCGATCAGGAGGCGGAGGCGGCCTTCTTCGCCTTGTGCGCGGCCCGACGGTGGGACTTCTTGGTGGCCTTCTTGGCCGATGCCTTCTCGGCGGCCGGCGCGTGCGTGGCGGTGGACTCGGCGGCCGGCGGGGTGGCCGGCGCGGCGGGCGCCGGAGCCTGGGCGAAGGCGAGCGCGGAGGCCGAGGCGAGCACGAGCGAAGAGATCAGGGTCTTCATGATGTGAGGGCAATCAACGGGCGACTCGAGGTGCTCCGAGTCGGGCGAGCAACCGCGGCATCTGCCGGGCTTGGGCCCACAACGCACGCGACCGATCGGCGGTTGACGCGCACTGCGGGCGGCCGCACGCCCTTCAGCGTGCCCGCTCGAGCGCCTGGGCCAGCGCGATGACGGCCATCGCGTAATAGCTCGACCAGTTGTAGCGCGTGATGGCGTAGAAGTTCGTGCTGCCGGCGTAGTAGCTCGGCGCGGCGCCGCCGTTGTCGAGTTCGACGAGCGCCAGCGGGCCCTCGTGAGCCTGCGCCGACGCCGCCAGCCGCGCGCCGTGGGCGGCGAACTCGGCGACGCTGAAGCGCGGCACGATGTCGCTGGCGAGCAGGCTCGCGCGCTCGGCGGGCAGGTCCGGCGGCTCGACCTCGTAGGCAGCGGGCAGCCCGCGCTGCCAGCCGAAGTGCGCGAGGTAGCGCGCGACGCTGCCGATCGCGTCGGCTGCGCTGCCTCGCAGATCGACGTGGCCGTCGCCGTCGAAGTCCACGCCGTACTGGCGCGTGCTGCTCGGCATGAACTGCGGCAGCCCGATCGCCCCGGCGTACGAGCCGCGCGGCTCGGCGGCGTCGACGCCTTCGCTGCGGCACCACAGCAAGAACGCCTCGAGCTCGCCGCGGAAGAAGGCGCTGCGGTCGCTGCGCCCGGGCGGAAAGTCGAAGGCGAGCGTGGCCAGCGCGTCGAGCACGCGAAAGCGCCCGACGAGCCGCCCGTAATACGTCTCGACGCCGATGATGGCGACGACGATCTGCGGCGGCACGCCGTATTCGGCTTCGGCGCGCTCGAGCCAGTGTGCGTTTTCACGCCAGAACGCCAGGCCGGCATCGATGCGCCCGCGCTCGACGAAGCGTTCGCGGTACGCCTGCCAGTTCTTCGGCTGCCCGGGCGGCGGCGGCATCACGAGGCGCCGCACCGCTGCCACGTGCTGCGCCTTGCCGAGCTGCGCCAGGACCCAGTCGACGGGCAGCGCCTCGCGTGCCGCCAGCTCGGCGGCGAAGGCGCCGAACGCGGCGCGCTGCGGGCGCGCAAAAGGTGTGCCGTCCGGATGCCGCACGGCGTGCCGGGGTCTTGCCGTGCGGCGGCCGACCTCGTTGCCAGGTGGAGTGCGGGCCGTCGCCACGGCGCTCGCGTCGGCAAAGGCCGCCGCGGCGCACGCCGGCGTCGCGCTGCCCACGGCCATGACGAGTGCCGCGAACGCCGCCCGGGCGAGCGCAGCCGGCGAGCTTGCGCCTGGGCAGGGTCGACTGGGGGTCGTCACGACGCGCATGCGGCGATTATCGGCAGTGTGCACGGCGCGCTTCGCGTCCGGGTCGGGAATTGCCGCCGCCCGTGCTTCAGTGCCGCACGGGCGTCCATGCCGCGCGTGCTTCAGCGCCGCGCGTGGGCCAAGGTGCGAAAGCGCCGCCACCAGCGCCGTCGGTCGAGCGCCTGCCCGCCGTAGCGGCCGCGCGCCAGCGCATCGAGGTGCGCGGCCAGCGCCTGGCCGGCCGCGCCCAGCGTCGTGCGCACGCGCTCGGCGCGCGTCAGCGCGCTCTCGTGCGCGGCCACGCGCACGCCCAGCGCGCCGAGGCGCTGCTGCACGCGCTGCTGCAGCCGCTGCCATGGATCCTGCCGGCGGCGGTCCCACCAGGCCCAGGCGGCGGCGCCGAGCGCAGCGCTGCCGAGCAGGCCGACCAGCACCGTGGCCAGCGTCTGGGCATCGGGGCGCTCGATGCCCAGCGCGCGCAGCAGCTCGAACTGGCGGCCGCGCGAGTAGTTCAGCACCCACAGGTTCCAGCGGTTGTTCACCGTCTCCCAGGCGGCGCGCAGCCGTTGCGCCAGGGCCGGATCGATGCGGTTCAGGGTGTCGGCCACCACGCCGGGCGGCGGCCGCAGGCTGCGTCCGGCCTGCACGCGCCCCGGGGCGACCGCCGCCGTCGGATCGGCACGTACCCAGCCGAGGCCCGGCTGCCAGTACTCGGCCCAGGCGTGGGCGTTGGCCTGGCGCACGACGAGCCAGCCGTCCTGAACCTCGGGGTCGGCGCCCTGGTAGCCGGTGACGACGCGCGCCGGCACGCCCATGGCGCGCATCACGACGACGAAGGCGGTGGCGAAGTGCTCGCAGAAGCCCAGCTTGCGGTCGAACCAGAACTCGTCGACGGCATCGCTGCCGTAGGGGCCGGGCTCGAGCGTGTAGGTGTAGCCGTCGCGCCCGATGTGCGCCAGCACGGCGGTGGCGAGCGTGCGCGCGTCGGCGCCGGCCAGTGCCGCATCGGCGTGCAGCGCCTGCGCCCACGCCAGCGTGCGCGGGTTGCGCTCGCTCGGCAGGCGCACGAGATCGCGCAACCCGGGCACGGCGTCGGCGGGGCCGTGCCGGTGTTGCAGCCAGGCGCGGGCGCGTAGGTGCAGCCGTTCGTCCAGCGGCCGGTCGGCCTGCCATTGCACGTCCGGGCGCAGCGTGAAGAGCCAGCCGGGCACGGCCGGTGCGGCCTCGGGCAGATCGGGCGTGAGTTCGGGCAGCGGCAGCAGCGGCAGCCGGCTCGGTTCGATCACCATTTCGTAGGCGACGGCGGCGCCGATCAGGCGCACGTCGGCGCGCGCACGCTGGGCCGCCGGCACGCTGGGCACGAGGCGCGTCCACTCGCGGCCGTCGAAGTTGGAGAGCACCGGGCCGCGGAAATACAGCTGGTCGGGTTGCGGCGGGCGAGCCTCGAAGCGCACGCGAAACGCGATCGCATCGTCGAGCGCGACCTCGGCCACCCCGCCCAGGCGCAGTGAACCGGACAGGCCGGTGCGTCCGCCGGCGTCCTGCGGCAGGCCCCACAGCGGCCCGACGCGCGGAAAGAGCAGGAACAGCACGGCCATCAGCGGCACGCCGAGCGCGGTCGCACGCAGCGCCACCGCGCCGGCACGCGCCAGCGCGGGACGGCCGACGGGCATGTGCGCCAGCACGAGCGCGGTGAGCAACCCCCACAGCGCGAGCAGCATCCACAGGCCGATGGCCAGCGTCTGCGAGTACAGGAAATGCGTGAGGACGAGGAAGAAGCCGAGGAAAAAGACCACCAGTGCGTCGCGTCGCGCGCGCAGCTCGAGCGTCTTGAGCGCCATCAGCACGACCAGCATCGTGACGCCGGCCTCCTTGCCGAGGATGGTGCGCTCGTCCCACAGCGTGAGCGCGGCGGCGAGCACGAGCAGCGCCGTCACCGTCCAGCGGCTGGGCAGCGCGCCGCCACCGACGGCCAGCCGGGCGCGCCAGCCGAGCACGCCGATCGCCATTGCGCTGCACCACCACGGCAGGTGCAGCAGATGCGGTGCGATCGTGACGGCGATGACACCGAGCAGGAACAGCGTGTCGCGCGCCTCGCGCGGCAGTTGCGCGCCACGCGCAGCGAGGGCGCGCACGACGGGCACGCGCTGCCACGCCATGGCGCGGCGCAGGGCGGGCGCGGAGTTCATCGCGTGCCCCAGGCGGCCAGGCGATCGAGCGCAGCGCGCCGGTGCGCCTCGCCGCTGCCCGGCGCCAGCTCTTGGCCCGGCAGGCGCAGGCCGCACGCGATGCCGGTGCGCTCGGCGCTTTCGACCCAGGCCGCGAGGCGCGAAAGACGCGCCTCGGTGCCGGCAATGCCGGTGTCGGTCCAATCGAGCCACAGCTCGCTGCGCTCCGAGCCCGCGGTCTCGCGACTGACCAGTTCGTTGGCACGCGCCAGCTTCTTCCACACCACCTGGCGCATCGTGTCGCCGCGCCGCCACGGGCGCACGCCGTCGAACTCGCCGCCGTCGCTGCGCTGGTGCCGCGTGCGGCCGCCGCTCGCCGCCGACGGCGCGGGCAGCGCAGGCGCGGGCGACTCCGGGCGCGGCCAGGCGAGCACGCGCCCGGCCGGCCGCCATACGCTCCAGGCGCGAAAGAGGCCGAACGGAAAGCGCGTCTGCACCACCAGCGTCGGCACGTCGTGCCAGCCGCGCACGGGCGGCACCAGCGTGAGCTGCGTCGTCTGCTGGCCGCCGGCATCGACATCGCACCAGGCGGTCGCCTCGGCGGCGGCGTCCGGCCGCAGGCCCAGGCCGTGCCGCGCGCGAGCAGGGTTGGTCAGCACCACCTCCAGGCGCGCCGGTTCGCCGGCGAACACCGAGGCGACGGGCTTCAGATGCAGCGTGAGGCCGCGCAGGTTGCCGTGCGTGAGATGCATCGATACCAGGCCGGCGCCGGCGAGCAGGAACGTGAGCGCATAGCCGAGGTTGAGCTGGTAGTTGATCGCCGCCACCAGCATCACCACCAGCGTCAGCAAGAACGCGAAGCCCGCGCGCGTAGGCAGGATGTAGATGTTGCGCTGGCCGAGCACCCAGGTGTCGGTGCGCGGCAGCCGCGCCTGCCACCAGCGGCGCAGGCGCTCGCGCGGCGCGAAGCGCCGCGCTTCGTCGCCGGCGCGCTCCGCGGATGCCGCGCGTGCGGCGGGTGCGGCGGATGCGGC
>JAFECX010000160.1 GCA_018241895.1 Pseudomonadota bacterium
AGGCGCACCTCGCACGGCGTGCCGTGGAAGCGGATCGGGATGCCGGTCACGTCGAGGCGGCCCAGTTCCGGGTGCTCGACAGGGACGATCATGTGGTTGTGGCGGATCTGCGGATCCTCGATCACGTCCTCGACTTCGTTGATCGGCGCCGTCAGCACGTCGGCGGCGACCAGGCGCTCGACCAGATCGGCGCGGTCGTAGCGGCGCGTGTGCTCGGCGATCAGGCGGTCGAGCTCGTCCTCGTTGGCCAGGCGCGCATGGATGTCGTGAAAGCGCGGGTCGCTGTCCCAGTCGACCTCGAGCGCGCGGCACACCTTGCCGAAGAACTTCTCGCCCGGCGTCGTCATCACGACGTGCTTGCCGTCGCGCGTGGGGTACACGCCCGAGGGCGCGAAGTACAGGCTGCGGTTGCCGGTCTTCTTCGGGCGGTCGCCGGTGGCCAGATAGGTGCCGATCGAGCTCGCCTGCGCGTGCATCAGCGCGTCGAGCAGCGAGACCTCGATGCGCTGGCCCTTGCCGGTGAGATCGCGCGCGCGCAGCGCGGCCAGAGCCGCGTTGGCCACCAGCAGCGAGGTCATCACGTCGACGGCCGGGAACCCGGTGCGCACCGGCGCGTCGCCGGGGTGGCCGTTGAGCGTGAGCACGCCGGTGTAGCCCTGCGCCAGGAAGTCGATGCCGGGCCGTCCGGCGTAGGGGCCGTCGGCGCCGAACGCGGTGACGTGGATCCAGACGATGTCGGGCTTGTGCACGCGCACCTGCTCGTAGTCCAGCCCGAGCTTGCTCAGTGCCGGCTCGCGGATGTTGGTGACGACGACATCGGTGGTGGCAGCCAGCCGCGCGAACACCTGCTGCGCCTCGGGGCGCTGCAGGTCGAGCACCAGCGCCCGCTTGCTGCGGTTGAGGCTGAGGTAGGGGCCGCGCTCGTCGCCGCGCTTGGGCCCGAGGTGGCGGCTCTCGTCGCCGTAATGCGATTCGAGCTTGATGACATCGGCGCCGAGGTCGCCGAGCAGCGTGGCGGCGTAGGGGCCGGCGAGCATCGTCGACAGATCGAGCACGCGCAGCCCGGCGAGCGGGCCGGTGGACAGGTCGGGGGTGGACACGTGCGGGGGTCTCTCTCTTCAGGCTGCGGCGTCCTCGTGCAGCAGCTTCCACAGCCGCCGCGGCGAGGCCGGGGTTTCGAGGATCTCCTTGCCCAGCGGCGCCAGCGCGTCGTTGATCGCGCACAGGATCGTCGCCGGCGTGGTGTGCATCGCGCCTTCGCCGCAGCCCTTGGCGCCCAGCGGCGTCACCGGCGAGGGCGTCACCAGGTGGTCCTTGACCGCCATCGGCACCTCGTGGATCGTCGGCATCAGGTAGTCGACGAAGGTCGAGACCAGCGGCTGGCAGCGCTCGTCGTACACGTACTCCTCGTACAGCGCGGCGCCCACGCCCTGCGCGATCCCGCCCTGGAGCTGGCCCTCGACCGAAGCCGGGTTGAGCCGCGTGCCGCAGTCGTCGACCACCCAGTAGCCGAGGATCGTCACGCGGCCGGTGTCGCGGTCGATCTCGACCATCGCCACGTGCGTGGCGGTGGCGGCCGTGAGATAGCTGCGGCAGCGCCCCTGGTCGTCGGGTGCGTTGCGGTTCGGCGCGCTCCACACCGAGATCGCCTCCGGGCACGGCTCCATCCCCGGCGGCAGCATGTCGGTGCGCGAGAGCATCACGCCGGCCACTTCGGCGATCGACATGCCGTGCTCGGGCGCATCGACGAGCTGCAGCCGCCCGCGGCGCAGCTCGACGCGATCGGGCTCGGTGCCCATGATGTGGGCGACGACGCGACGGAACTTGTGCTCGATCTTGCGGCACGCGCCGATGACCGCACCGGTGACGGCGACGCCGAGCCGGCTGCCGCCCTGGCCGAAGTGCGGCACCGCGACGTCGGACGAGGCGTTGGCGACGCGCACCAGGCCGATGTCGACGCCGAAGTAGTCGGCCACCACCTGCGCCGCGATCGTGAACTGCCCCTGGCCCTGGATGTTGAAGCCGACGGCGACCTTGAAGTTGCCGAGCACGTCGACGCCCACCTTGACGCCCTCGGGCACGCCGACGCCGGGCACGCCCACCGTCGCGTAGGCGTTCCAGTCGAAGACGCCGGGCTCGACCGTGCTCACCACGCTGATGCCGACCAGGCGGCCCTGCGCGCGCGCCGCCGCCTGCTGCTCGCGCAGCGCGCGGTAGTCCGAGAGCTCGAGCACGCGATCGAGCACGCCGGCGTAGTTGCCGCTGTCGTATTCGTTGCCGCTGGGGATCGTGTACGGGAACTGCTCCGGGCGGATGTAGTTGCGCCGGCGCAGTTCGGTGGGCTCGATGCCGAGCTGGCGCGCGGCGGCGTCCATCAGCGACTCGAGCACCAGGAAGTGCGGCGGCGGCCCGTAGCCGCGGTAGGCGAAGGTCGGCGCGCGGTTGGTGGCCACCACCGTGAGGTCGTACTGCGCCGCCTCGATGCGGTAGTTGCCGGTGAACGCGGCCAGCGGCTTGGCGACCGAGATCGTGCCGTAGCCCTCGGCGGTGGCGCCCTGGTCGTCGACGAGCTTGACGCGCAGGCCGCTCACCGTGCCGTCGGCCTTCAGTGCCAGCGCGGCGTCGTAGTAGCGGTCCCACGACTGCCCGCCGCCGGCGAGCAGGTATTCCATGCGGTCCTCGATGTACTTGACCGGACGGCCCTGCGCCTTGCGCGAGAGGACGGCGGCGATGTCGGTGCCGCGCGGCCCGCCCTTGCCGCCGAAGGCGCCGCCCTGCGGCTGCGAGACGACGCGCACGCGGTTCGACGGCAGGTTCATCGTCGTCGCCTTGGCCAGCGCCATGAACCCGGGCACCTGGAACGAGCCCCAGCAGGTGAGGCTGTGGTCGACGTGATCCCACTGGCAGATGCAGCCGAAGGTCTCGGTCGGGTTGGCGCCGACGCGGTTCCAGCGCAGGCGGCGCTGGACGACGTGAGCGGCCTCGGCGAAGACGCGCTCGACTTCGCCCCAGGTGTAGGTGCGGTCGAGGATGACGTTCGTGCCGCGCTCCTCGAACACGAGCGGTGCGCCCTCGGCCATCGCCTCGTGCGGGTTGGCCAGCGCCGGCAGCTCCTCGTATTCGACCTCGATCAGCTCGATCGCGTCCTCGGCCAGGTAGCGGCTGCTCGCGGCCACCGCCGCGACCGGCTCGCCGACGAAGCGCACCTTGTCGACCGCCAGGCTGTGCGTGCCCCAGCCTTCGGGCGACGTGTAGGCGGGGTTGCACCAGCGCTTGAAGTCCTCGCCGGTGGCGACCGCGGCGACGCCTTCGAGCGCGAGCGCGGCGCTGGCGTCGATGCGCACGATGCGCGCGTGCGGATGCGGGCTGCGCAGGATCGCGCAATGCAGCATCCCGGGCAGCTCGAGGTTGTCGATGAACTGCGCGGTGCCGGCGACGAGGGCCGGATCCTCGACGCGGTTGACCGGCTTGCCGACGTAGCGCGGCTCGCCGCCGGGCAGCTGCTCGGGCAGGGTGGGCATCTCGAAGGTCATGTTGCGTTGGCCTCGCTGACGATCGTCGTTCACAGCCGCTTCAGCCGGCCTGCGGGGTCTCGAGGCGCCGCGCCGCGAGCTGCACCGATTCGAGGATGTGCTTGTAGCCCGTGCAGCGGCACAGGTTGCCGCCGAGCACCTCCTTGATCTCCTCCTCGCTCGGCTGCGGCGTGCGGCGCAGCAGCTCGACGGTGGACATCAGGAAGCCCGGGGTGCAGAAGCCGCACTGCAGGCCGTGGCCGTCGACGAAGGCCTGCTGGATCGGGTGCAGCGCGCCGGTCTCGGGGTCGCGCAGGCCCTCGACCGTGGTCACGTCGGCGCCGTCGCATTGCACCGCCAGCGTCAGACACGAGCGCGCCGTGCGGCCCTCGATCAGCACCGTGCACACGCCGCAGATGCCGTGCTCGCAGCCGACGTGCGTGCCGCCCAGGTGCAGCTCGTGGCGCAGGAAATCGGCCAGCGTGAGGCGCGGCTCGACCTCGCGCACGTGGCGCGTGCCGTTGACCGTCACCTCGATGCGTTGTTTGCTCGTCATGCTTGGATGCTCCGTGCGTGCGGACGCGCGTTCGCGCGCCGGTCCATTCGTGCCTCGGTGCGGGTGCGTTCGTGCGTTCTGCGCTCGCGCGTTCGTGCGTTCTGCGTTCGTGCGCTGCGCCGTCAGTGCGCGCGCGCCGCCGCGTCGGCCAGTGCGCGCGTGGTGAGCGTGCGCACCAGGTCGCGCCGCTGCGCGGCCGAGGCGTGGATGTCGCTCATCGGGTCCTCGAGTGCGGCCGCCGCGGCGCGCCCGGCCTCTTCGAAGGTGGCTGCCTGTGCCGGCTTGCCCTCGAGCACCTTCTCCGCTGCGCCGAGGCGCACCGGCGTGGGCTCGGCGCCGAAGGCCGCGATGCGCGCGTTGCGGCAGCGGCTGCCGTCGAGGTCGTAGGTGAGCGCCACGCCGGCCAGCGCAAGATCGCCGCGGCGGCGCGCGAACTCCTGGATGCCCCAGCGCCGCGCGCCCGGATGGGCCGGCAACCGCACCTCGGTCAGGATGTCGGAGGGGCCGAGGCTGGTCGTCATCAGCGACAGGAAGAAGTCCTTGGCCGCGATGCGCCGCCGCCCGCCGGGCCCCTGCGCCACCAGCTCGATGTCGAGCACGAGCGCGATCGCCGGGTATTCGGACGCCGGGTCGGCGTTGGCGAACGAGCCGCCGACGCTGCCGCGGTTGCGGATCTGGATGTGACCCACCAGTTCGGTGGCGGCGTGAAAGAGCGGCTGCCTGGCGCGCACCAGCGCCGAGTCGGCGGCGGCCTGCTTGCTCGTCATGGCGCCGATCGCGACGTGGGTGCCGTCTTCGCGGATGTAGTCGAGCGTGCGCAGCCGCCGCAGGTCGACCAGGACCTCGGGGCGCGCGATGCGCATCGCCAGCATCGGCATCAGGCTCTGGCCGCCGGCGATGATCTTGGCGTCGCGGCCCTCGTGCTCCAGGCGCGCGAGCAGGCCGACGGCTTCGTCCAGGGTTTCGGGGGCGTGGTAGTCGAACGGGGCCGGTTTCATGCGGGATCCTCGGGGACGCGCAGGCCGCTGCCGCTGTCCGTGCAGCGCCACAGCGGCCCGGCGGCGGTCGAAACGTCGTGCGTCAAGGCTTGGGCAGGACGCGCCCGTGGCTCGACAGGTAGCGCACCGTGAAGCGCGGCTGGTCGTCCTTCATCTTCGTGACGACTTCGTAGTGGCGCTTGTAGTGCGTGCTGCGGATCAGCCAGCGGCCGTCCACCTTCTCGTAGCGGTCGTGATAGAAGGCGGTGCCGTAGGTGTAGATCTTCTGGTTGAGCTCCCAGAAGTTGTCGTACAGGTACCAGATGCCTTCGGCCTCGGTTTCGGAGAGCACCGTGATCTCCGGGTGGTGGCCGTTGTGCTGCGCCACGGCCTCGGAGTGGAAGCTGTTGCCGATCGCCTCGACGTACTGCTCGCGCCCCTTGAACGCCCACTCGTAGCCGCCGCCGACGAAGTGCACGTCGACGTCGGGGTGAAACAGGCTGGCCAGCAGCGGCAGATCGGCGCTGTCGATGCCGCGGAAGTACGCGTGCTTGAGCCGCTTGATGGCTTCGATGTCCTGCAGCGTGCGCAGTTCGCGCCGCAGCTCGGCGACCTCGCGCTGCAGTTCGGCCACGCCCGGCGCGCCGCCGGGTGCGGGGGCCACGGCGTGCACGGTCGGTGACGCGAGGCCGAGGAGCTGGAGGATGCGTTTCATGGCGTGTGTGTCTCCGTCGTTGGGATCGTACCTTGCAGCGCTCAGATGCCGCGGTATACGGGCTTGCGCTTCTCGAAGAACGCCTGCGTGCCTTCCTTGGCGTCCTGCGTCGAGGCGACGATGACGCCGGCCAGACCCTCGTAGTCGAGGATCTGTTCGAGCGTGCTCGACAACCCCATCAGCATCATGTGGCGCGCCATGTCGACGGCCACGCTGGCACGCTGCGCGACGGTGCGCGCGTATTCGAACGCGGCCTCGAAGCTCTTGCCTTCGGCCACCAGCTCGTCGAGCAGGCCGAGCGACTTGCATTCGTCGGCCTTGAAGGTCTTGCCGGTCTCGACCAGCATCAGCGCCGTCGGCAGGCCCACCACGCGCGGCAGGAACCACGACAGGCCGCAGTCGGGCGCCATGCCGATGTTGGTGAAGATGGCGCCCATCTTGACGCTGCTGTCGCCGAAGCGGCGGTCGCAGGCCATCGCGTAGGCCAGGCCGGCGCCGATGCAGTGGCCGTGCAGTGCGGCGACGATCGGCTTGTCGAGCGCAACCATCTGCCGCGTGACGTCCATGAACGGGCCGCCCGGCGTCTTGCGCTGCGAGCGCGGGATCGGCCGCTCGGGCGCCGAGGTGCCGGGCATCGGGCGCTCGCTGTCGCCGCCGATCCAGTCGACGTCGCCGCCGGCGCAGAACGAGCGTCCGGCGCCGTGCAGCAGGACGCAGCGCACCTCGTCGTCGAGGCGCAATCGGCGCAGCAGGTGGGCGAGTTCCTCGACCAGCTCCCAGCTCAGCGCATTGAGCTTGTCGGGCCGGTTCAGCGTGATGACGCCGACGTGCTCCTCGACGCGGAATTGCAGATGGCGCAGCTCGGTGCTCATGGGTGGGCCGCCTCGATCGATATGCCGTTCAACGGAATTGCGGGATGATCTCGTGGTCGTACCACTCGATCCATTCCAGGCACTGCTCGAAGGTCTCGACGCGCGGCGGCATCACCTGCACCGACGTGGCGCCGGCCTTTTGCAGCGCCTCGACCTCGCGCAGCACGGTGTCGCGGTCGCCGGCGATGTCGGTGTGGGCCGTCTCGCCGTGCGTGACGTCGTCGACCTGGTAGGCGGTGGTCGTGACCAGGATCTCGAAGCGGTCGGCCTTCTCCTCGAAGCCGGGCACGCTCTTCATGTACTCGATGCACTCGGGCAGGTCGGCGGCGGTCACGAGCCACGGGATCCAGCCGTCGCCGAGCTGCGCCGCGCGCTTCATCGCCGCCTTGGTGTTGCCGCCGATGAAGATCGGCGGATGGGGCTTTTGCACCGGCTTGGGCTCGATCGTCACGTCCTTGAAGCGCACGAACTTGCCTTCGAAGCTCGGGGTGTCCGAGGTCCAGATGACCTTCAGCGCCTGCAGGTACTCGTCGGTCATCGCGCCGCGCTGGTTGAACGGGATGCCCAGGGCCTCGAACTCGCGCTCGAGGTGGCCGACCGCGGTGCCCAGCGTGAAGCGCCCGCCGGCCAGGAACTCCATGGTCGCGATCTGCTTGCCCAGCAGCAGCGGGTGGCGGTAGGGCAGCGGCAGGATGTAGGTCAGCATGTGGATGCGCTGTGTGGCGCCCATCAGCACGCCGGCCACGGCCGTGCTCTCGCACCAGCGCGCGCCCATCATCTCCTTCATCTCGGTCGGCATCACGAGGTGCTCGGACAGCGTCAGCCAGTCCCAGCCGAGCGCATCGGCCTTGCGCGCGTAGCGCACGACCTCGGCGCCGCCGGCATTCGACTCCCACGGCGCCATCGCCGCCGGGTAGGTGTTCATCGCCGGTGTGGCAAGAGCGAATTTCATCGTCGTCCTTCCTCGCTGGTTCGATTTCAGTAGATCACCTTGCTGTCTTGCAGGCGGCGGTATTCGTCTTCGGGCAGGCGCAGGATGTCCAGGAAGGCGTGGTCGTTGTCTCGCCCCAGGACCGGGCCGGGCTGCACGGCCGGCGTGCCGCGGCTCATTTTCACGTAGCCGCCGTAGATGGTTTCACGGAAGCCGAGCGGGTGCACGACCTCGACGAAGGTGCCGCGCGCGCGGTAGTGCGGGTCGTCGAGCAGGTCGCCGACGTTGAGCACCGGGCTGGCGGCCACGCCCGCCGCCTGCAGCGTCTGCGCGAGCTCGCGGTCGTCGAAGCCTTGCGTCCACTCGCCCAGGCGCGCGTGCAGCTCGTCGATGGCGGCCAGCCGCCCGGCGAGCGTGGACAAAGCCGGTGCGCCGGCCCAGGCCGGCGCGCCCA
This sequence comes from Pseudomonadota bacterium, assembly GCA_018241895.1. Taxonomy (GTDB): domain Bacteria; phylum Pseudomonadota; class Gammaproteobacteria; order Burkholderiales; family Burkholderiaceae_C; genus Rubrivivax. The sequence goes on from JAFECX010000160.1 coordinate 8,018, forward strand.
GCGCGCGCACGAGCGCGCGCCACTCCTCGTCGCTCGCGACGGCGATCGCGATCCAGCGGTCGCGGCCGCGGCAGCGGAAGATGCCGTGCGGCGCGGCTGCCGCCGTCGGATGCTCGTTGCCCAGCGGTGCACCCGAGCGGCCGTTGAGGGCGTAATCCATGTACGCCGGGCCGACCATCTGCATCACCGCCTCCTGCTGCGAGAAGTCGATGTGCTGGCCCTCGCCGCTGCGGCGCCGGTGGTTCAGCGCCACGATGATCGCGAAGCTGCCGAAGATGCCGGCGAACGGGTCGGCGAAGGCGTTTTCGACCGGGATCGGCTCGCCGCCCTTGTAGCCGACCAGGCTGTCCAGCCCGGTGAGCGAGGTCAGGCTCAGGCCGTAGGTGCGCACGTGCTCGAGCGGACCCGTCAGCCCCGCCGCCGGCATCGAGAACAGGATGATGTCGGGCTTGACCGCGCGCAGCGCCTCGTAGCCGAAGCCCAGACGCTCCATGACGCCGGGGCCGAAGTTCTCGATCACGACGTCGGACTCGGCGATCAGCCGCAGCGCGAGCGCGCGCGCCTCGGCCTGTTTGAGGTCGAGCGTGACCGAGCCGTTGCCGGCCCAGCAGGCGTTGTTCGACAGGCTGCGGTTCGGGTCGACGATGCCTTCGGCGAACGGCGGCAGGTTGCGCGTCATGTCGATGCGCGCGCGCGACTCGATCTTCAGCACTTCGGCGCCGAGAAAGGCCAGCGTCTGGCCGACCACCGGGCCGGCCCAGACCCAGCCGAAGTTGACGACGCGGATGCCCTGCAGCGGCAGCGGTGCGGCCATGGCGGCGGTCCTCCGTCCCCGAAGTTCAGATCACGCCGCTGGCGCGCAGGCGCCGGCGCTCGTCCGCCGGCACGCCGAGCAGGCCGCCGTAGACCTCGTCGTTGTGCTCGCCGAGCAGCGGCGCGCCGCGGCGCGCACCGCCCGGGCACGCCGGCAGCTTGAACGGCGCGCCCAGGTTGCGCACCCGGCCCAGCGCCGGATGGTCGAGCTCGACGAAGTAGTCGCGCGCCTGCAGGTGCGGGTGGCGTGCCGCTTCCTCGATCGTGAAGACCGCGGTCACGGGGCAGCCCGCGGCCTGGCACTTCTCCATGATCTCCATCTTGCCGTGCGCCATCGTCCACTCGACGATGAAGCCGTAGATCACGTCGGCGTTCTGCGCCCGCGTGTACATGTCGTCGAAGATGTCGAGCGTGGCCCACTCGGGGTCGCCCATCACCTTGCACAGCCCCTTCCACTGGCCCGGCTCGAGCGCGAGCATCCAGACGTGGCCGTCGCGGCACGGCAGGATGGTGGCCGGCGCGCCCAGCGGCATGCCGACGCCGGTGCGCGAGTCCCAGCGCCCTTCCTGCGCCACGAGGCCGATGTTCTGCCCGCCGACGAAGACCGCGGCGATGGCCTCGGCGCACGACACGTCGATCTGCTGCCCGCCGCCGACCAGGGCCCGCCCGTAGACCGCGGCCAGACCCCACGAGGCGGCGGTGACCGAGCCGAAGTAGTCGGCCGAGAACGTGCCGTGCTCGAGCGGCATCTCGCCCGGGCGGCCGCAGTAGCGCGCGCTGGCGCCGGTCAGGTGGTAGGCGTTGAGGTCGTGGCCCTTCCACTCGCTGTACGGGCCCGTCTGCCCGAACGGCGTGATCGAGATCATCACCAGCTCCGGGTTCACCGCCGCCAGCTGCGCGTAGTCGATGCCCCAGCGCCGCATCTGCGCCGGCAGGTTGTTCTCGATCAGCGCGTCGGCCCTGCGCACCAGCTCGAGGAAGAGCGCGCGCCCCTCGGGGCGGCTCACGTCGCAGGTGACGCCGAGCTTGTCGGTGTTGTGGAAGAAGAACAGGCCGCTCTTCTCGGCATCGGGCAGGTCGCCCGGGTACGGGCCGCTCGAGCGCGCGGCGTCGCCCTGCGGCGGCTCGATCTTGATCACCTCGGCGCCGAAGTCGGCGAACAGCCGCGCGCAGTGCGGCGCCGAGACCATCTGCCCGAAATCGAGCACGCGCAAGCCGGCCAGCGCGCCCGGACGCGGTGAACTGGACGCTGGGGGCATCGCTCGGGGCCTCTGCAACGCTACGGGGAAGGGGGCTCGAAACGCAGCAGCCGCTCGGGCGCGTGCGTGTAGTCGCGCACCGTGCCGCCGCTGCGAAACGCGCGCTCGACGACGCCGGCGCCGTACGAATAGCAGGCGCCCGGCGCCATGCCGTCGGCGCTGGCGGGGTTCTGGGCGGGCGGCTCGAAGGTGTAGCGGCGCGCCTGTGCGACGAAGAAGCCGCGCTGCAGCGCGCCCGCGGCCTCGAGCGCGTCGCCTGCGAAGGCCTGCGAGGCCCAGGCGTGAAAGCCGCGCATCATCGGGCGGCCCGCGAGAGCGCCCGGCTCGACCAGCTCGCGCGCGCGCACCGTCCACGCGTGCACGAGCTCGCCGTCGCGGCGGATCTCGGCGCGTGCCGGCGCGTCGGTCTCGTCGTGCACCGCGATGTCGTACTCGAAGCACTCGTCGGCGCCGCCGGCGTGCGCGACGGCGAGCATCGCCATGTCGAACATGTGCGTGCAGTGCTCGCCGGGCACGAGCCGCTCGCGCAGCGCCTGCACGCCGTCGGCCAGGCGGTGGCCGACGATGCGCTGCAGCGGCCGCACCGCCTCCGGGCAGGTGCCGAACGGGTGGCGCACCGAGTCGACCTCGACTGCGCTGACGGCCTGGCCGTCGTGGCGCAGGCGCAGCCGGAAGCCGTGGTTGTTGTCCTCGAGGTCGACCGCGACCAGCGCGCCTTCGGCGCGCACGCGGATGCGGCGGCGGAAGATGCCGCGGCCGTAATCGGGGTTGGGTCGGCCCATCGGTGCTCGAACGGCGGCTGGCGGCGTGCGGCCCTCGGCTTCAGACCGTGAACGGGTCGGGAATGCTGCGGCCTTCGGAGTCGAGCACCTCGGCGGCGATCAGCCCCTCGAGATGGCGCCCATCCCACCAGTTGAGCTGCAGCTGCTTGGCGCGGCGGTAGTAGAGCTGGATGTCGTAGTCGAGCGTGAAGCCGATGCCGCCGTGCACCTGCTGCGCCATCGCGGTGACGTCGCGGAACGCCTTGCACGCGAACAGCTTGGCCATCGGCGCCAGGCGCGTGTCGTGGCGGCCGCTGTCGTGCGTCCACGCCGCCTCGAGCACCAGGACCTTGGCGCCGTCGACCACCGCGCTGGCGTCGGCCATGTAGTGCGCGAGCGCCTGGAAGGCGCCCAGCGGCTTGCCGAACTGCTCGCGGTCCTTCGAGTACTGCACCGTGATCTCGAGCGCGCGCTCGGCGCCGCCGGCGGCATACGCGGCCAGCAGCACGATGCCCTCGCGCAGCGTCGCCTCCCACGCCGCCCAGCCGCGGTTCTCTTCGCCCACGCGCGCCGCGAACGGCACGCGCACGTTGTCGAAGCGCACGCGGTACTGCGTGTCCGAGGCCATGGTCTTCTGCTGCTCGAAGTGCAGGCCCGGCGCGTCGGCGTCCACCAGCAGCAGCGTCAGCGCATCGTCGGCCTTGCCGGTGCGCGCGAGCACGAGCAGCTTGTGTGCCGCCTTGGCGTAGAAGACGTGGCGCTTGACGCCGTCCAGCACATAGGCCTTGCCGCTGCGCCGGGCCTTCGCCTGCACGCCGGCGGGGCCGTAGCCGCCTTCGGGCTCGAGCCACGCCGGCACGACGATCTGCTCGCCCTTGGCGATGGCCGCGAGCAGCTCGGCGTGGGCCGAGCCGGCGCCGGCATGCACGATCGCACCTGCGCTCATGATGCTGCTCTCGAAGTACGGGCCGGGCGCCAGGTGGCGGCCGAACTCGTCGAACACGACCGCCGCGTCGAGCAGGCTCATGCCCATGCCGCCGTGTGCCTCGGAGATGCGGATGCCGAGCAGCCCGGTCTGCTGCATCTGCGCCCACAGCTCGGCCGGCACGCCGATCGGGTCGTTCTCCATCTTGCGCACCACGGCCACCGTGCTGTGATCGGTGCACAGGTTGCGGGCCATGTCGCGCAGCATGTTCTGCTCGTCGGTGAACTTCAGGTCCATGGGGGAACTCTCTTGGCGGAAATTCGGAGGATGCGGCGCCTGCGCGTCGATGGTTGCGAGCGGGTGTGCCTGCGCTGCGGGTCGTTCAGGGCCGGTGCGGGCGGTCTCGGGGCGGTCTCAGGGCGGTCTCAGGGCTTCCAGCGCTCGCCCTTGCGCTGCCACGGGTTGTCGTCGGCCGCGCGCGGGATCGCCATGCGCGCCTTGCCGACGGTCCTCGGCTCGCCGTCGACGTGGATCGCCAGCTCGATGTCGGCCCAGCCGCAGCCGGCCTCGTCGGTCGTGACCGCGCTGACGGTGCCCGAGAAGTGCATCTCGTCGCCGGGGAAGACCGGCTTCTTCATCTGGAAGGCGAGCCGCCCCAGGCGCCCGTAGGGGCCGCTCCAGTCGGTGAGGTAGCGCTCGAACCAGGCCGCGTTGTTGGGCGTGTTGATGAAGATGTTCTTCATCCCGTTGCGCTCGACCGCGAAGTCCTTGTCGTGGTGCATCGGACGCCAGTCGCGGCTGGCCAGCGCGCCCAGCACGACGGTGGTCGCGCTCACCCGATGGACGAGCGCTGGCAGCTCGGTGCCGACCTGCACGGCGTCCAGCAGCAGGCTCGGGGTGATCTTCGCGCTCGTCTTTGCGCCTGCGTTGGCGTTCATGCTGCGGGCCTGCGGTAGCCGAGGAAGCTGTAGGTCTCGCTGCCCACCCACTCGCCGCGCTGGTTGGTCGTGCGCACGTCGATGGTCCAGAAGCGCCCCTGGCCGACCTTGGTCTGCTTGAGCTCGCCCACCGAGCGCACGATCTGGCAGGTGCCGAGCGTGTCGCCCAGGCGCACCGGCTCGCCGAACACCGCCTCGTTCGAGACCACCACGGCCTCGGGCAGCCCGAGCAGTTCCTTGAGGTCGAAGTGCGCCTGCAGCGCCTTGCGCTCCTCGCTCGCGCCGGGCGCCCAGTGGTGGGGACGGAACCACACCGACATCATCGTCGGCGGCGCGATGCGCCCGCCGGCGACGGCCTCGGCCACGTCGGCATCCCAGAACAGCGGGTTGCCGTTGTGCACCGCGGCGCAGGTGCTGTAGACGTAGCCGATCTCGATCGGGAACTCGGTCGTTTCCTCGTACTGCGGCACGCCGATCAACCGGCGCACGGCGTCGGGCAGGGTGTCGTCCGTCGTCATTCGACGCATCCTTCGCTGCGCAGGGCGGCGATTTCGGCCGCTGCGAAGCCGGCGCCACGCAGCACCTCGTCGGTGTCGGTGTGGCCGGCAGCGGCCACCGTGTGCGGCGCAGCGTCGCGGGCGCAGCCGGCCAGCAGCGGCGCAAGCTGCTCGAAGCGCCCGCGCTCGGGGTGGATGGCGTCGCGGAAGGTGCCGCGCTCGCGCAGGTGGCGGTCGGTGCAGACTTCGGGGATCGACAGCACCGGCGCCACGCAGGTGTCGGCGCCCGCCAGCAGCGCGACCCACTCGTCGCGGTCGCGGCGCGCGAACGCGGCCTCGAAGGCGGCGCGCATCTCGGGCTGCGCCGCCGCGTCGTACTGGCGCTCGCCATACTGCTCGAGCCCGAGCAGCCGGCACAGGTTGCGAAAGAAGTGGCCCTCGATCGCGCCCACCGCGGGATGCTTGCCGGCGCGCGTGGCGTAGATGCCGTACCACGCGTACCTGCCGCTCAGCACGCCCGAGCCGGGGCGGGTGTCCTCGCCGGTCGCCAGGTACTGGTCGACGTACAGCGACATCAGGTTGAGCATGCCGTCGGTGACCGAGACGTCGAGGTACTTGCCCGCGCCCGTGCTCGCGCGTTCGAGCAGCGCGGCCAGGATCGCCAGCGCCGCGTGCATGCCGCCGCCGGCGCCGTCGGCGATCGTCGCGCCCGGCAGCGCCGGAACGCCCTTGGCGTTGCGCTCGGTGCACGCGAGGTAGCCGCTCAGCGCCTGGTAGTTGATGTCGTGCCCCACCCAGTCGGCGTAGCGGCCGTGCTGGCCGTAGCCGCTGGTCGAGCAGTACACGAGCCGCGGGTTCGCCGCGCGCAGGTCGTCCCAGCCCACGCCCAGGCGTGCCGCGACGCCCGGGCGGTAGCTCTCGATGACGACGTCGACGTGCGCGGCCAGGCGCTGGATCGTCGCCCGGCCGCCCGCGGCCTTCAGGTCGACGCGCATGCGCCGCGTGCCGCGTCCGGCGCCGTAGGCGTGAAAGACCGGGTCGACCTGCTTGGCGCTGCTGGCCTGCACCGGCGCGACCTTGACGATCTGCAGCCCGTAGTCGGCCAGGATGCGCGACGCACGCGCCGCCGGCCCGACGCTGGCCAGGTCGAGGACGACGAGATCGCGCAGCGCCGACATGCCGGTGCGCGTCAGAAGTTCTTCGGCAAGTCGAGCTTGCGCTTGGCGATGATGTTCTTTTGCACTTCGGACGAGCCGCCGCCGATCGTGTCGATGACGGTGTACGTGTAGCAGCTCTCGGCGCGCCCGCGCAGCGGCGCGTCCTCGGTGCCCAACGCCAGCTGCGAGCCCGGGCCGGCGATGTCCATCGTCGCGTCGGCGATGCGCCGCGACAGCTCGGTCGCGTACAGCTTGTATTGCGACGCCTCGACGGTCGGCGTCTTGGCGCTGTTGATCGCCGCGTCGACGAACTTGAGCCCCAGCACGCGCGCCACTTCGCACTCGGTGGCCAGCTGCGCGATGCGCTGGCGCACGACCGGGTCGTCGCGCAGCGGCTTGCCGTCGCGCTTGGCCGTGCGCACGTAGTCGGCCAGCAGCTCCATGCGGCCGCGGATCGGCGAGAACGTGAACATCGTGAAGCGCTCGATGTCCAGCGCCTCGGCGATGTACTGGAAGCCCTTGTTCAGTTCGCCCACGCGGTAGTCGTCGTGCACGAACACGTTGTCGAAGAACACCGCGTTGGTGCGCTCGTTGCCCATCGTGTACATGGGCTGGATCGTCAGACCCGGGTCGTCCATGCGGATCAGGAACAGCGAGATGCCGTGGTGCTTGGGCGCCTGCGGGTCGGTGCGCGCGCCGACCCAGTACCAGTCGGCGAAGTGCGCCGACGTGGTGAACACCTTCTGGCCGTTGAGCACCCAGCCCTCGCCCTGGCGCTCGGCCTTGAGCTTCATCGCCGCCGAGTCGGAGCCGGCGCTGGGCTCGGAGTAGCCGACCGCGAACTCCACCGACGCGGCGAGGATCTTCGGCAGGAACTCGGCCTTGAGCTTGGGGTTGCCGACGCGGATCAGCGTCTTGCCGATGATGCCCACGCCCTTGCCGATCTGCGGCGCGCCGACCGAGGACAGCTTCTCGTTGAGCAGGAACTCGTAGAAGCCCTCGCCGTCCTGGCCGCCGTTTTCCTTCGGCCAGGTGATGCCGAGCCAGCCGCGCGCGGCGAGCTTCTTCATGAAGGCGCGCCGCTCGGGCGTGTCGCAGACCTGGGCCATGTTCTCGCGCGTGACGTCCATGACCCTGGGGTCGTGGTGGTCGCGCAGGAACTGGTCGACCTCGCGCAGAAAATCGCACTCGCGTGGCGAAAACTCGAAATCCATGGATTGCCCTCGGCCGGTTCGATGCGACGGCGACGCCGAGACTTCGCGAAGCTCGACGCGCGGCAGGTTCGCGGCAGTCTAGCGACGGCGTCCGGCATGCGATCGACCGGGGCGGCTCGTATCTGGCCTCAGTCATTGCCAAAGCGGACAGCGCGCGCCGGCCCGGGCCGACCCCGGACGGCGGCGGCAGCGGCGCTGCGGATTCGTGGCGCGCGGCGCCCCGCCCCCGTTGCCGGCTGTCCGTTATTGAGATGGCAAAGACCCCATCCGAGGCGCGAGCGCAGGAATGACGAGCGGGACGCTCCACTAGACTGCAGCGACCGAACGGCAAGAATCACGATGCGGGCGACGCATGCGGCGCCGGCAAACGGGACTTCGAGGAGCGCGAGAACAATGACGGTGGTTGTGCTTTCCTGGGGTGATGCGGTGCAAGCGGGCACCGCCGAGGCGTTGACGCTGGCCGCCAGGCTGGCCGCCGACAGCGCAGCCGAGCTGCACTGGGCGGTCACGTCGGGGCTCGAGCAGGCGGCCGCGGCGATCGCCGGCCAGTACGGCGTGCGCCGGCTCGACGTGATCGCTGCGACGCCAGGCAGCACCGATGCCGTGGTCGACGCGCTGGCGGCGTATTGCGCCCAGGAGCGGCCCGGCACGATCGTGATCGACCAGAGCGTCGAGGGGCGCATCGTCGCGCCGCGCGTGGCCGGGCGCATCGGCGCGGCCGTCGTCACCAATGCGTTCGAGGTCGCCCGCAGCGGCGCTGCGCTGCGCGTGCAGGCGACGGCATTCGGCGGCGACACGCGCGTCGAGTACCGCATCGAGGCCGCGCAGTGCGTCGTGTGCGTCGTCACGACGACGCTGCAGGCCGAGCCGCTGGCCGCGGCGCAGCCGTTCGAGACGCGGCGCGTCGAACTCGCCGCCGCGGCGCCGCGCGCGGGCTTCGAGGTCGTCTCGGCGCCGCAGGTGCAGGGGCACCGCCTCGAGGACGCCGACATCATCGTCTCGGGCGGCCGCGGGCTGGGCAAGAAGGAGAACTACGAGCTGGTCAAGCAGCTGGCCGATGCGCTGGGCGGCATGTGGGCCGGCTCGCGCGCGATCGTCGACGACGGCTGGATCGATTCGTCGCGCCAGGTCGGGCTGACCGGCAAGATCACGCGCCCGGGGCTGTACATCGCGCTCGGCATCTCGGGCGCGAGCCAGCACATGGCGGGCTGCTCGGCGGCCAAGACGATCGTCGCGATCAACAAGGACCCCGACGCCTCGATCTTCCGCTACGCGCGCTACGGCGTGGTCGGCGACTGCGTCGAGCTGCTGCCCGAGCTGATCCGGGCCGTGCGGGCCTGAAGCCCGAAGTGCGGAGGCGAGCCACATGAGCGCAACACGTGAGCCCTGCGTGCCGGGGCTGTTCTCGGAAGACGGCGGCGCGCGGCTGCACGGCGTGCGCTGCCGCAGCTGCGGCACGCCGTACTTCCCGGCCGCGGCGCACTGCCGCAACCCCGATTGCACGGCATCGGACCTCGAGCCGTGCGACTTCGGCGGCCAGGGCACGCTGTGGAGCTACTCGGTGGCCAACTTCGCGCCGCCGCCGCCGCACCGCTACGACGAGCCGTTCCGGCCCTACGTGATCGGGGTCGTCGACCTCGACGCCGGACTGCGCGTCGTCGGGCAGATGGTCGATGGCGTGGAGGACGTGGCGGTCGGTGCGCGCGTGGAACTGGTCGTCGACCCGATCTTCCACGACGGCGGCAAGGCGTACACGTCGTGGAAGTTCAAGCGGATCTGAGGCCAGCGGATCCGGACCTGTGAAGCGCGAGGAGTCGGCAGACATGCGGGAAGTCGTGGTACTCGGCGTCGGAATGCATCGCTTCGGCCGCACCGGCGATGCCGTCGTCGGCAACCGCTCGGTGACCGAGCTGTGCCGCGTGGCGGTCGACCGCGCGCTGGCCGATGCCGGCGTCACGTGGCGCCAGATCGAGGCCGTGTCGGCCGCGAGTTCGCGCTTTTCCGGCGGCAAGGGCTGGGGGCTCAACGGCAACGACATCGTCGAGGACCTCGGCAGCACCGGCGTGCCGGTCTACAACCTGTCGGCCGGCTGCGCGGCGGGGGGCAACGCCTTCAACGTCGGCTATTCGCTGGTGGCCGGCGGCGTGTACGACCTGATGCTGGTGGTGGGCGGCGAAGTGATGCCCAAGGGCATGATCCAGACCTCGGGCGTGGCCGACATCAACGACCCGGAGTACCTGCGCCAGCGCTGCGTCGGCATGCCGGGGCCCGCGTTCTGGGCCGCGCTCGCGCGCCGGCGCATGCACGAGCACGGCACGACCGAAGAGCAGCTGGCCAAGGTCACGGTGAAGGCGCGCAAGTGCTCGGTCGGCAATCCGCACGCGCGCTTCCAGAGCGAAGTCACGCTGGGCGAGGTGCTCGCGTCGCCGTACGTGAGCAACCCGCTGCGGCTGTTCGAGATCTGCCCGGTGTCCAACGGCGCCGCGGCTGCGGTCATCTGTTCGCCGGCGCTGGCGCGCCGCTACACGTCGCAGCCGATCACGGTCGCCACCAGCGCGGTGGCGACGATCGCCTTCGACGATGCGCTGCCGCGCAGCCTGGCCGGCCCCGTGTTCGGCGGCCCGGGCCTGCACACCGAGGCCAAGGCGGCGGTGATGCGCGCATTCGAGCGCTCGGGCATCGGCCCGCGGGACGTGAGCTTCACCGAGCTGCAGGACAACACCTGCTACTACGAGCTGGCGTTCCCCGAGGAGTGGGGCCTGTGCGAGCCGGGCGAGGCCGAGCGGCTGCTCGAGGCCGGCGAAACCACGCCCGGCGGCCGCATGCCGATCAATCCGTCGGGCGGCTTCGTGTCCTTCGGCGAGGCGACGACGGCGATGGGTGTGTTCCAGATCGCCGAGCTGACCTGGCAGCTGCGCGGCCAGGCCGGTGCGCGCCAGGTGCCGGGCGCGCGCGTCGGGCTGGCGCAGACGAACGGCCTGGGCGGCAACGCGACCGCGGCGATCCTCAAGCGCTGAGTACCTGTGAACGAACCACGCCCGCCCGCTCGACGCGCCCGGACGCCCGCGCGCGGCGTTGCAAAGGCTCGCCCCAACGCGCGACATGGCGGCGCTTTGCGCCTTGTTCGGGGCCGCCCTGTCGCGCCGCTCGGGCGCGACCGATTCATTCACAGGTTCTGAGAGGCCGCACGCCGGCCGCAAGTCCGACAACGCAAGAAAGCTCCCACGCCGCAAGGAGCCCGCAAGAGGCCGATCGGCGGCGCGCCGAACCATGTATTCCCCGTCCCTGCTCGCGTACTCGCTCCTCGGCCTCCTGCTGATCGGCGCGCTGGCGAGCCTGATCCTCGGTCTGCGCCCGCGCCTGCAGCGCATGCAGCGCGGCCGCGCCGAGACCCCGGTCAGCGCCGAGCCGCAGTCGGGGTTCCTCGGCCGCGAACTCAACGCCGGCACCTTCTTGCACCGCGCGCTGCTGACCGAGCGCCTGTGGGGTCGCCTGCCGACCGGGCTGGCCCATTCGCTGCTGTACTTCGGCGCGCTCGTGTCCATCGCCGGCCACGCCGAGTACGCGCTCGAGTTCGTCGGCATCAACGTCTACGTCGAGTGGCCGTGGTGGCTGCTGACGCGCCCCGGGCGCGAGATCGCCGGCATCTGCATGCTGCTCGGTGCGGCGTTCCTGCTCGCGCGCCGGCTCGTCAAGCCGGCGCCGCTGGTGGCCGCCGGCGAGCGCAAGGGTTTCACGGCGATGGAGATCTTGCTGCTCGTGACCATCGTCGCCGGCTTCGTGACCGAGTCGTTCCGCCTCGCCGTGCCGGGCGAGAACCGCGGCGGCGAGTTCCTGGGCGCGGCGCTGGCGCGGCTGTACGCGGGCTGGAGCCCGGGCGCGGTGGCCGACGGCAACATGACGCTGTGGTGGCTGCACGGCCTGCTGGGCGTGAGCTTCGCCGCCCTGATCGGCCGCACGCCGATGTCGCACATGCTGCTCGGGCCGCTGAACTCGGCCCTGGTGCGCCGCCGCTCGGGCATCCAGATGCCGCCGATCGACTTCGAGGCGCCCGAGGAGCAGGAGGTCGTGCTCGGCGCCGCCAGGCTCGCCGACATGCCGCGCAAGCTGCTGCTCGACTTCGACGCCTGCCTGGGCTGCGGGCGCTGCCACGAGGCCTGCCCGGCGACGCAGACCGGCAAGGTGCTCTCGCCCAAGAGGATCATGATGGTGTGCGGCGAGTACCAGTCGCAGGGCCGGCTGGACGATGCGCAGCTGCTCGACGACATCGGTGCCGAGGCGATCTTCGACTGCACCACCTGCGCCGCCTGCATCGAGGTCTGCCCGGTCAGCAACAGCCCGGCCGAGGCGATCCTCGAGTTCCGCCGCAACCTGACGATGGAGCGCTCGGAGATGCCCGAGACGCTGGCGGCGGCGAATCGCAACATGGAGTCGCGCGGGCACCCGTTCGTCGGCACCGCGGCCAACCCCGACGACTGGCACAAGGGCCTGGACGTGCCGCTGTTCGAGGCCGGCAAGACCGAGTACCTGCTGTGGATCGGCTGCGCCATCCGCTACGAGGAGCGCGCGCAGCAGGTGGCGCGCGCGATGGTGCGCATCCTGAACGCGGCCGGCGTCGGCTGGGGCATCCTGGAGGGCGAACGCTGCACCGGCGACCCGGCCAAGACCTCGGGCAACGAGCTGCTGTTCGTCGAGATGGCGAGCAGCAACATCGAGATGCTGCAGCAAGAGCGCGTCACGCAGATCGTGACCATGTGCGCGCACGGCTTCAACGCCTTCGACCGCTACTACCCCGAGCTGGGCGCCAACTGGACGACGATCCCGCACTCGGTGCTGATCGACCGCTTCATCCGCGACGGCAAGCTCGAGGTCGTGCGCGACGAGGGCGAGCTCATCACCTACCACGATCCGTGCTACCTGGCGCGGCACAACGACATCACCGACGAGCCGCGCAGCGCGCTCGCCGCCGTGGGCAGCCTGATCGAGATGCCGCGCAACCGCAAACAGAGCATGTGCTGCGGCGCCGGCGGCTGCAACTACTGGAAGGGCGGCACGAGCGGCACGGCGCGCATCAACGAGGTGCGCACGAAGGAGGCGCTGGACACCGGCGCGAAGAAGATCGCCACCTCGTGCTCGTACTGCCTGCTGATGCTGAGCTCGAGCGCCTCGGTGAGCGGCGGCGAGCGCAAGGTGTTCGACATCGCCGAGATCGTGGCCGACAAGCTGCCGCAGGCGGCCGACGCGCTGCACTGAGGCCGCCCGCCGCCCGCGGCCCGCGACGGGCCAGTGGTGTAATGGCCGCATCACCGCGGCCGCAGGGCCCGAGTTGGGAGGCACCTCTTCTGTGAACACCCGCAGCCCCTGGGCCGTGTACGCGGCGCTTCTGTTCGGCACCTTCATCACCATCGAGGCGGCCGCCTTCCAGGCGCCGGTGCTGCCGAGCATCACGCGGCACTACGGCATCCCGGTCACGCTGGCCGCGCTGATCCTGATCCTGTACTTCCTCGGCCTCACCGTGCTGGCGCCGATCATGGGGCGCTACGGCGATCTGCACGGCCGGCGCCGCGTGCTCACGCTGGGCCTGCTGGTGTTCTCCGCGTCCGAGTTCGCCGCCGCGTGGGCGCCCAATTTCGGCGTCTTTCTCGGCGCGCGCTTCGTCCAGGGGTTCGGTGTCGCGTGCATCCTGCCCAGCGTGCTGGCCTACGTCACGCACCTTTTCCCGGCCGAGCGCCGCGGCCTCGCGCTGGGCATCCTCACCTTCACGATGACCTTCGGCGCGACGGCGGGCGGCCTGCTCGGCGGCCTGCTGATCGACGCGCTGGGCTGGCGCAGCGTGTACTGGATCAGCGGCGCGCTGGCGCTGGCCGGCCTGCTGCCGGTGCGCCTGCTCGTGCCCGAGATCGCTGCGAGCGGCGCGCGCACGCGCTTCGACTTCACCGGCGCGCTGGCGCTGTTCGCGACCATCGCCGCGCTGCTGTCGCTGCCCACCTGGGCGACGAACTTCGGCGCGCGCTCGCCGCTGACCTGGGTCATCGTCGCCGTCGGCGTCGGCAGCCTGATCTGGCTGTGGCGCCACAGCCGCGGGAGCGCCGCCGCCGTCATCGACGTCGACATCCTGTCGCACCCGGCCTTCGCCAAGCCGTCGGCGATCTACTGGCTGCACATGCTGTGCTTCAGCGGCGTCGTCTACTCGCTGGCGTTCTTCGTCAACAACCGGCCCGGCGGCAGTGCGTCGCAGTTCGGGCTGGTGACGATGTTCCTGTACGGCTGGGGGCTCGTCAGCGCGCCGATCTCGGGCCGGCTCGTCGACCGCTACGAGCCGCGCACGATCTCCATCGTCGCGCTGGCCGGCTCGGTGGCCGGCGTGCTGCTGCTGCTGGGCATCGATGCGGCGACGCCGCTGTGGCTGGTGATCGTCGTCGTGTCGATCCTGGGCCTGACGATGGGGGCCAATTCGCCGGCGGTCATGAAGATCGCGTTCGGCGCCGTGCCCGCGCACAAGATGGGTGCGGGCACCGGCATGTTCAGCATGTTCCGCGACCTGGGCAACCCGACCGGATCGTCACTGTCGCTGGCGGTGTTCGGCACCACGCTCGCCTATCAGGCGCGCGCCTCGGTGACGCGGCAGGTCGACGCGCTGGGCCTGGACGCCGCCGCCGTCGACGCGCTGGCCAACGCCGCCGGCGGCCGCGCGCGTACGCTGCCGGCCGAGATCGCGCAGCAACTTTCCGCCGCCGGCATCGACGCCGCGCAGATCGTGCGCGAGGCCAGCGCCGCCGGCGTCAGCGCCGCGCTGCACAACGCGGGCTACCTGCTTGCCGCCCTGATGACGCTGGCGCTGCTGGTGAGCCTGCGGCTGCCGCGCACGGCGGCGGCGCCGGCGGCCGGCGAGGCCGCACGTTCCGCAGCGGCGGTGCGCTGAAGGCCGCCGGCGCCGGCGTGGGCGGCGCTGGCCGTCTTCAAGGATCTGGTCCAGCACGGCCACGACGCCTTCATCGACTACGACGGCATCGCCAGCGGCGACTTCGAAGCTTCGATCATCGACAACATCCGTGCGCGGGCGCACTTTGTCCTGCTGCTCACGCCGTCGACGCTCGACCTGCAGCGTGAGCTGGACGCGAAGTTCCCCCGGCTCGGCTTTACCGGTTGGGCCGCGGGCGGGGCGACACCCCACTACCTGAGCGTGTTCGTGTGCCCCGGGAGCCGGTCGATGGCGGACCTCGAGCAGCGCACGCGCCTCTTCCAGCGGTCCGCCGCGGTGCCGCCCGGCGTCTGGCCGCCCAAGCGCTGCGCCGACGCCAGCGCCGCGTGCCCGCCCGCACGGTGCAGGTGCGCGATGCGGCAGGCGCCTGTGCAGGGGAGCGGACGCTGGCCCAGGCTGGCGGCGGCGGCGCGCTCCAGGTTCACAGGCTCTGGGGCGCGGCAGCGTGCGCCGTCGGCCCGACGGCGGCGGCGCGTCCGCCCGCCGCCACGCCGGCGTACAGCGTCGTGCGCTCGCGCAGCGGGCGCGCTGCACCGGCGGCGATGGCGCGCATGTCGTCCTCGTCGGCCAGCTGGCCGTTGGTGCCGCCGGCGGCGCGGGTGATCGACTCGTACATCAGCGTGCCGCCCAGGTCGTTGGCGCCGGCGCGCAGGCACAGCGCCGCGCCTTCGCGGCCCATCTTGACCCACGAGGTCTGCACGTTCGGGATCAGCGGGTGCAGCACGAGCCGCGCCACCGCGTGCATGGCCACTGCTTCGCGCAGCGTCGCGCCCGAGCGCGCCAGGCCCTTGTGCCACAGCGGCGACTCCATGTGCACGAACGGCAGCGGCACGAGTTCGGTGAAGCCGCCGGTCTCGGCCTGCAGACGGCGCAGCCGCAGCAGGTGGCGTGCCCAGTGCTGCGGACGCTCGACGTGACCGAACATGATGGTCGCCGTGCTGCGGATGCCGAGCCGGTGCGCCGTGCGCATGACGTCGAACCACTGCTCGGTGTTCAGCTTGTCGGGGCAGATCACGGCGCGCACCTCGTCGTCGAGGATCTCGGCCGCCGTGCCCGGCAGGGTGGCGAGCCCGGCGTCGCGCAGCCGCGAGAGGTAATCGGCGATCGGCAGGCCCAGCGTGCCGGCGCCGTGCCGGATCTCGAGCGGCGAGAAGGCGTGGATGTGCATGCCCGGCACCGCCGCCTTGACGGCGTGCACCAGCTCGAGGTACGTCTGCCCGCTGTAGTGCGGATGGATGCCGCCTTGCATGCAAACTTCGCGCGCGCCGCGCGACCATGCCTCCTCGGCGCGCGCGGCCACGGCCTGGGCGTCGAGCCGGTACGCCGGGCCGCGCAGGTCGTTCGCGTGGCGCCCCTTGGCGAAGGCGCAGAAGCCGCAGCGGTACTTGCAGATGTTGGTGTAGTTGATGTTGCAGTTGCGCACGAAGGTGACGCCGTCGCCGACGACCTCGGCGCGCAGCTCGTCGGCCGCGCGCACCACGGCGGCGAAGTCGGCGTCGCGCGCGGCGAACAGGGTCACGATCTGGCCTTCGTCGAGCTCCTCGCCGGCGCTGGCGCGCGCCAGCAGCTCGACGATGCCGCCACGGGCGCCCTGGATGCCGTTGGCGCCCAGGCCCGCGGCGCCGGCGACGAGGCGCGCGGTCGGCGCGCTCGGCGCCATGCCGGTGCCGGCGTGCCAGGGCTCGTCGCGGGCATAGCCTTCGGCGTCGCTTGCCCGGATCACGGCCGTGCGCATGCCGCCGTCGGGGCCGCCTTCGGTCCAGCGTGCGCACTCGCGGGCGAACGAGGGCACGAGCGCCAGCCGCTCGACCAGGTCGCGGCCGCAGGCGCGCGTCTCGGCGGCGAGGCGCTCCAGGTGTGGCCACGGTGCCTCGGGGTTGACGTGGTCGATCGTCACCGGCGAGATGCCGCCCCAGTCGTTGACACCGGCGCGCACCAGCGCCCGGAGCTCGCCCGCGCGCAGGTTGGGCGGCGCCTGGATCGACATCGCGGCGCCGAAGACCAGGCGCGCCATCGCGATCGTCCAGGCGTGGTCGTCGAGCGGCGGCTCGGGCGCCTGCGCCATCGCCGTGCCCGGCTTGGCGCGGAAGTTCTGCACGATGACTTCCTGCAGGTGGCCGTGGCGCTCGTGCAGCTCGCGCAGCGCGAGCAGCGAGTGCACGCGCTCGGCGCGCGTCTCGCCGATGCCGATCAGGATGCCGCTGGTCATCGCCACCGCCGCCGCGCCGGCCGCCTCGAGCGTGGCCAGGCGCACGGCCGGCTTCTTGTCGGGGCACTTCCAGTGCGGGCCGCCGCGCTCGCACAGGCGCTCGGACGACGACTCGAGCATGATGCCCATCGACGCCGCGTGCGGGCGCAGCAGCGCCAGCTCGGGCGCCGACAGGTTGCCCGGGTTGATGTGCGGCAGCAGGCCCGTCTCGCGATGCACGCGCTCGGCCATCGCGGCGACGTACTCGACGGTCGTGCGCACGCCCAGCCGCGCGAGCTGCTCGCGCGCGGCGCGGTAGCGCAGCTCGGGCTTCTCGCCGAGCGTGAACAGTGCCTCGTGGCAGCCGGCCGCGGCGCCGCGGCGTGCGATCTCGAGCACCTCGTCGGGCTGCAGGTAGGCAGCGGGCAGCTTGCGCGGCGAGGTGGCGAAGGTGCAGTAGCCGCAGGCGTTGCGGCACAGGCGCGTGAGCGGGATGAAGACCTTGCGCGAATAGCCGATGCGCGTGCCGTGGCCCTGCAGCGCCAGCGCCTCGGCGCTGGCGAGCAGGGCGGCCGGCGGTGCGTCGGCGCCCAGCGCGAGCAGCTGCCCGGCGCTCAGCCGTGCGCCGCTGCGTGCTTGCTCGAGCAGGGATTCGAACTGGGTGCCCATGTCGTCGGACTCCGTGGGTCGATGGCGAGGTCGGGCCGCGCACCGTGCGCCTCGCGCAAGGCCGCGAGGTCGCACGGTTCGTCGACGTCGAAGACGAAGCCGCCCAGGCGGACGATGGCCGGCTCGACGCCGAGTTGACGCGCCACGCGCAGGTGGCGCTCGAAACTGGAGGGGCCGAAGCGAAACGCGAAGTCGCACGGCAGCCGCAGGAAGACGGCATTGGTGCCGCTGCCGTGGCGATCGGGCGCCAGGCCGAGGCCCGGGCGGCGGCCCTGCACGACGAACTCGTCGATCTCGGCCGTGCTCAACAACGGCAGATCCGGGTGCAGGACCAGCAGTTCGTCGGCGCCGCGTGCGGCCAGTGCGCGCGCACCGTCGGCGATGGCCTCGTTCAGGCCGCGCCCGCGGTCGGGCAGCACGTGCGCCGTCACCGGCAGCGGGCCCGTCTCCTGCGTCACGATGGCGATGCCGGCAATGTGCTCCGAGGCTTCGAGCACGCGCACGACGTGCGCGAGCATCGCGCGCACGACGGCCGCGCGCTCGGCGGGCCCGAGTGCCGGCGCCAGGCGCGTCTTGCCGCGATCGAAGGGCTTGAGCGCGAGCAGGGCCCAGCAGGTCATGGGCGCTCTCCGCCCGGCGCGGCCGCGGCCATCGGGTCCGGGCGCGGTGCCGGTGCGTGCGATCGGCCGGGCAACGGGTCGGGCAACGGGTCGGGCGACCGGTCGTGCAACGGGTCGGGCGACGGGTCGGGCGCCCCGTCGTTCGACGGCTCCTTCGACGGCCCGTGCGCCAGGTCGTGCGCCAGCCGCAGGCACTCGAGCGCCACGCGGCGGCGATCGTCGGGTGTCTTCATCAGCGTGTCGGTGAGGCGCACCGGCACGCCGATCGTTGCCGCCAGCGCCGCGTCGCGCACGTCGAGCACGAAGCCGTCGATCAGATCGTCGTAGTGGCGCGCCACCTCGTCGGCGCCGATCGGCCGGCCCAGCTCGGCCATGATCTTGGCCGTCGGCCCCTTGACCGCCGCGCCCGCGATCAGCGGCGAGACGGCGACGACGGGCACGCGTGCCGCGCGCAGCGACTCGCGCAGGCCGGGCACGGCGAGGATCGGGTCGATGCTCAGGTACGGGTTGGACGGGCAGATCACGATCGCCCCGAGCGCCGGATCGCGCAGCAGCTCGTTCACGCCCGGCGCCGGCCGGCACGCCGGCGCGCCGTCGAAGGCGATGCCGCGCACGCGCGGTCCGCATTGCCGGCGCACGAAGTAGTCCTGGAAGTCGATCGCGCCCTCGTCGCTCAGCACGCGCGTGCGCAGCCTGGCGTCGGTCATCGGCACGATGCGTGCGGCGATGCCGAGCCGGCGCGCGAGGTCGCAGACGATGGCGCTCAGCGGCTCGCCCGCGGCGAGCCGGCGCGTGCGCTCGACGTGCATCGCGAGGTCGCCATCGCCGAGGCGGAACCACGTCGGGCCGCCGAGTGCGCCCAGCGCGGCCATGAAGCTCCAGCTTTCGTCGCGCCGCCCCCAGCCGGTGTCGGGGTTCGCCAGGCCGGCCAGCGTGTAGACGACGGTGTCGATGTCGGGCGAGACGTGCAGCCCCAGGTGCTCGAAGTCGTCGCCGGTGTTGACGATCACGCCCAGCGTGTCGCCGGGCAGCGTGTGCAGCAGGCCGTCGGCGAGCTTGGCGCCGCCGACCCCGCCGCACAGCGCGGCCACGCGCGCCGCGGTCATTGGAAGAGATCCTCGGCCAGCGGGCGGATCAGCGCCTGCGCGCTGCGCTGCGGCGCCTGCGGCGCGAGACCTTCGACCGCGACCACCGGCGTGCCTTCGTCGGCCTCGCCCATGACGAGCGCCGCGCCGGCGCACACGGCGTCGGCGAACGCGACCTGCGTGACTTCGAGGCGCCGGCCTTCGCGATCGGCGTGCCCGCGCCGGTCGATGAGCGAAGGGACGCCGGCCGCACCGAGCGCCACGTTGACGACGCCGTTGCGCCACGGGCGACCGAAGCTGTCGCTGACGATCACCCCGGGCTGCACGCCGGCCAGCTCGCGGATGCGCTCGCGCAGCGCCGCGGCCGAGCGGTCGGCGTCGACGGGCAGCAGCAGCACGCGCTCGCCGCGCTCGTCGCCCGGGACGTTCGAGCGGTCGATGCCGGCGTTGGCCATCACGCAGCCCAGCCGGTGGCGCACGATCAGCACGTCGCGCCGCGCGCGCAGCACGGCGGCCGATTCGCCGAGGATCAGCTCGACCAGCCGCGGATCCTTGTTCGTCGTCGCCGCCAGCTCGCGCGCACGCGCCGAGGGAGTCACGCTGCCCAGGCTCACCAGGCGCCCCTCGGCCTTGGAGACGATCTTCTGCGCCACCACCAGGATGGTCGCATCGCCGAGCGCGAGCTGCGTGCGGCGTGCCGCGGCCAGGATCAGCGGCGCCAGGTCGTCTCCCGCCACGACCTCGGGCAAGCCGCCGAGCGGCGTGAAACGGACCTGGGCGGACATGCCTATTCGCCGGCGCCGTCCATGATCAGCTGACCGGTGATGCGGATGCCCGCGCCGTCGACGCGATAGGTCTTGTTCATGAAGATCAGGATCGAGGTCAGCGCCTCGCCCGCGGCGGCGTTGGCCAGCGCGCCGGCGTGCAGGCCGCGCAGCCGCGCAAGAGTGGCCAGCTCGACCGCCACCGCGCGCGCCGCCTTGTCGTCGCCGAAGACCAGCACGTCGCACTCGACCTCCTCGTCGGTGGCCAGCTTGTGCGCGGCGACGTTGTGGAACGCGGACACCAGCTTCACGTCGGCGCCGAGCAGCTTCTGCGCACGCTGTGCGGCGCTGCCTTCGGGCGGCAGCTGCACGCGCGCCACCTTGGGCGGCACCAGCGGCACCGTGGTGTCGATGACGACCTTGCCGCCGATGCCGGGGCGGATCTCCTCGAGCACCGACAGCTGCGACGCGAACGGCACCGCGACGACGACGACGTCGGCCTGGCGCGCGGCCTCCATGTTGCTCGCGCCGCCGACCTCCGCGCCCAGCTCGGCAGCGAGCTTCGCCGCGGCGGCGGCCGCCTTGGCCGCGTCGCGCGAGCCGATGACGACGCGCTGGCCCGCCTGCACCCAGCGGCGCGCCAGCGCCGCACCGAGGTTGCCGCTGCCGCCGATCACTGCGATGGTGCCTGTCATTCGATGTTCCTCTTGTTCACTGTCGTCGGGTCGATGGGACGCCGGGGCGTCCGGCGGCCGCCGCCCGGGGGCCTGCCGTGACGCATCCGGCGCGGGCGATCGGCCCCGGGTTGCGCTCGCTGCGCGTGGCCCGGCCGGCCATCTGCCGCAGCGGCGGCGGCACGCAGCCGCGAGCGATTGTGCTCCCTCAGGCGGCGCGGATCCGTTCGGCCAGCGCCCGGGCCACCTCGGCCGGCGCGCCGCTCAGGAATTCGCAGTTGCCCTGCACCTGCGGCACATATTGGCGCTCGAGCACGACCTGCGCCGCGAGGCGCTCGGCGGCCAGCCCGAGCGCGTCGAGCGCAACCACCTGCGGCACCATCTTGCGCGCCGCCATCTTGGCCTTCGCGGTCGGAAAGCGCGGCGCGCCGAGTTCGTTGCTCACCGTCACCAGCGCCGGCAGGCGACCGCGCACCACCTCGTCGCCGTCGGAGGTGGCGCGCGTCACCGTGACCACGCCGTCGGCGCACCGGATGTCGCGCGCCAGCGTCGTGACCGCGCAGCCGAGCTTCTCGGCCAGCAGCAGCGGCACCACGCCCTGGTCGTCGTCGGACGCCTGGCGGCCGCACAGCACGAGATCGGCGCCGCCGCTGCCCTGGATGTAGGCGTGCAGCACGCTGGCGACCGCCGCGCAGTCCAGCGTGCGCGCGCCCGGCTCGATGGCGACGATCTCGTCGGCGCCCAGCGCCGCACACTGCTTGAGCATGGCCTGCGCATCGGCGCCGATCGTCACCACCGCGATGCGGCAGTCGACGCCGGCGTCGCGCAGGCGCAGCGCCGCTTCGATCGCCTGCTCGTCGTAGCCGTTGATCAGGCGCGGGATGGCGGCCACCTCGGGCGTCTTGCCGTCGGCGCCGATCTTCAGGCCACCGGCCAGCGCGTAGTTGTTGACCGCCGCGGGGTCGAGCACTTCCTTGACACAGACCACGATTCGCATGGATCACCCCACGTCGTAAAGATGTTGCTGCAGGCGCGCTTCGGCCGCGCCGCGTGCCGACAGGCTCTCGGCCTCGCACCACACGGCCTCGTGCGGATAGTTCTCCGGCTTGCGCGTGAGCACGCTCAGCAGGTACCAGCGCCAGCGGTAGGGCCCGAAGTCGCGGTAGTCGCCCGTGAGCGTGCCGGTGAACGACTGGCGCCCCGACAGGTGGGTGCCGGCGATCGGGCCGCCGCCGTCGCAGTCGACGACGAGGCCCTTCAGCGCGCTATTGAAGCCGCTGGTGTACGGCGCTTCAGCTGCAGAATCGGTCGAAGACATCGAGCGCCTCCTCGACGATGTCGGACAGGATCTGGCGTGCCGGCTTCATCTCGGTGACGTAGTGGATGCCCTGGCCGGCGGCCTCGGTCATCAGGTCCTTGCGCTGGTAGTCCAGCGAGCCCTGGATGTAGTTGGACGACAGGATCATCTGCAGCGGCGGCTGCAGCGGCTTGGGCGCCTGCTCCGAACCCCACTCGTCGTGCCACGGGCTGCGCGTGGTGCGCATCGTGTAGCCGGAGATGCAGTCGGAGTAGACGGTGTCGTCGGTCTCGGCCTCGAGCAGCCGCTCCTTGAGCGGCATGTTGAGGTCGGACTCGCGCGAGGTCAGCCACAGCGAGCCGGTCCACACGCCGGCGGCGCCCAGCGCCAGCGCGGCGGCGAGGTGGCGCCCGGTCGTCACGCCGCCGGCGGCGATCACCGGCACGCCGCTGTCGCGCGCCGCGTCGACGATCTGCGGCACGATCGAGAAGGTGCCGATGTTGCCGGTGTGGCCCGCGGCGTCGTAGCCCTGCGCGATGATGACGTCGGTGCCGGCCTGCAGCTGGCGCTTGGCCTGCTTGGGCTTGCCGACCAGCCCCCAGACCTGCATGCCGAGCTGGTGCGCGCGCTCGAGCAGGAAGGCCGGCGAGCCCAGGCCGGAGGCGAACACCGGCACGCGCTCGTCGAAGATGACGTTGAGCTGGTCCATCGCCCGCTTCTGGTCGAGCCCGCCCCAGTGGTGGATGTTGGGGGCGATCTTCGGATCGGGCACGTTGTACTTGTGCTTGATCATCTGCTCGAAGTCGCGATGCCCCTTCGGGATCATCGCCAGGAGCTGTTCGACCGTCTTCTCCTCGGGCACCGTCGAAGGCAGCACGAGGTCGATGCCGAACGGCTTGCCGCCCACGCGCTCGCGGATCCACTTGATGTCGGCGGCGATCTCGTCGGGCGTGTGCAGCGCCTCGCCGAGCACCGAGAAGCCGCCGGCGTTGATCACCGCGACGGCGACGTCCTTGCAGTGGGTGAAGGCGACGACCGGGTACTCGATGCCGAGCTTGTCGCACAGGGCGGTGTGTAGCGGGCTGTCCATGGCGTGGTCTTTCGGAGGTGGTTCTCGTCAATGCGCGCCGCCGGCGAGCCGACGGCACGGATCCCTGCGCGCGGTCACGGCGGGCTTCGATTGTCGGCCAGCGCCGCGCCGCGGGAGGCCGCCGCGCATATCGGAAGCGGCCGCAGATGTTTCATTCGCATAGGGGTGCGGGCGGCGCGGCGGGCCGGCACTGTGCGCATCGGAAACCGGGAACGCACGCGTCGCCGCGCGCATCGGTCGGGCGCATCGGCCGAGCGCGCCGTCGCCGCGCGCATCAGCCGGGCGCGCCGCCACCGCGCGCATCGGCCGCGCGCATCACCCGAGCGCGCCGTCGCCGCGCAGGGCGGCGATGCGTGCCGCGTCGTAGCCGAGCACGCCGGCGAGCACTTCGTCGCTGTGCTGGCCTGGCGTCGGCGCCCGGGTCGGAACGGGTTCGGGTTCGCCGACGAACCTGACCGGAAAGCCCAGCATGTCGGCGCCGTGCTGCGCGTGCGGCAGGACGCGGAAGCGGGCCTTGAACTGCGGGTCGTCGACGAGGTTGGCCGGCGTGTTGACGGGCGCGATCGGCGTGTTGGCCTCGATGCCGAAGGCGAGCCACTCGCGCGTGCTGCGGGCGCGGAAGATCTCGCGCAGGATCGTGCGCAGCTCGGTGTTGCCGCGCGCGTGATCGGCGTACTTCGAGCCCGGCCAGCGCTCGAACAGGTCCATGCGGCCGACGCCGGCGCAGAAGTTCTTCCACAGGCTCTGCTCCGAGGCCATGAACAGCACGTGGCCGTCGCTCGACTCGTACAGCTGGTAGCGCACGCCGTCGCGCATGCCGGCCGTGGCCACCGGGCGGCGCTGGTAGTTGTCGGACTTGTTGCCGGTGACGACGTCCTCGGGCCGCGCGTAGGCCATGTGGCTCTCGCTGCGGTACCAGTCGAAGGCGGCCGACGCATCGCTTTGCGCCAGGTCGAGAAAGCAGCCGGCGCCCGTCGCGCGCGCGCGCAGCACGCCGGCCAGCACCGCCAGCCCGCCGTACAGGGGTGCCGCGCCGATGCCGATGGCCACGTGCTCGGCGATGTAGCAAAAGCCCTGCTCGTCGTACGCCGGCTTGACCACGCCCGACCAGGTGTCGTACGCGATGCCGTGCGAGGGCATGTCCTTGTACGGCCCGGTCGTGCCGTAGCCGGAGATCGTGCAAAAGACGATCTTCGGATTGACGGCGCGCAGCTCGTCGTAGCCGAGCCCGAAGCGCGCCAGCGCGCCCGGCTTCGAGCCCTCGATGACGACATCGGCGCCGCGCACCAGGTCGCGGTAGACCTCGCGCGCCGATTCCTTGCGCAGATCGAGCGTGAGGCTCCTCTTGCCGCGGTTGATGTGGTAGTGCATCAGCGAGACGCCCTCGATGATCGGCCACGTCATCTCGCGGATGTAGTCGCCGGCGGGGGTCTCGATCTTGATGACCTCGGCGCCCAGGTCGGCGAACGCGGTGGTGATCGAAGCCGGGGCGAGGATCGCACTTTCGATCACGCGCAGCCCGGCAAGCGGGGGACGGGGAGTGTCTGGCATGGTGTTCGGCTGGGAGGGGTCGAATGCGTCGCGCAGTCGGCTTGCCGGTGTCGCGTGGCACACCGTACGCCGCTGTGGTGTGGCGGGCGAACCGCGGCGGCGCCTCGGCGGCGGCGCCTTTCGGCGCGCACCGGCAAGGCGCGCCTGCGGTGCGGCCAGCATAGGGCAAAAGGCCGCGACGGCCATCGACGCTCAATTCTGATGCGGCCTATCCGGGCGCAATTGGGGTCAGCCGACTTCGCAGCCCGGCTGCGGCCATTGAATTCGGTGGTGGCCGCCCACAGAATGGCGCCCGACGCCGGGCATCCCTGCGGGGGGTGCGCCGCCGTGCCATCATCGAACAGACGACAGTGGAGGCCCGATGAGCATCCTGAAAGCCGGTACGCGCCTGCGCAGCGCGGTTTGCGACGCCGAGGTCATGGTGGTGCGCGCCGCGGCCGGGGACTTCCGCCTGTGCTGCGGCGGCGCCGAAATGCTGCCGCTGGGCGCGGCCCGGCCCGAGGGCGCCGCGATCGACCCGGCACTGGCGCAGGGCATCCTCATCGGCAAGCGCTACACCGATGCGCAGCAGCGCTTCGAGTTCCTCTGCACCAAGGGCGGCAAGGGCGCGCTCACGCTCGACGGCGAGACGCTCGCGATCAAGGAATCCAAGCCGCTGCCTTCGTCGGACTGACCTGCCGCGCCACGGATTCCTCCACCTCGAAAGCGCGCCATCGCTGCCGATGGCGGCGCTCGCCGGGCCTGCGGTCGTGCGGCGCTGCGCCGTGCGCCTTGCGCCTTGCGCCTGACGCGCGCCCCGAACCCGGCGCGCCCACGCCGGACCCCGAACCCTCCGCGCCGGAGCTGCACCATGAACATCGTGATGACCCTGGAGATGGCAGCCGAGTGCCATCCCGACCGCATCGGCGTGACCTGCGGCGAACAGTCGCTCGGCTATGCCGCGCTGCTGCAGGCGGCGCGGCGCGCCGCGGGCCACATCCACGCGAGCGGCTGCGCGCACGTCGGGCTGCTCGATGTCAACAGCCTGGCCGCGCCGGTCGCGCTGTACGGCGCCGCCTATGCCGGCGTGCCGTTCGTGCCGCTCAACTACCGGCTCACGCCGGCCGAGATCGGCGCCTTGCTGGCGCGCATCGCGCCGGCGTGGCTGGTGGCCGATCGGCAGCTGCTGGCCAACGTCGAGGTGCCCGCCGGCGTGCGCGTCGTCGCCCGTGACGAGTTCCTGGCGCTGGCCGGGCAGGGCGAGGCGCTCGACGCGCAGGCCGATCCGTCGTCGATCGCGGTGCAGCTGTTCACGAGCGGGACGACCGGCGCGCCCAAGGCGGCCGTGCTGCGCCACGAAAACCTGATGAGCTACATCCTCGGCACCGTCGAGTTCGCCGCCGCCGGCGAGGACGAGGCGACGCTGGTCGCGGTGCCGCCGTATCACATCGCCGGTATCTCGGCGGTGCTGAGTTCGACCTACGCCGCGCGGCGCATGGTGCAGCTGCCCAACTTCGACGGCCAGGCCTGGCTCGAGCTGTGCCGGCGCGAAGGCGTCACCAACGCCTTCGTCGTGCCGACCATGCTGGCGCGCGTCATCGAGTACATCGACACCACGGGCGCCGCGGCCGAGCTGCCCACGCTCCGGGCGCTGGCCTATGGCGGCGGCAAGATGCCGGCGCAGGTCATCGAGCGCGCGATGCAGCTGTGGCCGCACGTCGACTTCACGAACGCCTACGGCCTGACCGAGACCAGCTCGACGATCGCGCTGCTCGATCCCGACGAGCACCGCACGGGCTTCGGTGCGCAGGACCCGTTGGTGCGCAAGCGGCTGCATTCGGTCGGCAAGCCGATCGGCTCGGTGGAGATCGCGATCCGCGACGCCGAGGGCCGCAGCGTGCCGGCGGGCGAGGCGGGCGACGTTTTCGTGCGCGGCCCCCAGGTCTCGGGCGAGTACCTGGGCGTGGGCAACCTGCGCGACGACGACGGGTGGTTCCCGACGCGCGACCGCGGCTACATCGACGAATACGGCTTCCTGTACCTGGACGGACGCGCCGACGACGTCATCGTCCGCGGCGGCGAAAACATCTCGCCGGGCGAGGTCGAGGAGGTGCTGCGCCTGCACCCGGCGGTGGCCGATGTCGCCGTCGTCGCGGTGCACGACGAGCAGTGGGGCGAGGCGGTCGGCGCGGTCGTCGTCGCCAGGCCCGGCACCAGCGTGCAGCCGGCCGAACTGCAGGACTGGGTGCGCCAGCGCCTGCGCTCGTCGCGCGTGCCGGCGCAGGTGCGCTTTCGCACCGACTTGCCGCACAACGAGATGGGCAAGATCCTGCGGCGCGTGCTGCGCGACGAGTTCGCCGCCGGCTGAAAAGGCATGAACCGCGCGCGCGCCGTGCGATCCGGGAGCCCGGGCGCAGACGCGACGCGCGGCAGCGGCCGAGACGGCGCGCACGACGGCGCGAATGACTGCAAGCGCGACCGCGCGCATGACTGCGAACGCGACCGCGCGCAGGGCAGTGAGCGCGACCGCGCGCGTGACAGTGAGAGCGAGCGCGACGGCGCGCACGACGGCGCGCGCGCTTGCGCGCATGCGGCCCGGCCGCTGCACGGACTGCGCGTCGACATCGCCGGCCAGGGCAGCACGAGCCGCTACGCGTCGGCGCTGCTCGCCGCGCTGGGCGCGCGCACGCGCGAACGCGACGGCCCGCACGACGCGCATCCGGCCCTCGTCTGGGCGCGCTGCGGCCTGATGTCGCTCACTGGGGCGCGCGACGGCGCGCCGCTGATGCTGGCCGCGCCGGTGGCCGCATGCGCCGATGGCGTGCTGCAGGCGCTGGCTGCGCTCGGCGCGCGGCTGCCCGCGGCGTTCGCCGACGGCGCCGCGCGGCTCGGCGAACGCGCGGCCCTGCTCGGGCTGCAGCGCAACGGCGCGATCTCGGCCGGCGGCAGTTGCCGCCTGCTGCCGACGGCCGACGGCATGCTGGCCGTCAACCTGCCGCGTGCCGACGACTGGCAGGCCGTGCCGGCGTGGCTCGACGGGCGCGAGGCCTGTGACTGGGACGCGCTGGCCGGCGTGCTGCGCGAGCGCGACAGCGCCCAGACCGTCGAGCGCGCGCGCCTGCTGGGCCTGGCGGTGGCGGCGGCGAGGCTGCCCCAGGCATCGGCCGGCCGGGCCTGGTGCCGCGCGCAGCGG
>JAFECX010000161.1 GCA_018241895.1 Pseudomonadota bacterium
ACGTCCTCGACGAACCACGGCGCCTGCAGCCCCAGGGCGCCGGTGAACAGCGCTTCGATCCCGACATTCACGTGCGAACCCCTCGATGCCCGAACAACCGCCCCGTGGACATGTGGACAGGCCCAAAGGCGGCCTGCCCACATGCCCACCGGGCTCGACTACGACCACGCATTGTCGGTGTTGGGTTCCACACGAAACGACGAGGGGCCGCTGGACGGATGATGAACCACTCCGGTAAGCGGGCCAAGTGCCATGCCGGTGCGAGTCGGCTCCAGCGAAGGGTTAGGCCTCTTTGCTAGAGCTTGCGCTTTGAGGCTTCTTGCTCGTCTCGTTTGCGCTGCTGGCGAATCTCGTTTGAAGTGATGAAAGCCAAAGGGTACTTGCCACCAGTCATCATGAGAATCGAGCCGCCTTGAGTTCCGAAGTAGTCTCCCCAAAACGTCATGCCCATCGCGCTTCGCGGCGTCCCGAAGGCTGAAGTTAGGGCCGCGGCGAACTGTTGTTCGGAGTCCGCGCCACCGATTCCCGTGACTATGACGTTAAAGAGCTTGCCCTTGTAGAAGCAGTAGTCGATGGACTGGATCGGGATTGACGCCAGCGCAAGACGGTCAGAAGGTCTTTGCAAGCACTGTTCAGACGGATCGGAAAGACCAGGAGTAGGTGGTTTTACTCTTGCCCCAGAGCCAAGTTTTGCGGGCGGATCACCGAATCGCATGTCTCGGAATCCATCAATCTCTGCTGCGTGCACCGCACCAACCAAAACCAATGACACAGCGAGAGCCGTTTGAATTCTGTAGTTCATGAGCCAAGAAGCGTTGTTGAAGAGGCCTAACGTTTGAGCTGAAGGGCGAGCGCCGGGATGGCATTTGGCCCGCGAGGCGAATGATGACAGTGAGCGCCTCGCGGGCCAAATGCCATGCCGGTGCGAGGCCGCTCGAGCGAAGGGTTAGGCGTCATTGGATGGACGCGCGCGCGAAGTTGACACCGAGCACAAGTACACCGACGAACAGAACAAGAGCCAGAAGGAGTGGGGCGACAAGGTCAAGCGCCTTAAGCGGCTCTCGGCGAAACAGGATGATCCAGGCAGCCACGAAGGGGCGCCAAAGGCGCATACCTGGCCTGGTAAGAAGGCGCATTGCCTTGTTGTAGCGTCGGAGTGATGCCGTGCAGGCGTTCAAGAATTCAATGGTGTTCGCCGCGAATGAGGCGAAAAAGAAGAAGACTGAGGCGAAGAACACCACCGTAGTGGGCCAGTTTGCAAAGTCAGTGCGTGACAGGTCTAGGTGCCGACCTGCAAGGAATGCAAGGCCGAGCAGAAGGCCCTGCGGTGTTGTGTTTCGCAAGTACTCCAGAAATGCGCGCCGACCGCCGCGAAGGATGAACATGGAGAGGCTCTCTTGGTGTCCAGGGAGTGATGACGCCTAACGCCGGAGCTCAGCCGCCGACAGACCGCGTAGCGGGATGGCGGTCGGCTGCAGCGAACTGTTAGCCTGCGGAAAAACTGTCGATGGCGTCATACAGGCGGTATAGGGTAGGTGCCTCTTCATTTGAGACGATCCGTCGAACATCGTTGGCCAACGCCAACATTTCTCCGGTCGCGTTGCGGGAATGTCGTGCAAAATAGTATTCACCTCTCGGCGGTGCGAGCAGCTTACGCCAATACTTCACAGCAAAAGGCAACGGCACCCACCGGAATATCATTCGAAGCGCAAGCGGTTCCGGTGCAACAGCTACTTTGTCCATCGCCCTCCAGCCTTCGCGGACGGCCAAGATCAGGTTGCGTACCCTGACATCGTCCGATGACAGCTGGTGAGCATCCGCACCCACCTCATAGCGTGCGCCAGCGATGGCTGTCACAAAGACAGCGTGACGTCGGAGCCAGGATGGCATGTCTTTTACAAGGGCTACTGGGAAGCCTGCGTTACGTAGAAGGACCGCTATATCGGTGTTAGGCGTTTCTATCGCTGTCTTCTGTTCTGGTACGTCCACATACTTCACGATGCCGTTTTCGATACTTCCAGCCACGCCTGGGAAGCCCAGAACAAAGCGCTTATCCCCTGACGCAGAAGGCAGCAACAGCGGGTCACCGGCATAATTGACCATTATCAAGAACCGCTTGATATTTTGAACCTCTTGCAACGTTGGCAACAGCCCCAAAAGTTGCTCACGCCGCACCACTACTAAGCAGAGGGCGGCCTTCGTGTCTGGCTGCAGATCGCCAACTACTGGAAGGTAACGGGTCTGGTGCTTGCCCGACAAAACGTTCTCGATCTTTGCGCCGTGTTCGCGCAACACTCTTGCCCGTTTCCCGCGGGCGACCAATGTGATCACGTGGCCGACGGACGCTAAACGTACCCCGTAGACTGTTCCTAACGTTCCTGCGCCCAGAACAACAATCTTCATTGAAATGCTCGATTCACGCGCCCTCGCTCGCACCGAAGGCTAACGTTCGAGCTGAGGCGACCCGCGAGGTAGGGCGCCTTTGGCCGGCAGCCGACAATGGAGCCTGCGACTGCCGGCTGCCGGCCAAAGGTGGCCTGCCTCGTGGGGTCGCCTCTCGAGCGAGGGGTTAGGCGTCAATGCTGCCACCTTAGCTCTTGCGGTCAAAGAGCCATCCGGTTCCCGTCTGCTTCGATGGCTCATAGTGCATTCGAGGGTTGAGTTGCTCGTACTCAGCGAAGAAGGTTCCTTCCTTCGTCGCCTTGAGACCGGGCAAGAGCAACGAGTTGAACTCTCGCTGGTACTCCGGGAAGGCCCCCGTGATGTCGGGTCGCTCCTCATTCAAGAAGTAGAGGCCAAGAGCACGAGTGTTTGATGGCCATGGAATGACCGCGAACTGCCAGGTTTCGACAAACGCCTTCTGCAGCATCAGCGGCGAAGTCGGGTCGATCGTCCCTCGCGCTGCCATTCGGGAGAGCCAAGCATGAGCGAGGAGGACGTGCGGGTCCCCGGCTGGATACAGCTTTGCGCCCTCTCGGTAGGCGACTTCCTGGAGTCGAATGATCTCGTCCGCCATGGCTGCTGGGCTGACGAGTGTCTTCAAGAACCTACCGATACCCATTCGTTGTCCCTTTGACGCCTAACGTTCGAGCTGAGGCGACCCGCGAGGCAGGACGCCCTTGGCCGGCAGCCGACAATGGAGCCTGCGACTGCCGGCTGCCGGCCAAGGGCGTCCTGCCTCGCGGGGTCGCCTCTCGAGCGAGGGGTTAGGCGGCACCGGCTCCGACGCGAAAGACGGCCGCACCTATTTGACCTTGGGTGCCTCTGGCAAGCCTTTGAGGTTGAAGGTAGCGCGCACGGTGTCACCGCATGGGCCGTAGAAGACCGGGAGATCCTCGGCGAAGTCGCGCGTCCGTCCGCAGATCACGCGGCGAAACTCCTTGCCGACGATTCCATGAATGACAACCTGGTTAGCGTAAGCGTTCCGCAGCTTCACAAGGGCTAGCTTCCGGCCGCCGATGGTTGTGTACGTTGACGAGGGCTGCAGCGGCGGGAACGGTACGTTGACACCTTGCGCCAGTAGCGCAGCGGTAGCCTTGCGGGTGATGCCGTCGACAGCGTGCTTCTCAAGCACCTGCAGCAGTGCCTGGGTCATTGCGGCTTCCGTGACACCCTCGGCATCTTCGCTTGCGGAGGCGACGAAGATCTCTGGGTGCTGTTGGCCGTATGCCGCATTGCCGCAGAGGACCGTGCTCAAGGCTACGGCAGGTAGGGCCAGTGCGAGATGCTTCAAGCGACGAGTCGGGTTGCACATGTGTTTCGCGTCCATCGTGGCTGGCGCATCTTGCAATGCATCCTGGAGTGTGCAAGCGGGGTAGCGTGCGCTTTGCGTCTGATATTGTGCGGTCAGCACGACTCGCCGGCTGTTGTGCCGCCTAACGTTGGACATAACCGGCCCGCGGAGGCCGGCGAAGCCGGCTGTAGCGGGTCCGGTTGATGGATGGGTTAGCCACCAACGCCAATCTGCTGGCATTCATGCGGAACCTCCGCGGCACGACCGTCTTGGAGCGAGATCTGAAAGGCGTCGGCGCCCGCGGCCCAGCTTACTGTGCGAACCGCACGCTCGTTCTCATACAGCACCGCTGCGAAGTCGTCGATCGCTACGGACGCCGGGATTGCACCGACTTCGATAGCGGTGAACAACCGCTGCCTGCGCTCCGGATCAGAGTGATAGTGGACGCCGCACCCGCCAGCCAAGAGGCCAAGGCATGGGAGGGGCTGATACCCGGCACCCCAGAATGAATCGGTTAGCCCGGCCTCGAACCAGCACATAGCCCCAGCGCTCATCCCCGAAAGCAGCACACCGGAAGAATACGCGCGTGATAACACTTCATGAGCGCCCCATTCGCGCCACACGCCGAGTGCGGACTTGGTGTTGCCGCCACCGACAAAGATAGCGTCCTGCGTCATGAGGTGCTGCGCGAACGCGGAGAGCGCAACAGAGCCAGGCGATGGCTTCCGAAAGAACGCGAGATGAGATGGCTCGCACGACACGGGATCGAACGCCTTGTAGAACGCCTCGATGTGCTCGGGTAGATCGCCGCTGGGGGTGGGCAGGAAGCATATGCGCGGCCGTTGCTTACCCGTGAGTTCAAGTACGAACTCGTCGATTGGCGAAGGTGATGGCTCCATCAGGAAGCCGCCGCCGCCGATTGCAACAATTCGTCGCACTTGGTGGCTAACGTTTGAGCTGAGCGGCAGACAGCGGCATGGCGCCTTGGCCGCGAGGTGCAACATGTGCTTTGGCGCCTCGCGGCCAAGGCGCCATGCCGTTGGCTGTCCGCTCGAGCGAAGGGTTATACGTCGGCCTTCCCTGCGCGCCGGCTCGTTGCCCTGCCGGGGCGCGAAGCGACGGGCGTAGCCTTGTTCTCCCGCTCGGACAGTTTGCCCGTGACGTACTTGTGCAAGACGCTGGCGATGAGTGTTTGATACGGCATGCCTTCTTGCAGCGCCTTGACCTGAATGTCTTGAAGGTCCCCGGAGGACAGCCGGATATTGACTCTTCGGTCCTTGATGGACGTTGCACGCGCGGCGGCTTTGAGCTTAGACAACTCGGCCCTTGTGGCGACCGACTTCAGCGTTCCCTTCTCGAACGCGGACAGCAACTCGCTCTCGTATGCATCAGTCTTCGGCATCTTGCTCACCTTGACCCAAGTAGTCTCGTGTCGCCTTGCGGCTGGGGATGACGGTCTTGAGGAAGTAGTGGTCTTCTTCCTCCACGAAGGGAACCAAGTACGCGTAGCCGTCGCTGGCGACGACGAGGACCCTTTGTCTGGGGTACTTCGCCTGGTTCGGGTGAGTCAGGATATCCAGCAGGCCACCCGCCTCGACTGCGACCACCATCTGCTCAAACGAGACGCCACGCTCCAGCTTGAGCTGCTCGTTCTTCTCCGGACCCCAGCGGAAAGGCTTCACGAGCACGAGTCTAGCTCAGTGTGTGCCTTTTGTCTCTACGCGGCTCGTGCGCGCGTCTTCCGACGTATAACGTTGGAGGTAACCGGCAATGCCCGGCGCAGATGAACTATGCGGAGCGCGGAGACCTTGCCCGCCGGGCGTTGCCCGGTTGAGCGACAAGTTAGGCGAAGCCCGAAACGGCGAAGGCAGGGCTGGCGTGTGTTGCAGACCAGCCCGCAAGCCGAGCCTGCAGGCATGAACCGAAGGGCGATGCCGGCGGTGGTGACTGCGACGGACGAGGAGAACAGAGAACGGCATGGTGAGCGAACAGCGAGCTTACGCCCGCATCGATGGCAGGCGGCCAGGCCGGGGCAGCGAGACTGAGAAGTCCTACGGCGCTGCGGGCGCGTGTGCCGCGATGAACGCATGCCACAAGCGCTGCGAAAAAACCCACTTGGCACGAACCCGGCAGCGCCTAACGTTGGAGGTAACCGGCAATGCCCGGCGCAGATGAACTATGCGGAGCGCGGAGACCTTGCCCGCCGGGCGTTGTCCGGTTGAGCGACAAGTTAGGCGAAGCCCGAAACGGCGAAGGCAGGGCTGGCGTGTGTTGCAGACCAGCCCGCAAGTCGAGCCTGCAGGCATGAACCGAAGGGCGATGCCGGCGGTGGTGACTGCGACGGGCGAGGAGAACAGAGAACGGCATGGTGAGCGAACAGCAAGCTTACGCCCGCATCGACGGCACGCGGCCAGGTTGGGGCAGCGAGACTGAGAAGTCCTACGGCGCTGCGGGCGCGTGTGCCGCGATGAACGCACGCCACAAGCGCTGGGAAAAAACCACTTGGCACGAACCCGGCAGCGCCTAACTTGTTATCGACGGCGTCGCCCGTCCAGTTACGCAGTCCGGATTGAAGATGTAACCGGATGGCGGCAGGGGCGGGGCTTGGCGTGGCCGGCGTGCTTGACAGGCGCACTCCATGGCGTGTACTGTATGGATGTACAGTCTCCCTCGACTCTGCAAAGTGGACACGCCTCCATCGCCGACCTCGCCCGGGCTGCTTCAGGTGCTGCGCCAGCGCGCGCGCCTGTGGCACTACAGCTTACGGACCGAGGAGGCGTATGTCCATTGGGTGCGGCGCTTTGTCCGCTGGGCCGGTGGGCGACATCCGCGGCTGCTGGGGCGCGAGGAGATCGAGGGTTTCCTGGGTCATCTGGCGGCGGAGCGGCAGGTCTCGGCGTCCACGCAGCGGCAGGCGCTGTCGGCGCTGCTGTTCCTGTATCGCGAGGTGCTGGGCCAGCGGCTGCCGTGGATGTCGGATCTGGTGCGGCCGGTGCCCGCGCGGCGCGTACCGGCGGTGCTGACGCCCGACGAGGTGGGCGCGCTGCTCGCCCGGTTGCCGCCGCCGCCGGCGGTGGAAGGGCTGCTCGGGCGGCTGCTCTACGGGACCGGGCTGCGCCTGCTGGAGGGGTTGCGGCTGCGCGTCAAGGATGTCGACTTCGCTCGCGGCGTGATCGTTGTGCGCGAGGGCAAGGGTGGCAAGGATCGGGTCGTGATGCTGCCCCGCTCGCTCGCGCCGGCGCTGCGCGAGCAACTGCAGGCGATGCACGCGCTGTGGGCGGCTGACCGCGCCGCCGGCCGCGCCGGCGTGCAGCTGCCCGACGCGCTCGAGCGCAAGTACCCGCGCGCCGGCCAGAGCTGGAGTTGGTTCTGGGTGTTCGCGTCGCCCGCGTTCTCGGTCGATCCGCGAAGCGGCGTGGAGCGTCGCCACCACCTGCACGAGAAGCGCCTGCAGCGCGCGCTGCAGTGCGCGCTGCGCACGACGGGCATCGCCAAGCCGGCCACCGTGCATACGCTGCGCCACTCGTTCGCCACCCACCTGCTGCAGGCGGGCACCGACATCCGCACCGTGCAGGAACTGCTCGGCCACAGCGACGTGAGCACGACGATGATCTACACGCACGTGCTGAAGATCGCCGCCGGCGGCACGCGCAGCCCGCTCGATGCGCTCGCGCCGATGCCGGCACCGGGCCCCGCGGTGCCGGGTCCCGCGGTGCCGGGCGCCCTCGCGGGCCCGGCGCAGCCTGCGATGCCGGTGGCGGCGCTGTCGTGGCCGCCGCTGCCGCCGCCACTGCCGCCCGTCGCCCTCGAGCCGCCGCCATGCTTTCGGGTTATGCCGAGCTGCACTGCCGCAGCAATTTCAGCTTCCTGAGCGGCGCCTCGCACCCCGAGGAACTGGTGGCGCGCGCCAAGGCGCTGCGCTATGCGGCACTGGCTCTCACCGACGAATGCTCGCTGGCCGGCGTGGTGCGCGCGCACGGCGAGGCCAAGCGGCTCGGGCTGCCGCTCGTCGTCGGCGCCGTGATGCAGCTGGCACGTTCGGCGGATGCGGCCCACTCCACCGAGCACGTCGATGCAGCCGATGCAGCCGATGCAGCCGATGTACTCGATGCACCCGATGTACTCGATGCACCCGATGTACTCGATGCAGCCGATGTGCGCGATGCGGCCGATGTGCGCGATGCAGCCGATGTGCGCGATGCAGCCGATGTGCGCGATGCAGCCGATGTGCGCGATGCAGCCGATGTGCGCGATGCGGCCGATGCGGCCCATGCAGCCGAGGTTGCCGAGGTTGCCGATCCGGCTGTGGCGGGCGCCGCGGGCAGGGCGGGTGCGGCGCGTACGGCGCGCGCAGCACCTGCCGCAGCGTCGGCTGCAGCGCCGACTGGCGCGCGCGCTGCGCCCCGTGTCGCAGCACCTCGTGCCGCCCCCGCTCCCGCTCCCGCCCCCGGCCCGCGCCTCGTGCTGCTGGCGATGTCGCGGCGCGGTTACGGCAACCTCTCGCAGTGGATCACGGTGGCGCGGCGGCGTGCGGCCAAGGGCGGGTACCTGGCGCTGATGTCCGATCTCGAGGGCCGCGTGCCGCACCTGCCGACGCTGGCCGGGCTGCCCGGCTGCCTGGCGCTGCTGCACCCGGCGCCTGCGCTGGCCAGCGGCACGCCGTTCGAGACGCTGCTGGCGCACGCGCTGTGGCTCGCCACCTGGTTCGGCGGCGGCATCGATCTGCGTGCGGGCGCGGCTGACGCTGCGGGCGCCGCCGGTGGCGTCGGCGACGCGCACGGTGCGCACCGTGCGAACGGCGTGAACGGCGCGAACGGCACGAACGGCGCGAACGGCGCGAACGGCGCGAACGGCGCGAACGGTACGGGCGGCGTCGGTGGTGCACCCGGTGCACAAGGCGCACAAGGTGCACAAGGTGCACACGATGCGCGCAGCGCAAACGCCGCCGGCGGCCGCGCCGCGCTTGCGCTGCCGCGGCTGCTCGGGCCGCACGACGCGCTGCTGGTCGATGTGGTGCAGCAGGTCTCGGAGCTCACCGGGCTGCCCATCGTGGCCGTGGGTGACGTGCTGATGCACGCGCGCTCGCGCAAGCCGCTGCAGGATGCGCTCACCGCCACGCGCCTGGCGCGCCCGCTGGCCGAGTGCGGCTTCGCGCTCGAGCCCAACGCCGAGGCGCACCTGCGCGCGCGCGCGCGGCTGGCGCAGCTGTATCGCCCCGAGTGGCTCGAGGCGACGCTGCGCGTGGCCGCGCGCTGCACTTTCTCGCTCGACGAGCTGCGCTACGAGTACCCGCGCGAGATCGTGCCCGCAGGCCACACGCCCGCCTCGTGGCTGCGCCGCCTCACCGAAGAGGGCGCGGCGCGCCGCTTCGCGCATCTGGCCGGCGGCGTGCCCGCGGGCGTGCGCGCCCTGCTCGAGCACGAGCTGGCGCTGATCGCGCAGCTGCGCTACGAGCCGTACTTCCTCACCGTCGCCGACCTCGTGCAGTGGGCGCGCGCGCAGGGCATCCTGTGCCAGGGCCGCGGCAGCGCGGCCAACTCGGCGGTGTGCTACTGCCTGGGCATCACCGAGGTCGATCCGGCGCGCATGACGCTGCTGTTCGAGCGCTTCGTCTCGGCCGAGCGCAACGAGCCGCCCGACATCGACGTCGACTTCGAGCACCAGCGCCGCGAGGAGGTGATCCAGTACGTCTACCGCAAGTACGGGCGCCAGCGCGCCGCGCTCACCGGCGTCGTCATAAGTTACCGGCTGCGCAGCGCGCTGCGCGACATGGGCCGGGCACTGGGCATCGACAGCGACCGCATCGATGCGGTGGCCAAGAGCCAGCACCGGTTCGACAGCGCGCGCGTGCAGGGCGGGCGTGCGGCTGAACGCTCGGCCGAAGGTCCGGCCGAGCGTCCGGCCGAAGGTCCGGCCGAAGGTCCGGTCGAGCGTCCGGCCGAAGGTCCGGTCGAGCGTCCGGCCGAAGGTCCGGTCGAGCGTCCGGTCGAAGGTCCGGTCGAAGGTCCGGCCGAGCGTCCGGTCGAGCATCCGGTCGAGCATCCCGCCGGATGTCTGGCCGATCGCCTGGCCGAGCGTCTTGCCGAGCACGGCTTCGACCCCGCCTCGCCCGTCAGCCGGCGGTGGGTGGAGCTGACCGCCACGCTGGTCGGCTTTCCGCGGCATCTGTCGCAGCATCCGGGCGGCTTCGTCATCGCGCGCGACGATCTGGCGCAGCTCGTGCCGGTGGAAAACGCGGCCATGCCCGGGCGCAGCGTCATCCAGTGGGACAAGGACGACCTCGACACGCTGGGCCTGCTCAAGGTCGACCTGCTGGCGCTGGGCATGCTCTCGGCCATCGGGCGCGCGCTCGCCTTCGTGGCGCGCAAGCAGGGCCGCCCCGAATTCCGCATGCAGGACGTGCCGGCCGAGGACGCCGCCACCTACGAGATGCTGTGCCGCGGCGACAGCGTCGGCACCTTCCAGGTCGAAAGCCGCGCGCAGATGAGCATGCTGCCGCGCCTGCGCCCGCGCACCTTCTACGACCTCGTGATCCAGGTCGCCATCGTGCGCCCGGGGCCGATCCAGGGCGGCATGGTGCACCCGTACCTGAAGCGCCGCACGGGCGCCGAGCCGGTGGAGTACCCGAGCGAGGAAGTGCGGCAGGCGCTCGAGCGCACGCTGGGCGTGCCGATCTTCCAGGAGCAGGTGATGCAGCTGGCGATCCTGGCCGCCGACTTCACGCCCGGCGAGGCCGACCAGCTGCGCCGCGCGATGGCGGCCTGGAAGAGGAAGGGCGGCCTCGGCCCCTTCCACGAGCGGCTGGTGGGCCGCATGGTGGCCAAGGGCTACACGCGCGAGTACGCCGAGCGCATCTTCAGGCAGATCGAGGGCTTCGGCGAATACGGCTTCCCCGAGAGCCACGCCGCCAGCTTCGCGCTGCTGGTGTACGTGAGCGCGTGGCTCAAGCGCCATCACCCCGACGCCTTCCTCGCCGCGCTGCTGAACAGCCAGCCGCTGGGCTTCTACGCGCCGGCGCAGCTCGTGCGCGACGCGCGCGAGCACGGCGTCGAGGTGCGGCCGGTGGACGTGCTGGCCAGCGAGGTCGCCACGGTGCTGGAGGCGCCGCGCGAAGTGGTGCGCGAACTGGCAGGCGAAGTGGCGCGCGAAGTGCAGCGCGCAGTGGCGAGCGATGCGCCGCGTG
The DNA here is from genome assembly GCA_018241895.1 of Pseudomonadota bacterium. Taxonomy (GTDB): domain Bacteria; phylum Pseudomonadota; class Gammaproteobacteria; order Burkholderiales; family Burkholderiaceae_C; genus Rubrivivax. The sequence goes on from JAFECX010000161.1 coordinate 10,917, forward strand.
GAGTGCCGCGCCAGGCACCGGGCGAGCTGCCGGACGAAGCGCGGGTGGAGGCGCCGCCGCAAGCGCCGTCCATCGGCCCGAACTCGTCCCCCGAAGGCGTGCCGTGGCCGGTGCGGCTGGGCCTGGATCGCATCGCCGGCCTGGCGCAGGAGGCGGCGGCGCGCATCGTCGCCGCGCGCGCGCAGGCGCCGTTCGAGAGCGTGGAAGACCTGGCGCGCCGCGCGCAGCTCGACGCGCACGCGCTCGGGCTGCTGGCGCGTGCTGATGCGCTGGCGTCGCTGGCCGGCCACCGCCACCAGGCGGCCTGGGGCGTGGCCGGCGTCGACACGCGCGCCACGCCGCTGCTGCAGCGCACGCGCACGCACGAGGCGGCCGCCGCGCTGCCGGCGCCCGGCGCGGCCGAGGCGGTGCTGGCCGACTACCGCGCCACGGGCTTGAGCCTCGTGCAGCATCCGCTGGCGCTGCTGCGCGCCGAGCTGGCGGCTTTCAAGGTGCAGCCGGCGGCGGTGCTGCGCGGCTATCCGAGCGGGCGCCTGGCGCGCGCCAGCGGCATCGTCACGCACCGCCAGCGGCCCGAGACGGCCCGCGGCGTGGTGTTCGTGACGCTCGAAGACGAGACCGGCGCCGTCAACGTCATCGTCTGGCCGCAGGTGGCCGCGGCGCAGCGCAGGCCGCTGCTGGCCTCGACGCTGCTCACCGTGTACGGCGTCTGGCAGGCCGAAGGCGCGCCCGGGCACGAAGTGCGCCACCTCGTGGCGCGGCGCCTCGTCGACCACTCGGCGCTGCTGCAGGGGCTGGCGACGAGGAGCCGCAACTTCAGGTGAGATCGCTCCCGATGTGCCGCCCCCATGCGCTGCCCGTGGGCCGCTCCTACACTCGGCCGACCCCGCCCCAACGAGGATCCGCTCGCATGAACGCCCCGCTGCAGCTGCCCGCCCTGGAGGAAGTCCGCGCCCACGAAGCCGAGATGATCGCCATCCGGCGCCACATCCACGCCAACCCCGAACTGGCGTTCGAGGAGCACGCCACCGCCGATCTGGTGGCCGATTGCCTGCAGCGCTGGGGCTACGAGGTGCACCGCGGCCTGGGCGTGACCGGCGTCGTCGGCACGCTGCGCGCAGGCACGAGCACGAAGCGCATCGGCCTGCGCGCGGACATGGACGCGCTGCCCATCAAGGAGACGAGCGGCAAGCCCTGGGCCAGCCGCGTGCTCGGCAAGATGCACGCCTGCGGGCACGACGGCCACACCGCGATGCTGCTCGCGGCGGCGCGCCACCTGGCGGCCACGCAGCGCTTCGACGGCATCCTGCACCTCGTGTTCCAGCCGGCCGAGGAGGGCTACGGCGGCGCGCGCAAGATGCTCGAGGACGGCTTTCTCGATCTCTTTCCGTGCCAGGCGATGTTCGGCATGCACAACGGCCCGGCCAAGCCGGCGGGCAAGTTCATCGCCGTGCCGGGCTATGCGATGGCCAGCTCCGACACGGCGATCATCAAGGTCAGGGGCACCGGCGGCCATGGCGCGATGCCGCAGCACGCGGCCGATCCGGTGGTGGCGGCCTCGGCCATCGTGATGGCGCTGCAGACCGTCGTCTCGCGCAACGTGCCGCCGCTGCAGATGGGCATCGTCACCGTCGGCGCCTTCCTGGCCGGCGAGGCGCCCAACGTCATCCCCGGCGAGGCCGAGTTGCGCCTGACGGTGCGCGCCTTCAGGCCCGAGGTGCGCGACCTGCTGCAAGAGCGCATCACCGCCATCGCCCGGCAGCAGGCGGCGGTGTTCGGCGCACGCGCCGAGGTGGACTACCAGCGCCGCTATCCCGTCCTCTACAACCATCCGGAAGAAACCGCCTTCTGCGCGCAGGTGGTCCGCGACTGGCTCGGCGACGATGGCCTGCACGCCGACGAGCCGGTGACCGGCAGCGAGGACTTCGCGTTCTTCCTCGAAAAGGTGCCCGGCTGCTACGTCTTCATCGGCAACGGCGAGGGCGCCGATGGCGGCTGCATGGTGCACAACCCCGGCTACGACTTCAACGACCGCTGCCTGTCCACCGGCGCGAGTTACTGGGTGCGGCTGGCCGAGGCGTATCTGAAGCGGGCGGCGTGAGCGGCGTCAGCGGGCTGAGCGGGGTGAGCGGCGTGAGCGGGCTGCCGGCCGTGGCGGGCCGCGTGGGTGTCGTGCCGCCGTTCGCGCTGCCGATCGAATGGCTGCCCGCCGCGGGGGCACCCGAGCAGCTGATCGTGCTGCTGCACGGCTGGCGCTGCGAGGCGACGGACATGGCGCCGCTGGCGCGGGCCGTGCGCGCCGCACTGCCGCAGGCCGCCGTGCTGGTGCCCGATGCGCCGCACGCGGCCGACACGTACAACGGCCGCACGCGCGGCCGTCAGTGGTATTCGCGCGTCGGCCTGGAGTTCGTCTACGGCACCGATCTGCCCTGGCACCGTCGCGTCGGTGCGGCGCGCGTGCCGGTGCAGGACTGGCTGCGCGCGCAGCAGCAGCGGCTGGGCGTCGCGCCTGCGGCCACCGTGCTCGCTGGCTTCTCGCAGGGCGCCATCGTCGCGCTCGAGATCGCGCTGCGCGAGGACGACGTCGCCGGGTGCGTGCTTGCCTTCGCCGGCTGCCTGACCGCGCCGCCACCGGCGGCGCCGCGGCGCGCGACGCTGCATCTGCTGCAGGGCGCGGCCGACGAGGTGGTGCCGATGGCCATGGCACGCGCGACCTTCGACGCGCTGGCGGCGCCGGGCGGCGACGTGACGCTGGATGTCGCCGATGGCGTAGGCCACGAAGTGCACCCGGCGTTGATCGAATGCGCGCTGCGCCGCCTGATTGGCCGTTTCGGCGGCCAGTCCGGTGGCGGCTTCGGCGGCCGCCTTGCCGATCCGTCACCACCGCGCACCGCGTGCGCCGCGCCCCCTGCCGTGGCAACGGGCGCCGGCAGCGGCTGAAGCCGTCCGCCACGCGCGCGTGCCGCGCCGCTACATGCCGGCGTAGTTCGGCCCGCCGCCGCCTTCGGGCGCGACCCAGACGATGTTCTGCGTCGGGTCCTTGATGTCGCAGGTCTTGCAGTGCACGCAGTTCTGGGCGTTGATCTGCAGCCGCTCGCCGCCCGTGCCGTCGTCGACGAACTCGTACACGCCGGCCGGGCAATAACGGCTCTCCGGCCCGGCATAGACCGCAAGGTTGACGGCCACCGGCACCGACGGATCCTTCAGCGTCAGGTGCGAGGGCTGGTTTTCCTCGTGGTTGGTATTGCTGAGGAACACCGACGCCAGGCGGTCGAAAGTCAGCACGCCGTCGGGCCTGGGATAGCGGATCGGCTCGACCTGGCTGGCGGCGTGCAGCCGCATGTGGTCGGGCTTGCGGTTGTGGCGCGTCCACGGCGGCGACTTGATGCCCAGCCTGGGCAGCAGCCAGTGCTCGATGCCGGTCATCAGCGCGCCCACGCTGTTGCCCTGCTTGAACCAGACCTTGAAGTTGCGCGAGCGCTTCAGTTCCTCGTACAGCCAGCTGTGCTCGAACGCTTCGGGGTAGGCGGTGAGTTCGTCGTGCGCACGGCCCGCCTTCAGTGCCGCCGCGATCGCCTCGGCCGCCAGCATGCCGGTCTTGATCGCCGCGTGGCTGCCCTTGATGCGCGCCGCGTTCAGCGTGCCGGCCTCGCAGCCGACCAGGGCGCCGCCCGGGAAGACGAGTCGGGGCAGCGCGTTCAGGCCGCCCGCGGTGATCGCGCGCGCACCGTAACCCACGCGCTTGCCGCCTTCGAGGTACTGGCGGATCGCCGGGTGGGTCTTCCAGCGCTGCATCTCCTCGAACGGGCTGGTCCACGGGTTCTGGTAATCGAGCCCGGTGACGAAGCCCAGCGCCGCGAGGTTGCCCGCGAGGTGGTAGAAGAAGCCGCCGCCGTAGGTGTGCTCGTCCATCGGCCAGCCCGCGGTGTGCACGACCAGGCCCGGCCGCGCGCGCGCGGCATCGAGCTCCCACAGCTCCTTGATGCCGATGGCGTAGCTTTGCGGGTCGCGCCCGCGCGCCAGGTCGTAGCGCGCGATGACCTGCTTGCCGAGGTGGCCGCGCGCGCCCTCGGCGAACACGGTGTACTTGGCGGCGAGCTCCATGCCGAGCTGGAAGCCCTCGTGCGGCAGGCCGTCCTTGCCGATGCCCATGTTGCCGGTGGCCAGACCGCGCACCGCGCCTTGCTCGTCGTACAGCACCTCGGCCGCGGCGAATCCGGGGAAGATCTCCACGCCCAGCGCCTCGGCCTGCTGCGCCATCCAGCGCACCACGGCGCCCAGCGCGACGACGTAGTTGCCGTGGTTGTGCAGCACGTCGGGGATCAGCATCTGCGGCACGCGTCGCGTGCCGTGGGCCGAGAGGAACAGCACCTCGTCGCCGCTGACGGGCTGCTCGAGCGGCGCCCCCTGGCTCTTCCAGTCGGACAGCAGCTCGGTGAGCGCGCGCGGGTCCATGACGGCGCCGCTCAGGATGTGCGCGCCCGGCTCCGAGCCCTTTTCGAGCACCACGACCGACAGGTCGGGGTCGAGCTGCTTGAGCCGGATCGCCGTCGCCAGCCCCGCCGGACCGGCACCGGCGATGACGACGTCGTACTCCATGGCCTCGCGCGGGCCGTACTGGGCAAGGATTTCTTCGGGGGACATGCAGAGGACTCCTGGGCCGCACCATTCTAGGGTGTGGCCCTCGGCAGGCCCGGGCGCGAGGCCGGCTCGTGCCCCCGACGCGTGCCAGGCCCGCGCGCCCTCAGGCGCTGAGCAGCCCGAGCGGACGGCTCTCGCTGAAGACCGGGCGTGCCTCGTTGCCGGCGGCCGTCACCGCGCAGCCACGGCCCTGGCGCTTGGCCTCGTACATCGCCTGATCGGCGCGGCGCATGGCGTCCTCGAGCCGCTCGCGCGGGTCGACCTGCACGATGCCGAAGCTCAGCGTCAGGCGCGGCAGCTTGGCGCCGTCGGCACGCGTCTGCACCTCGGCGGCGATGCGCGCGGCCACCGAGACGGCCGCCGTCGTGTCGGCGCGCCGGAGCAGCAACGCGAACTCGTCGCCGCCGTGCCGGCCCGCGACGTCGTTGGCGCGCAGGTGCTCGATCATGCTCGCCGAGACGATCGTGAGCGCCTGGTCGCCGCTGGCGTGCCCGAGGTGGTCGTTGATGTGCTTGAAGTGGTCGATGTCCAGCAGCATCAGCGCGGCGCTGCCCGGTGGATCGGTGTGCAGCGCGAGCGACGCCAGATCGTGGAAATGACGGCGGTTGGGCACCTGCGTCAGCGCGTCGAGGTTGGCGAGTGCGCGCAGGCGGCGCCGCGATTCGCGCAACTGGCGCTCGGTGCGCTCGCACACCAGCGTCAGCGCGACGAAGGCCATCACCACCGAGCCCAGCGCCGCGGCGCCGGCGCGCAACGCCAGCGGCGCGGCCAGCCCGTCACCCGGCGCCATGCCGAGCACCGGAGCGAAGGCCACTGCCGCCTGCGCCACCGCCAGCGTCTGCAGCGGGGCACCGTCGCGCCCGCTCGGCCCGCCGAACAGCAGCAGCGCCGCGTACAGGTGCAGCACGCCGGTGCAGGCGCTGCCGACCCAGCTGGCACGCGGTTCGCCGTAGGCGCCGGCCGCCACCAGCGTGAGCAACGCTGCGGCGACGAGCAGCGAAATATCGACGCGCTCGCTGCCGGCGATCGCCTGGCGCGCGTGAAAGCGACGCAGCCCGAGCAGCGTGACGATCGGCCACTGCATCAGCAGCACCCCGGCCAGCGCCTGCGTGGCCGGCGCAGCGCTGCCGGCGGCGAGTGCGGCGCCCAGCGTCGTCAGCCACAGTGCCGCCACCCACCACAGCCACCCACGGTAGCGCTGCTGGCGCATGCCGAAGCCGGTGAGCGATGCGGCGGACACGGCCAGCACCGCCGCCGCGGCAACGAGGATGTCGGAATTGGGGTTCACGCGGGCATTCTGGTCGGTCGGATCGACCCCGTCGCCGCCCGGAGGGGGGAGCATTGCAACCGGTTGCTACACCGGCTCACGTTACGATGCACGGCGTCCGGGTCACCGGCGGGCGCCGAACGGCATCGCATGCTTGCCGCTGCCGCGACATCGACGCGGCGATGCCGGCGACGCCCGGGCAGCCGCCGGGCACAGGCCGGGCAGAGGCCGGACCGAGGCCGGACCGAGGCCGGGTGGCCGGTCCCGCGAGGCATTCTTGACGGCGATGCGCAAGCCAGCAGATCTCACCATCGCTCACAAACCGGGCGCCGGGCGCGGCCACGCGTTCCTTGCCTGCGCCCGCGTCCGCGTCCGTGTGGCGACCATGGCATGGGTGCTCGGGGGCTGCTGCGCAGTCGCGTCCGGGCAGCCGATGCAGCCGCTGGGCCCGGCAGGCGCGCCGTTGCCGGGCGGGCCGTGGCAGCTCGAGCGCCTCACGTCGCCGGAGCTGGCGGCGCGCATCGCTGCCGGCACGCGCACGGTGCTGGTGCCGATCGGCGGCACCGAGCGCAACGGAGCACACATGGTGCTCGGCAAGCACAACGTGCGCGTCGGGCGGCTGGCCGAGCGCATCGCCGCCGAGCTCGGCAACGCGGTCGTCGCGCCGGTGCTGGCCTATGTGCCCGAAGGCGACATCGACCCGCCGACGCAGCACATGAGGTCGGCCGGAACGATCTCGATCCCCGAGGCGGCGTTCGAGTCGCTGCTCGAGGGGGCGGCGCGCAGCCTGCGGCGACACGGCTTCACGCTCATCGTGCTGCTGGGCGATCACGGCGGCTACGTGCCGAGCCTGCGCCGCGTGGCCGAGCGGCTGAACCGGGCCTTCGCCGGCGGCACGGCGCCGGCGCGCGTGCTGCTGCTGCAGTCGTACTACGACGCCTCGCAACGCGACTTCGCGCGCTGGCTCGGGCAGCGCGGCTACAGCGAGGCCGAGATCGGCCGCCACGCCGGCCTCGCCGACACCGCGCTCGCGCTGGCCGTCGACCCGACGCTGGTGCGCAGCGAGCTGCTGAGCGCACCGGCGACGGCGAAGGCCGACGGCGTCAGCGGCGATCCGCGGCGCGCCAGCGCCGAGCTCGGGCGCGTCGGCGTCGAGCGTATCGTCGCGGTCTCGACGGCCGCGATCCGCGCCGCCCAACGGCAAGGCGGCTCCCCTGCGGCCGGACGAGTCGGACGCACCGGACACTGAACACCATGACCCACCGCGATGTCGCCGCATTCCTGTGTGCGGCTCTCTGCCTGGCCGCGTTGGCCGGCGTGGCGCGCTCGACGCCGCCCCAGCCCGGCGCCGTCGCGCTGCCGGGCATGCCGGCGCAGCCCGATGCGAAGAACATCTACGGCGAGACCGCCGCCGGCAGGCTCGCTCCCGCCGTCGCCGGCGACCTCGAGCGTGTCTACGTGCCCGACCTGCGCTCGGGCGACGTGCGTGTCATCGACCCGGCCACGCTCGAGGTGGTCGACCGCTTCAAGGTCGGCATCGGCCCGCAGCACATCGTGCCCGCGTACGACCTGCGCACGCTGTGGGTCACCAACAACGCCGAGGGCCGCACCGACGGCAGCCTGACGCCGATCGATCCGCGCACCGGCAGGCCGGGAAAGGCGGTGCCGGTCGACGACCCGTACAACATGTATTTCACGCCCGACGGCAAGTCGGCCATCGTCGTTGCCGAGGCACTGCGCCGGCTCGACTTCCGCGACCCGCGCACGATGGCGCTGCAGTACTCGATCGCCACGCCCGAGTGCCCGGGCATCAACCACGCCGAGTTCGCGCTCGACGGCCGCTTCGCGATCTTCACCTGCGAGTTCAGCGGCAAGCTCGTCAAGGTCGACCTCGTGCGGCACGAGGTGCTGGGTTACCTGACGCTGCAGATGCCCGCCACGCGCTTCAAGGAGCAGCCGACGGCGCCGCGCCCGAAGGCCGGGCAGGCGTGGGAGCCCGGGCCGACCGAGATCTGCACCGTGCAGCGCGGCATGCCGCAGGACATCCGCTCCGCGCCCGACGGCAGCCGCTTCTACGTCGCCGACATGCACGCCGACGGCGTGCACGTGATCGAGCCGATCGCGTTCAGGCAGCTCGGCTTCATCGCCACCGGACTGGGCGCGCACGGCCTGTACCCGAGCCGCGACGGCAAGCGGCTGTACGTGAGCGCACGCGGCACGCACCGTGTCCACGGCGCGCGCCGCGGCGCGGGCGGCGTGGTGGTGATCGACTTCGCCACCGAGAAGGTGGTCGCGCGCTGGCCGGTGCCCGGCGGCGGCAGCCCGGACATGGGCAACGTCAGCGCCGACGGGCGCCATCTGTGGCTGTCGGGGCGCTACGACGACGTCGTCTACCGCTTCGACACCGCCAGCGGCGAGGTGACGACGATCGCCGTCGGCGCCGAGCCGCACGGCCTGACGGTGTGGCCGCAGCCCGGGCGCTACAGCCTGGGCCACACGGGCAACATGCGCTGAGCAACCTGTGAACGAACCGCTCACGCCCGCCCGACGCGCCCTGGCGCCCCCGCTGCGCGTTGCAAATGCTCGCCATGTCACGCGACATGGCTGCGCTTTGCGCCTCGAGCGGGGCCGCCCCGCCGCGCCGCGCGGGCGCGGCCGAGTCATGCACAGGTTCTGAGAGGCCGCGACGCGGTTCCTCGCGAACGGCTCGAAGACGAGATGCGCGACGTGCTCGACGCCCTGTGGCGCGCCATCGCCTACTGCCTGCATCCGCGCGTGCTGCTGTGGTCGCTCGCGCCGCTGGCGCTCGCCGGCGGCGCGCTGGCGCTGCTCGGCTGGGCGTTCTGGGAGGATGCGGTGGCGGCGGTGCGCGCCTTGCTCGAGCGCTGGGAGCTGCTGCACATGCTGCTCGACTGGCTGGCCACGCACGGCATGGCGCAGTTGCGCGTCGTGCTCGCGCCGCTGGTCGTCGTCATGATCGCGGTGCCGGCGGTGGTCGTGCTGACGCTGCTGCTGGTGAGCGCCTTCGTCACGCCCGCGGTCGTGCGGCTGGTGGCGATCCGGCGCTTCGCGGCGCTCGAACGGCGCGAGGGGGCGAGCTTCGTGCAGTCGGTGCTGTGGTCGGCGGCGTGCACGCTGGCCGCGTTCGCGGCGCTGGTGGCGAGCCTGCCGCTGTGGCTCGTGCCGCCGCTGGCGGTGGTGCTGCCGGCGCTGATCTGGGGCTGGCTCACCGAGCGCGTGCTCGCCTTCGACGCGCTCGCGCTGCATGCCAGCGCCGGCGAGCGCCGGCAGCTGCTGCGCCGACGCCGCTGGCCGCTGCTCGCGATGGGCGTCGTCTGCGGTGCGCTCGGCGCGCTGCCCACGCTGCTGTGGGCCTTCGGTGCGGCGACGCTGATCTTCGCGCCGATCCTGCTCGTCGTCTCGGTGTGGCTGTACACGCTCGTGTTCGCCTTCGCCGCGTGCTGGTTCGTGCACTACCTGCTGACGGCGCTCGACCGCCTGCGTGCCGCCGAGGCGCGTGCCGGCGGCGCGCCGGCGCTGCCCGTCGCCGCCGTTGCGCCATGAACATCGGCCTCATCGTCATCGGCGACGAGATCCTCTCGGGCAAGCGCGCCGACAAGCACCTGCCCAAGGTGATCGAACTGCTCGCCGCGCGCGGGCTGGCGCTGGACTGGGCGCGCTACGTCGGCGACGAGCGCCCACGCATCACCGCGGCGCTGCGCGAGGCGTTCGCGCTCGGCGACATCGTCTTTTGCACCGGCGGCATCGGCGCCACACCCGACGACCACACGCGCCAGTGCGCGGCCGCGGCGCTCGGGCGCGAACTGCTGCTGCACCCCGAGGCCAGGACGCTGATCCTCGAGCGCATGCGCGACAGCGCGCGCGAGCAGGGCCTCGCCTTCGAGCCCGAGCGGGCGGACAACGTGCACCGGCTCAACATGGGGGTCTTCCCGGCCGGTGCCCGGATCATCCCCAATCCGTACAACAAGATCCCGGGTTTCTCGGTCGGCGACGTGCACTTCGTGCCCGGCTTTCCGGTCATGGCCTGGCCGATGATCGAGTGGGTGCTCGACCGGCGCTACGCGCATCTGCACGGCGGCGGGCTGCGGCACGAGCGGTCGGTGATCGTGCTCGGCTCGATGGAGGCGACGCTCACCCCGCTGATGGAGCGCATCGAGGCCGAGTTCCCGGGCGTGCGCGTGTTCAGCCTGCCCAGCGTCGACCACCCGCAGTGGGGTCGCCACATCGAGCTCGGTGTCAAGGCCGCGGCCGGCGCCGGTGATCCGCAGGCGGCGTTTGCCGCGCTGTGCGCCGGGCTGCAGGGGCTGGGCGTGACGCTTGGCCCGCAAATGGTGCGCTGACGCACGCTGCGGCGCACGAAAATGGTGCACGCGCATGGTGCGCGGTGGTCCGTTCGCGGGCCGGCCGCGCGCACGGCGCGTGCAAAACGCCCGGCCACCCCTGGCACGCCTCGTGCTTCATCGACTGCAGCAGTGACGCAGCGCTGCCCAGGCGCTGCCGCCCGCACGACGCCCCACCCGAATCCCACCTGGAGAAACCGAATGCCCAAGACCGTCGCCGACGTGATGAAGATGGTGAGCGACAACGAAGTCAAGTTCGTCGATCTGCGCTTCACCGACACGCGCGGCAAGGAACATCACGTGACGCTGCCGCTGTCGCACTTCGACGAAGAGACCTTCAACACCGGGCAGCCGTTCGACGGCTCGTCGATCGCCGGCTGGAAGGGCATCGAGGCGTCGGACATGCTGCTGGTGCCCGACCCCGACACCGCCAACGTCGACCCGTTCTTCGAGGAACCCACGCTGCTGCTGACCTGCGACGTGCTCGAGCCCGGCGACGGCAAGCCCTACGAGCGCGACCCGCGCTCGATCGCCCGGCGCGCCGAGGCGTACCTGAAGAGCAGCGGCATCGGCGACACCGCCTACTTCGGTCCCGAGCCCGAGTTCTTCGTCTTCGACCAGGTGCAGTGGCATGTCGGCATGGACGGCTGCAGCGTGAAGATCACCTCGGAGGAGGCGCCCTGGAGCAGCGGGCGCGAGCTCGAGGGCGGCAACATGGGGCACCGTCCGGGCGTCAAGGGCGGCTACCTCCCGGTGCCGCCGGTCGACAGCCTGCAGGACATGCGCTCGGAGATGTGCCTGCTGCTCGAGCAGCTCGGCATCCCGGTCGAGGTGCACCACCACGAGGTGGCCGCGCCCGGCCAGTGCGAGATCGGCACCAAGTTCAGCACCCTGGTGCAGCGCGCCGACTGGCTGCAGCTGCAGAAGTACGTGATCCACAACGTCGCGCACGCCTACGGCAAGACCGCGACCTTCATGCCCAAGCCGGTGGTCGGCGACAACGGCAGCGGCATGCACGTGCACCAGAGCGTGTGGAAGGGCGGCCAGAACCTGTTCGCCGGCGACGGCTACGGCGGGCTGTCGGAGTTCGCGCTGTTCTACATCGGCGGCATCATCAAGCACGCGCGCGCACTGAACGCCATCACGAACCCCGGCACCAACAGCTACAAGCGCCTGGTGCCGCACTTCGAGGCGCCGGTCAAGCTCGCGTACAGCTCGCGCAACCGCTCGGCGTCGATCCGCATCCCCTACGTCGCCAGCCCCAAGGGCCGGCGCATCGAGGTGCGCTTCCCCGATCCCACGGCCAATCCGTACCTGGCGTTCGCGGCCATGCTGATGGCGGGTCTGGACGGCGTGGAAAACCGCATCCACCCCGGTGAGGCCTCGACCAAGGACCTGTACCACCTGCCGCCCGAGGAGGACGCGAAGATCCCCACCGTCTGCCACAGCCTGGACCAGGCGCTCGGCGAACTCGACCGCGACCGCCGCTTCCTGACCAAGGGCGGCGTGTTCAGCGACGCCATGATCGACGCCTTCATCGAGCTCAAGATGGGCGAGGTGACGCGCTTTCGCATGACCACGCATCCGGTCGAGTTCGACATGTACTACAGCCTGTGACGCGCGCACCGTCACGAGCCGGGGAAGGGGCGCTTTGCCGTCCCTTTTTCTCCTCCGGCGCCGCCGCCTTGCTGGGCCACAATGGCAGCTTGCGGAGGATTGCGCATGAAGCGCCGGCCGATCGTCACCCCGATTCTTGCCCTGCTGCTGGCCGTGCCGTGCGCGGCCGTGCTGGCGCAGTCCGGCGCGGCAACGGTCTATCGCTGCCCCGGGCCCCCGGTGCTCTACACCGACCAGCTGACGCCGCAGGAGGCGAAGGAAAAGGGCTGCCGCACGATCGAAGGTGCGCCGGTCACGATCGTGCAGAGCCCGCGCGCGCGCGCGCCGGCGTCGGCGGCGGTGGCGCCGGCGCGGCCGCCCGAGCAGCGCGCCGAT
>JAFECX010000162.1 GCA_018241895.1 Pseudomonadota bacterium
CTGGCGCAGGGGCCGCCGCCGTGACCGAGCGGCCCTCGCCGCCGGGGGCGCTCGCGGCCGACGCCGGCGATGCCGCGGCCGTGCCGGGGCCGTTCGGGCGGCGGCGCGGCGACACGCGCTCGCTGTTCGGCGAACTCCTCGACTGGGTGCTCGCGCCGCTCATCTTCCTGTGGCCGATGAGCCTGGCGCTCACCTGGGGCGTGGCGCAGAACATCGCCAATCGGCCGTTCGATCTCGAGCTCACGCGCCAGGTCCGTGCGCTGGCCGTGGTCGCGCTGCCGCGCACGGCAGCCAACCGGCCGCCCGCGCAGCCTGCGCGCGGCGAACTCGAGCGCGCGGCGCTGATGCTGCTCGGCGGCGATGCCGACGAGCAGCGCTGGTTCCAGGTGCTGGGCGCGCGCGGCGAGCTGCTGGCCGGCGATCCGCGCCTGCGCGTGCCCGACCTCGGCGCGGACGTCGGACACGACGTGCAACTGCGCGACGACGAAATCGGCAACGAGCCGGTGCGCGTGGCCTGGCTGCGGCTGGGCGGCGGCGCCGCCCTCGTGCAGATCGCCGAGACGCTGGAGAACCGCCAGCGCCTGACGACCGAGATCATCAAGGGCGTGCTGCTGCCGCAGTTCGTGATCCTGCCGGTGGCGGTGCTGCTGGTGTGGCTGGCGCTGGCGCGCGGCTTTCGCCCGCTCGAGGAGCTGCAGCGGCGCATCCGCCGCCGCGAGAGCACCGACCTGTCGCCGATCCCCGAGCGCGGCGTGCCCGAGGAGGTCGTGCCGCTGGTGCGCTCGATCAACGACCTGCTCGAGCGGCTGGACAAGTCGATCGCCGCGCAGCGCCACTTCCTGGCCGACGCGGCGCACCAGCTGAAGACGCCGCTGGCGGGGCTGCGCATGCAGGCCGAGCTCGCGGCACGCGAGATCGACAGCGGCCGCGGCGACGCGGCGGCCATGAAGCACTCGCTCGTGCAGATCGCGCGCTCGACGCAGCGCGCCTCGCACACCGTGAACCAGCTGCTGGCGATGGCGCGCGCCGAGGACAGCGGCGAGAAGCTGCGCCGCCAGTGGGTCGACCTGGGTGCCGTCACGCGCGCCGTGGTGCGCGACTTCGTGCCGCGCGCGATCGAGCGGCGCATCGATCTGGGCTACGAGGGGCCGGACGAAATCCCCGCCGGCGGCGTCGGCGCCGCCGCACCGACGCGGCTGCTGGCCGAACCGGTGCTGCTCGGCGAGCTGGTGCGCAACCTGGTCGACAACGCGCTGCACTACACGCCCGGCGGCGGCCGCGTCACGGCGCGCGTGCTCGCCGACCCGTCGGCGCCCAGCGTCGTGCTGCAGGTCGAGGACAGCGGCCCGGGGATCGCGCCGGCCGACCGCGAGCGCGTGTTCCAGCCCTTCTACCGCTCGCCGGACACGCAGGTCGACGGCAGCGGCCTGGGGCTGGCGATCGTGCAGGAGATCGTGCAGCGGCACGGCGGGCGCATCGACATCGAGGATGCGCGGCCGCCCGGCGAGCGGGCGGCGGCCTCGCCCGGCGCCCTCTTCACGGTGCGGCTGCCGCGCGACGGCGCGGCCGGCTAGTGGCCCCCGTGCAGTGGCCGTGCAGTGGCCGTGCAGTGCCCCCTCTGGGGGGGGCCCTGTGGTGACCTGGTGGCGGCCTGGTGGTGGCCTTGTGGTGACCTGGTGGCGGCGGCATGCCGCCGCGCGGCGCGCGCCGGGCCGTGCCGCCCGCCTCACGACGGCATCAGCCGCTTGCTGCGCGCGATCGACATCAGCATGCCCAGCGCGAGGCCGAGCGACACCATCGCCGTGCCGCCGTAGCTCAGGAAGGGCAGCGGCACGCCCACCACCGGCAGGATGCCGCTCACCATGCCCATGTTGACGAGGGCGTAGGTGAACAGGCTCATCGTCAGCGCGCCGGCGAGCAGCCGCGAGAAGACGGTCGGCGCCTCGGCGGCGATCATCAGGCCGCGCAGGACGAGGAAGACGAAGGTGCCCAGCAGCACGAGCGCGCCGGCGAGGCCGAACTCCTCGCCGAAGGCCGCGAAGATGAAGTCGGTGGTGCGCTCGGGGACGAACTCGAGGTGCGTCTGCGTGCCCTGCATGAAGCCCTTGCCGCCGAGGCCGCCCGAGCCGATCGCGATCATGCCCTGGATGATGTGAAAGCCCTTGCCCAGCGGGTCGGTGCTCGGGTCGAGCAGCGTGCAGATGCGGTGCTGCTGGTACTCGCGCAGCAAGGGCCAGTGCACGCCGCTGGCGCAGATGCGATCCTGCGCCAGCACGAGCGCCGTGACGGCCACCGCGGCCAGCACCAGCACCGGCACGACGAGGCGCCACGACAGCCCGGCGAAGAAGATGACATAGATGCCGGCGGCGAGCACGAGCAGCGCGGTGCCCAGATCGGGCTGCTTGATCACCAGCGCCACCGGCACCAGCAGCAGCGCACCGGCAACGACGAAGTCGAGCGTGCGCAGCTGGCCCTCGCGCTTCTGGAACCACCACGCCAGCATCAGCGGCATTGCGATCTTCATCATCTCGCTGGGCTGGATCACGACGCCCACGTTGAGCCAGCGCGTGGCGCCCTTCTTCGTGATGCCCAGCCCGGGCAGCGCGGTGGCCACGAGCAGCGCCAGGCCGACGACGTACAGCGGCAGCGCGAGCTTTTGCAGCCGGTGCGGCGAGACCTGGGCCGTGACGAAGAGCACCGCCAGCGCGATCGCCATGTTGCGGCCGTGATCGGCGAAGCGCGTGCCGTCGTCGAAGCCGGCCGAGTACATGCTGACGAGGCCGATCGCGCACAACATCGCCACCGCCAGCGCGAGCGGGCCGTCGAAGCCGCCGAGCACGGGGCGCACGCGCTGCCACAGCGACGGGCGCTCGAAGATGAAGGCGTTCATCGCGCCCGGGCGAGGCTGGCCGCCTTCGCCGCCGTCGCCGTCGCTGCCTTCGCCGTCGCTGCTGCCGCCGCCGTCGCTGCCGCAACCGTTGCCGACGGCGCTGCCGCAACCGTTGCCGACGGCGCTGCCGACGCCACGGCGCCGTCGCCGACGGCCGCGTCGAGCGGCGCCGGCAGCGGCTGCCCGGGCAGCGGCCAGTCGGCCGCGCGCCGCGGCGTGCCCACGGGCGCCGACGAGCGGCCCTGCTGGGTGAGCGCCATGTCCTCCTCGCTCGGCACCAGGCCGAGCAGCAGGTAGTCGAACACGCGGCGCGCGATCGGCGCCGCAGCCTCGGCGCCGAAGCCGGCGTTCTCGACCACCACCGCCAGCGCCACCGTCGGCGCCTCGAGCGGCGCGGCGGCGATGTACAGCGAGTGGTCGCGCTTGTGCTCCTCGAGGCGGGCGGCGTTGTACTTCTCGTTCTGGCGGATGCCCACGGCCTGCGCGGTGCCGGTCTTGCCCATGCTCCGGTACGGGGCGCCCGCGAACACGCGCGTCGACGTGCCCTCCTGCGTGACGCCGTACATCGCGCGCATCACCAGCGCCACGTGCTCGGGCTTCAGGGGCAGCGGCGCCAGCGGCTCGCGCGCCAGCGTGCGGCGCTCGCGCGTGATCACGTCCTCCACCTCGCGCACCAGGTGCGGTTCGTGGCGTGCGCCGCCCGCGACCAGCGTGGCCAGCGCGTTGGCCATCTGCAGCATCGTGAAGTTGTTGTAGCCCTGGCCGATGCCCAGCGAGATCGTCTCGCCGGCGTACCAGCGCTGCTGCTCGGGCCGCTTGTAGGTGCGCCGCTTCCACTCGGTGGAGGGCAGCACGCCGGTGACTTCGCCCAGCAGGTCGATGCCGGTCCTGCGCCCGAGGCCGAACGGCGAGAGCTGCTCGTGCATCAGGTCGACGCCCATCTCGTTGGCCAGCGAGTAGTAGTAGACGTTGCTCGACTTGACGATCGAGCGCGTCATGTCCACCGGCCCCAGCCCGCGGTCGCCGTGGCTGCGGAAGGTGTGGTTGCCGAACTGGAACGTGCCGCCGTCGTAGATCACGGTGTTCGGGCCGCGCTTGCCGCTGCCCAGCGCCGCCATCGCCATGAAGGGCTTGAAGGTGGAGCCGGGCGGGTAGGTGCCGCGCAGCGCGCGGTTGAGCAGCGGCTTGTCGATGTCCTCGTTGAGCTCCTTCCAGCTGTCGAAGTCGATGCCGTCGACGAACAGGTTCGGATCGAAGGTCGGCTTGCTGACGAAGGCGAGCACCTCGCCGCTGCGCGGGTCGATCGCCACCAGCGCGCCGCGGCGGCCGCCGAACATCTGCTCGACCAGCGCCTGCAGCTTGACGTCGATCGACAGCCACAGCTGGTTGCCGGGCGTCGGCGGCTGGCTCGCCAGGCGCCGCACGGCGCGCCCGCCGGCGCTCGTCTCGACTTCCTCGAAGCCGGTGGTGCCGTGCAGCTCGCGCTCGTAGCTCTGCTCGAGGCCGAGCTTGCCGATGTAGTCGGTGCCCTTGTAGTTGGCCTGGTCCTCGTCGGGCCAGTCGTCCATCGCGCGCTTCTCGGCCTGGTTGATGCGGCCGATGTAGCCGAGCAGATGGCTGCCGGTCTCGCCCAGCGGGTAGCTGCGGAACAGCCGTGCGCGCACGTCGACGCCGGCAAAGCGGAAGCGCTGCGCCATGAAGCGCGCCACTTCGTCGTCACCGAGCTTGGTGCGGATCGGCAGCGACTCGAAGCTCCTGCTCTCGTCGAGCAGGCGGCGAAAGCGCTTGCGGTCGCGCGGCTGGATCTCCACCACCTGGGACAGCTCGTCGATCAGCGCGTCGAGCGCGGCCGTGCCGCCGGCGATGCGCGACGGCGTGATCTCCAGCGTGTACGCCGAGTAGTTGGTCGCCAGCACGACGCCGTTGCGGTCGAGGATGAGGCCGCGGTTGGGCACGATCGGCACCACCGCGGTGCGGTTGCTCTCGGCCTGCTCGGCGAGCTCGTCGTGACGCACGACCTGCAGATAGACCAGCCGCGCGGCCAGCAGCGCGAAGGCCAGCAGCACGAATGCCGCCGCAGCCAGCAGCCGGCCGTGCAGGCGCGAGAGCTCGCGCTCGAGGTCGCGCAGTTCGGTCATCGGGGCGGGCCGCTCGCGTTCACAGAGGGCGATTTTCGTCCGGGTCGGGTGCACGGCGCTGCGGCGCGAGCAGCAGCGTCGCGGCCAGCGGCCACAACGCCGCCTCCAGCAGCGGCGCGACGAGAAAGCGCCAGCCGGGGAACATGCCGCCGGCCACCAGCCGCGCGAGCAGCTCGACGAAGTGGGCGGCGAAGAACAGGGGCGCGATCTGCAGCGCCTGCTCGGGCAGGCCGAACCACAGCAGCCGCCGGTGGATCGCGATGGCCGCGAAGCTGAGCAGCGTGTAGGCCAGTGCGTGCTGACCCAGCAGCGCGCCCTGGTGCACGTCCATCAGCAGCCCGAACAGGAAGGCCCAGCCGATGCCCACGCGGCGCGGCTGGTGCACGTTCCAGAACACGAGCGTGAGCGCCAGCCAGTCGGGCAGCGCCGGCATGCGACCGAAGGGCAGCAGGTTCAACCCGAAGGCCGCCAGCAGCGTGGCGGCGATGAACAGCGGGTTGACCGGCAGCAGCAGCTGGTCGCTGGCGCGCGGCAGGATCATCGCGGCACCTCGCGGGCATTCACGGTCGGCGCGCTGCGGAGGCGCCCTCGGCGGCGGCGGCCCGTGCGCCGCGCGGCGCGCGGCGGGGGCTGCGTTCGGCGCCGGCCGCATCGGTGTCGGCGGGATCGGGCCGGGGCGGCCGCTGCGTGGCCAGCGGCGCGAGCACGAGCACGAAGCGCACGCCGTCGGGCGGCGCCGCCGGCGCGAGCAGGATGCGCGCGAAGCCCGACTCGGCGCGACGTTCCACGCTGCTCACCGTGGCCACCGCGAGCCCCGGCGGATAGACGCCATCGAGCCCGCTGGTCTGCAGCACGTCGCCGACGCGCACGTCGGCGTTGGCCGAGGTGAAGCGCAGCTCCATCGTGCCGCCGGGCCCGCCGCCGAAGGCGGCCGCGCGCTGCTGCGTGCGCACGTTGAGCACGGGGATCGCGGCGTCCTTGTCGACGAGCAGCGTCACCTCGGAGGTGAGCGCGTAGACGCGCGTCACCTGCCCGAGCACGCCGCGCTCGTCGATCACGGCGGCGCCGAGCGCGATGTCGTGCGCGGCGCCGCGGTCGATGACGACCTTGCGCGTGAACGGGTCGGCGGCCTCGTACAGCACCTCGGCGGCGGTGCTGCGCACCGCCAGCGCGGGCCGCAGTTCGAGCAGGGCACGCAGCTCGCGGTTGTCCGCCGCCTGCTGCTCGAGCGCCGCCAGCCGCGCCGACTGCGCCGCGAGCGCGGCGCGCGCCGCGCGCTCGCCGGCCAGCGCATGCGTCAGGCCGCGCAGGTACTCGCTGCCCGCGGCCACCAGCTCGCGCGGCACGGCCAGCGCCTGCTGCGCCGGCAGCAGCGCCACCGCCAGCGCCGCCCGCACGGGCTCGACCAGCCGAAACCGCGCGCCGCCC
>JAFECX010000163.1 GCA_018241895.1 Pseudomonadota bacterium
AGCGGCCGCGTGCCCGTCACGGCGCGGATGTACTCGCCGGGCGCGTGCAGCGACGCGGCCGCGGCGCGCGTGTAGCCCAGCAGCGCCTCGCCCTGCAACACCACGGCCACGAGCGCCAGCGCGAGCGCCGCCACCGGCACGCCCTCGGCCGCGCGCAGCCGGGGCGCCGGCCGCTCGGCCGGGGTCCAGAAATGACGCATGCCCACGCGCACCATGGCCACGGCGGCGAGCAGGCCCGAGCCGATCAGCAGCGCGTACATCAGCCAGGCGGGCGTGCGGCCGAGCGGCACCAGCGCCTCGAGCATCGCCAGCTTGGCCACGAAGCCCGCCAGCGGTGGCAGCCCGGCGACGGCCAGCGCGCAGATCATGAACGACACGCCCAGCCAGGCCAGCGCGGCGGGGATCGGACGCCCGATCAGCGCGCGCTCGTCGTCGTCGAGATTGACGTTCGCCGGCGGCTCGGCCTCGTCGAACCGCACGAGCGTGGGCCGGCCGTCGTCGAAGACCTGCGGGCCGCGCTCGACCTCGCGGCTGCGCTCGAGCAGTTCGACGAGCAGGAACAGCGCCGCCGCCGCCAGCGTCGAGCTCACGAGGTAGAAGAGGGCCCCGGCGGCGAGCGCCGGCACGCCGAAGCCCGTCGCCGCGACCAGCGTGCCCGCCGACGCCATGACGCTGTACGCGGTGACGCGGGCGAGCTGCTGCGACGCCAGCATGCCGAGCGTGCCGAAGCCCAGCGTCGCCAGGCCGCCCCAGACCAGCGCCTGGCCGCCGAAGCCGGCCGAGGCGCCTGCGGTGGCGGCGAAGCACAGCGTCCACAGCCGCAGCAGCGCGTAGACACCGACCTTGGTCAGGATGGCGAACACCGCGGCCGCCGGCGCGCTGGCCGCCGCATAGGCCGCCGGCAGCCAGAAGCCGAGCGGCCACACCGCCGCCTTGGCGAGAAAGGCCACCGCCAGGATCGCCGCGCCGGCGTGCAGCAGTCCGCGGTCGCTCGGCGGCACCAGCGGCAGCGCGCGGGCGATGTCGGCCATGTTGAGCGTGCCGGTGACGCCGTACACGACGGCGATGCCGACCAGCAGCAGCAGCGACGCCGCCAGGTTGAGCGCAATGTAGTGCAGCCCCGAGGCCACGCGCGCCAGGCCGCCGCCGTGCAGCAGCAGCCCGTAGCTGGCGGCGAGCAGCACCTCGACGAAGACGAAGAGGTTGAACAGGTCGCCGGTCAGGAAGGCGCCGTACAGCCCCATGAGCTGCAGCTGCAGCAGCGCGTGGAAGTGCATGCCGGCATGCTGCCAGCGCGGCAGCGCGAACAGCAGCGCCGCCAGCGCCACGCTGGCGGCCAGCACCGCCATCAGCGCGGCGAGCCGGTCGGCCACCAGCACGATGCCGTAGGGCACGGGCCAGTTGCCGGGCAGGTGGACGGCGAACACCGCCGGCGCGCCCTGCGCGTGCACCTGCCAGGCGAGCGCCAGCGCCAGCGCCAGGCCGAGCGCGGTCGACGCGACGTTGATCGCCGCCTTCATGCGCCTGCGCTCGGCGCCGAACAACAGCATGAAGGCGGCCGCCGCCAGCGGCAGCAGCACGAGCGCGATGACCAGCTGTGCAGGCGCCGGCGTCAAGGCTCGCCCTCGCGGCCGTCGACATGGTCGCCGCCGGCCAGGCCGCGCAGCGCGAGCAGCACGACGAGAAAGAGCGCCGTGGTGGCGAAGCCGATCACGA
Source organism: Pseudomonadota bacterium (assembly GCA_018241895.1). GTDB lineage: Bacteria > Pseudomonadota > Gammaproteobacteria > Burkholderiales > Burkholderiaceae_C > Rubrivivax. The sequence goes on from JAFECX010000163.1 coordinate 1,717, forward strand.
TGGCGGTGAGCACCAGCGCCTGCGGCAGCGGATCGGTGTAGTGCGCGAGATCGGCCGCCACGCCCGCGTGCACGACCGGCGCCTTGCCGAGCGAGAGGCTGCCGACGCTGAAGATGAACAGGTTGACCGCGTACGACAGCAGCGCGAGCCCGATCAGGACCTGGAACGTGCGCGGGCGCAGCAGCAGCCACACGCCGGCGGCAGCCATCACGCCCACGGCGAGCGAGACGACGAGTTCCATCAGCGCGGCCCCTCGGCACCGGTGGCGGTGCCGGCGCCGGTGCCGGTGCTGGTGCCGGTGCCGGTGCCGGTGCCGGTGCTGGTGCTGGTGCTGGTGCTGGTGCCGGTGCCGGTGCTGGTGCCGGAGGCAGGGCGGCGTTGCGCGCGCAGCGACTGGTGCGCGATGGCGGTCAGCATCAGCAGGGTCGCGCCGAGGACGACCGCGAACACGCCGAGATCGAACAGCGCCGCGCTCGGCAGGCTCACCTCGCCGACCCACGGCCAGTGCAGATGCGCCGTGTGCGTGGTGAGGAAGGGGTAGCCCAGGAGCAGCGAGCCCGCTCCGGTGGCCAGCGCCAGCAGCAGGCCGGCGGCGATCCAGCGCACCGGCATCAGGCGCAGCCGTGCCTCGACCCAGCGCGTGCCGCTGGCCATGTATTGCGCGATGAGGCCGATGGCCACCACCAGCGCGGCGACGAAGCCGCCGCCGGGCTGGTCGTGGCCGCGCAGGAGCAGGTGCAGCGCGAGCACGAAGGAAAGCGGCAGCACGAGGCGCACCAGCACCGCCGGCACCTCGAGGTACGGCGCCAGCGCCTCGGCTTCGGCGGCGTCGGGGCGCACGATCAGGTCGCTCGGCAGGTCGGCCGGCACCATGCGCTGCTGAGCGGGCTGCCCGCGCGTCTCGCGTGGCGGGCGAAAGCGCCTGAGCAGCGCGTAGACGGTGAGGCCGACGATGCCCAGCACGGTGATCTCGCCCAGCGTGTCGAAGGCACGGAAGTCGACCAGGATGACGTTGACGACGTTGTGCCCGCCCCCCGCGGGCAGCGCCTGCGCGAGGAAGAAGGGCGCGATCGACAGCGGCGCGCTGCGCGTGAGCAGCGCGTACGACAGCGTGGTCATGCCGGCGCCCACCAGCAGCGCGAGCGCGAAATCGCGCCGCCGGCGCCAGCGCGCACGCGCCGAGTCGTCGACGCCGGCCTGCGGCATGCGCCGCGGCAGCCAGCGCAGCCCGAGCAGGAACAGCACCAGCGTCACCACCTCGACCGCCAGTTGCGTGAGCGCCAGATCGGGTGCCGAGAACCAGGCGAAGGTGATGCACACGACGAGGCCGACAACGCCCAGCAGCACCAGTGCGGCCAGGCGCTGGAACTTGGCCATCCGGGCCGCGGCCAGCGCGCACACGCCGGCCACGGCCCACATGAGCACGAACTCGGGCGTGAGCGGCACGCGCGTGCGGTCGCCCCAGGCCAGCGGCACGACGAGCGCCGACGCGAGCCCGGCGCTCCCCGCCGCGAGCACCATCGCCAGCAGTTGCGGCTGCAGCCGGCGCGTGCCCAGGCGGCGCAGCGCCACGCGGGCGAAACGGATGGCGAGCGCGTGCACGGCATGGAAGAGGCGCTGCCCGTCGAGCCGGGCGAGAGCGGGGGCGCCACCGCCCGCGCGCTGCAGGAAGCGCGTGCGAAAGCGCCGGTAGACGGCGAGCCCGCCGATCAGGGCGACGAGGCTCATCGCCAGCGGCGTCGTGAAGCCGTGCCACAGGGCGAGGCTGTACGGCGGCAGCTCGCCGCCGACCACCGGCCGCGCCGCGGTGGCCAGCAGCGGCCCGATCGACCAGGCCGGCAGCGTGCCCACGACCACGCAGGCCAGCACCAGCAGTTCCACCGGCACGCGCATCCAGCGCACGGGCTCGTGCGGCGCGCGCGGGGTGTCGGACGGCGCGGCGCCGAAGAACACGCCGTGCGCCAGGCGCAGCGAGTACACGACCGCGAACACGCCGGCCAGCGTGGCCGCTGCGGGCAGCAGCCACTCGACGAGCGGATTGGCCTCGAGGAACACGGCCTCGGCGAAGAACATCTCCTTGGACAGGAAGCCGTTGAGCAGCGGCACGCCGGCCATCGCCGCCGCCGCCACGACGGCCAGCGTGCCGGTGATCGGCATCGCGCGCCACAGCCCGTGCAGCCGCCGGAGGTCGCGCGTGCCGGCCTCGTGATCGACGATGCCCACCGACATGAACAGCGACGCCTTGAAGGTGGCGTGGTTCATCGTGTGGAACACCGCGGCCACCGCGGCCAGCGGGCTGTCCAGCCCGAGCAGCAGCGTGATGAGACCGAGGTGGCTCACCGTGGAATAGGCCAGCAGCCCCTTCAGGTCGTTCTGGAACATCGCCGCGCAGGCGCCGAGCAGCAGCGTGGCGAGCCCGGCGCCGCCGACCGTCCAGAACCAGGCGTCGGTGCCCGAGAGCACCGGCCACAGGCGCGCGAGCAGGAAGACGCCGGCCTTGACCATCGTCGCCGAGTGCAGGTAGGCCGACACCGGCGTCGGCGCCGCCATCGCGTGCGGCAGCCAGAAGTGGAACGGGAACTGCGCGCTCTTGGTGAGCGCGCCCAGCAGCACGAGCGCGAGCATCACCGGGTACAGCGCATGTGCGCGCACGCGCTCGCCGGCGCCGAGCACGGCGTCGAGTTCGTAGCTGCCGACGATGTGCCCGAGCAGCAGCACGCCGCCCAGCAAGGCCAGGCCGCCCGCCGCGGTGACGGTGAAGGCCATGCGCGCGCCGCGGCGCGCATCGCGCCGGTGCGTCCAGTAGCCGATGAGCAGGAACGAATACAGGCTCGTCAGCTCCCAGAACAGCACGAGCTGCACCAGGTTGCCGGCGACGACGACGCCCAGCATCGCGCCCATGAAGCCCAGCAGCAGCGCATAGAAGCGTGCCGCCGGATCCTCGGGCGAGAGGTAGTAGCGCGCGTACAGCACCACCAGCAGTCCGATGCCGGCGACCAGCATCGCGAACATCCATGCCAGGCCGTCCAGGCGCACGACGAGGTCCAGCCCCAGGCTGGGCAGCCACACGAGGCGTTCGCTCGGCACCGCACCGGCGGCCACGTCCGGGTACAGCAGCGCCAGCGGCAGCGCCACGGCCAGCGCCACCGCGGCGGCCCACAGCGACTCGAGGTTGCGCGCCGTGGTCGGCAGCAGCACCGCCACGGCGCTGCCGACGAAGGGCAGGGCGAGGAGCAGCAGGAGCGACATGCCGGCGCATTCTAGAAAGCGTGCGGCCGCGGCCGCTGTGCCGCACGGCGGCGCCGGCGGGTGGCGGCGGGTGGCGGCGGGTGGCGGCCCGGTTGGCCGCGGCGTGCAAACGACGCGCGAACGACGCGCGGACGGCGCGCGTACGGCGTGCGAACGGCGTGCGAACGACGCGCGAACGGCGCGCCCGCGCCGGATTCAGTCGCCGAGCCGGGCCGCCGCGCCGTCGATCGCGGCCTCGAGTTCGGCGTAGTTCGAGCACACCGGGAACTGCGGGAACTGCGCCGCGATGGCCGGCGGCGGATGGATCAGGAAGCCGGCGTCGGCCGCCGCCAGCATCGCCGTGTCGTTGAACGAGTCGCCGGCGGCGATGACGCGGAAGTTCAGGCTCTTGAGCGCCTCGACCGCGCGCCGCTTCTGGTCGGCCTGGCGCAGCCGGTACTCGACGACGTAGCCCGCGTCGTCGGCGAGCAGGCGATGGCAGAACAGGGTCGGGCGGCCGAGCTGGCGCATCAGCGGGTCGGCGAACTCGTAGAAGGTGTCCGAGAGGATCAGCACCTGGAAGCGCGCGCGCAGCGCGTCGAGGAATTCGCGCGCGCCCGCCAGCGGCGCCATGGCGGCGATCACGGCCTGGATGTCGGCCAGCTTCAGGCCGTGGCGGCGCAGCAGGTCCAGCCGCCAGCGCATCAGCTTGTCGTAGTCGGGCTCGTCGCGCGTCGTGCGCCGGAACTCGGCGATGCCGGTGCGCTCGGCGAACGCGATCCAGATCTCGGGCACGAGCACGCCTTCGAGATCGAGGCAGATCACTTGCATGGGGGCTCCTGGGGAGGCGCGATTCTCGCCCAGGCGCAACCTCCCGCGGCCGCCCGCGCGCGGCCCGGGCACCGCCTTCGGCGCGATACTCGCGCCCGGCGCGACGTCGGCCACGATGCCGGCCACGACGCCGCGGCGAGCACGTGAAAGGCCTGCAGATGAACGACCCCGCACTGTCACCGACCGCGCTGCTCGACAGCGACCACCCGCTGGTGGCGGCCTTCGCGCGCGAACACGCGCGCGGCGCCGACGAGCGCGAGCGCGCCGTCGCGCTGTACTACGCGGTGCGCGACGGCTTTCGCTACGACCCGTACCGCATCGACCTGAGCGTGAGCGGCATGCGCGCCAGCACCGTGATCGAGCGCGGCTACGGCTGGTGCGTGCCCAAGGCGGCGCTGCTGGCCGCGGCCTGCCGCGCCGCCGGCATCCGCGCGCGCGTGGGCTACGCCGACGTGCGCAACCACCTGAGCACGGCGCGGCTGCGCGAGCTGATGCAGACCGACATCTACCACTGGCACGGCTACGTCGACGTCTGGCTCGACGGCCAGTGGCTCAAGGCGACGCCGGCGTTCAACATCGAGCTCACCGAGCGCTTCGGGCTGCTGCCGCTGGATTGGGACGGGCGCAGCGACTCGATCTACCACCCCTACGACAAGACCGGCCGCAAGCACATGGAGTACGTGCGCCAGCACGGCGCCTTCGACGACATGCCGCTCGAGCGCATCGTCGCCGACAACCTGCGCGAGCATCCGCAGTGGCTGGCGCACGCCGAGACGGTGAAGGCGAGCGACTTCTTGGCCGACGTCGAGAGGGAAAACGGCTAGCGACGCGCGGCGCGCGCGCCGCCAGGCGCTACTCGGCGGCACCGAGCGTCAGCCGCTGCCTGCGCGTCTGGCCGTTGCGCCACACGGTCAGCACGGCCTGCTCGCCGGGCTGATGGTTCTCGAGCGCCGTGAGCATGTCGTCCAGGTCGGCCACCGGCTGATCGTCGATCGCGGTGACGACGTCGCCGCCGATGATCTCGCCGCGCGCGCCGCGTCGAAACGGCTGCAGGCCGGCGCGTGCCGCGGGGCTGCCGGGCGTGACCTGCACGACGACCACGCCCTTGGGCAGGCCGAGCGCACGCTGCAGCTCGGCCGATCCGGCCCCGACGCCGATGCTCGGGCGCACGAAGCGTCCGTCGCGGATGAGGCGCGGCACGACGCGGTTGACCTCGTCCACCGGAATCGCGAAGCCGATGCCGGCGCTGGCGCCGCTGGGGCTGGCGATCTGCGAGTTGATGCCGATCAGCCGTCCGGCCGAGTCGAGCAGCGGGCCGCCGCTGTTGCCGGGGTTGATCGCGGCGTCGGTCTGGATCACGCCGCGGATCGTGCGCCCGCCGAAGGACTCGATCTCGCGGTTGAGCGCGCTCACGATGCCCACGGTGAGCGTCTGGTCCAGGCCGAACGGGTTGCCGATCGCGTAGACGCGCTGGCCGACCTGCAGGTCGCGGCTGCTGCCGATGGCGATCGGCGGCAGCTTGTCGCGTGGCGCCTTGATGCGCAGCACCGCCAGGTCGCGGCCCGGGAAGGTGCCCACCAGCTCGGCGTCCCAGGTGCTCTGGTCGGCCAGCGTGACCTTGGCGCCGTTGGCGTCCTGGATGACGTGGAAGTTGGTGACGATGTGGCCGCGTTCGTCCCAGACGAAGCCGGTGCCGGTGCCGCGCGGCACCTCCTGCACGCGCAGCGAGAACAGGTCGCGCTGCATGCCCAGCGACGTGATGTGCACCACCGAGGGCGATGCACGCCGGAAGATCTCGATGTTGGCGTGCTCCTCGGACGTGAGCGGGCCACGCGGCGCGACGGCGCGCGGCACCGCCTCGGGCGCGCCATCGACGCTCGACGGTGCGCCGAAGAAGGCGAGCGCGGCGGCGAGCAGGCCGCCGGCGGCGAACAGGGCGAAGAGCGCCGGGCGGCGAGAAACGGAAGATTGCATGGGGGGTGCGGGGGTGCAGCCGTGATGCTGCCAGATGGGGCCGCTCAGCGGGGGCGGCAGGGCGGCGCAAGACGGACCGGGCCGAGGGCCGCCGGGATGCGCAGGGCCCAGGGCACAGCGCGCACGCCGGGCCGCTGGGGGGCCGGATGCGCCGCCGGACGCACCGCCGGACGCGCCGCCGGACGCATCGCCGGACGCGCCGCCGGACGCGCCGCGCGGCGCACCGCTGGAGGCAAGCCGCTCAGCCGCACCGCGTGCTCTGGACGATCCACTCGCCGTAGGCCGCGCTGGCTTCGGCCACCGCGAGCGTGTACAGCGCGGGCAGCTCGTACGGATGTGCTGCCAGCAGCAGCGCGCGCAGTTGCGGCGCCGCGGCCTCGGTGGTCTTGAACACGAGCGCGACCTCGTCGTCGTGCTGCACACGGCCCTGCCAGCGATAGACGCTCGCCACCGGCGCCATGTGCACGCAGGCGGCGAGCCGCTGCGCGACGGCGGCTTCGGCGAGCCGGCGTGCGTCCTCGGCCTTGCCGACCGTGGTGTGGATCTCGAGCAGCCTCGTCGTGCGTGCGGTGGCTGCGGCGGCGGTTTCGTCCGGGCCGCCCGCGCCGCCCGCGCCGCCAGGGCCGTCGACGCGCAGCCGCTGCGCGTGGCCGAGCGCGGCGCCGTGCGCCAGGATCAGCTCGACGAGTTCGGCCACGCCCGCGCCGCTGGCGGCGCTCACGCGCTGCACCGGCACCTGCCAGGCGGGTGCCGCCACGCGCGGTTGCAGCCGCAGCATGTCGAGCAGGTCGCGCGCCGTCGCCTCGGCGCCGGGCAGGTCGCACTTGCTCACCACCAGCACGTCGGCGATCTCGAGGATGCCGGCCTTGAGCGCCTGCACCGCGTCGCCCAGCCCCGGCGGGGCGACGACGATCTTCGTGTCGGCCACCGACATGATCTCGACCTCGGACTGCCCGGTGCCCACCGTCTCGACCAGCACGGTGGCAAAGCCCGCCGCGTCGAACACGTCGACTGCGGCGCGCGCCGCCGGCGACAGCCCGCCCAGGTGCCCGCGCGCAGCCAGCGAGCGGATGAAGACGTCGGGGTGCGCGCCGTGCTCGCCCATGCGCACGCGATCGCCCAGCACCGCGCCACCGGACAGCGGGCTCGACGGGTCGACCGCGACGACCGCGACGCGCTGGCCGCGCGCGAGCAAGGCACCCAGCAGCGCGTGCACGAGCGTGGACTTGCCGGCACCCGGCGCGCCGGTGATGCCGACCACATGCGCGCGGCCCAGGTGCGCGGCGAGCGCCGCGCGCAGCGCCGCCGCGTCGTCCGCGCCCTGCTCGATGCGGCTGATGGCGCGCGCGATTGCGCGCCGGTCCCCCTGCAGCAGCCCCGGCGCCAGTGCGTCCACGCTGCGCGCCGGTGCCGGTGCGCAGCACGATGCGGGCGTCGCCGAGGACACGCGCGACGATGCCGGTGATGGCGCGGCGGGCCCGGCTGGCGCGGGTGTCGAAGCACTCATGCCGGCACGATACGTCATGCGCCGGCGCCGCACAGGCGCGCGCGGCCCGCTCGGCGGCCGTTCACGCGAGCACGTACGCTGCGGCGCCGGTGGCGATCAGCCTGCCCTCGTCGTTGTGCAGCGCCATCTGCACCGAGCCGATGCGCCCGCCCAGCCGCGTGACTTCGGCCGTGGCGTCGAAGCGCCTGCCGATGCCCTGGCGCAGGAAGTCGATGCGCAGGTCGATCGTGCCCATGCGCGCAAAGCGGTGCAGCACCTGCTGCATGCTCTCGGTGGGTCGGCTGGCGCCGATCTCGACCATCAGTGCCAGCCCGGCCATCGCGTCGAGCACCGACGAGACGACGCCGCCGTGCAGGCGCCCGTGCAGCGAGCTGCCGACGAGCTCGGGGCGCATGTCGAAGCTGCCGCGCACGTTGCCGGGCTCGACCGACACGATCTCGAGCCCGAGCACGCGGTTGAAGGCGATGTGCTCCTCGAACAGTGTCCTGAGCGCATGGTCGAACTGCGCCTGCTCTTCGGCGCTGCGTCGTGCGGCCGCTGCCGTGACCACGGGGCTCACTGCAGTGCCCTGCGCGCCGCGCGCGTCGCGACGAACGCCCGGGAGCGGCCGGGCGTCCTCATGCCGCGGCCCCGGTGCGCGCGTGCCAGCTGCGCGGGCGCGCGGCACAAGGGAGGAATTCGCTCATCGCATCTCGTTCGCCACCTGGGTGACGCATTGAAACCGCAGGTGACGTGAACGTCAACCGAGTGGCATCCAGGGCCGGGCGGCCCGGGTGGCGGCAAGCGGCGACGCTAGGATGGCGGTCATCCGGTGGCGGCGGCGGCGCGCAGCGAGGGCATGGACACGCGAGCCGGGGCACCGCGCAGTGCGGCGGCGCGCGCAGTGCCGCCGAGGAGGAGGGCGGGCGATGAGATCTTCGACCTCGGATGCGCACGCGCCGGCGGCGCTCGACGCGGCCCGCGCTGCGCTGCGGCAGGCGCGCTCGGTTGTGGCGCTGAGCGGCGCGGGCATCAGCGCCGAGAGCGGCATCCCGACCTTTCGCGACGCGCTCACGGGCCTGTGGTCGCGCTTCGATCCGGCCGACCTGGCGAGTGAGGAGGGCTTCCGCGCACACCCGCAGCGCGTCTGGGACTGGTATGCCGAACGGCGCGAAGGGGTGCGGCGCGCCGAGCCGAACGCGGCGCACCGTGCGCTGGCCGAGTTCGAACAGCGGCACCCCGGAACGCTGCGTGTCGTGACGCAGAACGTCGACGACCTGCACCAGCGCGCGGGCAGCCGCGATGTCGTGCGACTGCACGGCGACATCCTGCAAGACCGCTGGCTCGACGCCTGCCCGCGCCGCCCGGCGTGTCGCGCTGCGGATGCCGGGCCGGCTCGTCCGCCGCGCTGCGCGCACTGCGGCAACCTCGTGCGCCCCGGCGTCGTCTGGTTCGGCGAGAGGCTGCCCGAGTCGGCGCTGACGACGGCGCAGCGGCTGGCGTCGCGCTGCGACGCGATGCTCGTGGTCGGCACCTCGGGTGCCGTGTGGCCGGCGGCGGGTCTGGCCGGGCTGGCGCGGCGCGCCGGGGCGTCGGTGGTCATCGTCAATCCGGCCGCCAGCGAGATCGACGACGCGGCGACGCACCTGCTGCGCGGGGCCGCAGCGGCTGTGCTGCCGCAGCTGCTCGCAGCGGCGTAGCGGCGTCTGCGCGCACTTGATCGACAATCTCCAGTTGGACTATCATGCAAACGCCGTCCAGCATTGGATGCACCGATACCGCATCGACCGATGAGCGCGCTCGCCGCCCCCGCCTTGCCCGCAGCCGACGCCGAACCGATCCCGGCGCAGCGCATGGCCGCTGCGGGCCTGCGCGCCTTCGAACGCATCGCCCAGGCCTGGGGCCTCACGGTCGACGAGCAACTGCGCCTGCTCGGCCAGCCGCCGCGCAGCACCTACTTCGCGTGGCGCAAGCACCCCGGGCAGGCCAGCGTGCCGCGCGACACGCTCGAGCGCCTGTCCGATCTGCTCGGCATCTGGAAGAGCCTGCAGATCCTGCTGCCCGAACCGGCTGCAGCCGATGCGTGGCTGCGCAAGCCCAACGCCGCGGCCGGCTTCGGCGGGCGCAGCGCGCTCGAGCGCATGCTGGCGGGCAACGTGAGCGATCTGCACTTCGTGCGCCGCTACCTGGACGGCGTGCGCGGCGGCGGCTGGTCTTGACGGGCGCACCGGCCGAGGGCTGGCCCGAGCTGCGCCGTGTGCGCTGGCCCGAGGCCTGCCGCATCGTGCCGACGCGCCATCCGTCGGTGAACCTGTTCGACCGCGTGGCCGATGCTTCCGACTTCGATGCGCTGTATGCGCTCGAGGCGATGACCAACGAACGCGTGCGCGACGAGGTGGGCGAGATCGAGCGCGTGCCGCGCGACGAGCGTCGGTACGGCCCCGGCAGCGGCCCCATCATGGCCGCCTTCACGCACGTCAACACGCAGGGCAGCCGCTTCGCCGACGGCAGCTACGGCATGTTCTACGCCGCGCGCGAGCGCGCCACCGCGGTGGCCGAGACGCGCCACCACCACGGGCGCTTCCTCGCCGCCACGCGCGAAGGGCCGATGCACCTGCCGATGCGCCTGTACCACGTGGCGATCGACGCGCGGCTGCACGATCTGCGGCCGGCCGGTGCCGTGCCGGCGGCCGTGCTCGACGCCGACGACTACGCGGCGGCGCGCGCCCTGGGCGCCAGGCTGCGCCGCGAGGGCTCGGCGGGCGTCGTCTACCCCAGCGTGCGCCAGGCGCGCGCGCCGCGCGGCCAGTGCGTGGGCCTGTTCACGCCGCGCGCTGCCCAGCGCTGCCTGCAGGTCGCGGTGCTGCTCTACGCCTGGGACGGCGAGCGCTTCACCGACGTCTACGAGAAGACCGCGTGAGTGCGACAGCGCCGCTCGCGCGCGGGCGCTTCGACGCCATCGACGCGCTGCGCGGCCTGGCGATGCTGTGGATGGCCGCCTACCACTATGCGTTCGACCTCAACCAGTTCGGCTATCTGGTGCCGCAGCAGGACTTCTACCGCGACCCGCTGTGGACCGTGCAGCGCACCTGCATCCTGAGCCTGTTTCTGTGGTGTGCCGGGCTCGGGCAGGCGGCAGCGCAGGCAGCGCACCAGCGGCCGGCGCGCTTTTGGCGGCGCTGGGCGCAGATTGCGCTGTGTGCGCTGCTGGTGAGCGCAGGCTCGGCGCTGATGTTCCCGAACAGCTGGATCGTCTTCGGCGTGCTGCACGGCATCGCCGTGATGCTGATCGTCGTGCGCTGGCTGGCGCCGCTGCGCTCGTGGTGGCTGCCGCTGGCCGCGCTCGCGATCGCGCTGCCGTTCGTCGTGCAGCACCCGTTCTTCGACACGCCCTGGACGAACTGGGTCGGGCTGGTGACGCGCAAGCCGGTGACCGAGGACTACGTGCCCGTGCTGCCGTGGCTCGGCGTCATGCTCGCCGGACTGGCCGCCGGGCACGGGCTGATCGCGCAGCACAGCGCGCGGCTCGCGCTGCCGCTGCCCGCGGTGCTCGCGCCGCTCGCACGGCTCGGACGCTGGCCGCTCACCTTCTACATGCTGCACCAGCCGCTGTTCATCGGCGCGCTGCTCGCCGGGCGCGCGCTGCGCTGGTGGTGATGCGCTGGTGGTGATGCGCCGGCCTGCCGGCGGCGGCCGGTCTGTCGGCGGCCCGTGACATTCGCTGCACGGCCTGCACTGCCTGCACGGCCTGCACTGCCTGCACTGCCTGCACGGCCTGCACTGCCTGCACGGCCTGCACTGTCTCTTGCGCCGTTTCTCGCCGCGCCATTCCTCGCGGCGCTACCTGCCCGCGCCAAGCCGGTCGAGCTCGAACTGCAAACGCGTCATGTGCTCGGCATAGACCAGCGCCTCCTGGGTCGGCAGCGGATCGGCCACGCGACGGCGGTAGACCTCCATCGCGCCGCGGATCACGGCGGCGTCGCCGGGTGCGGCCAGCCAGGCCCAGTCGGCGAGCTGCGAAGCCAGCGCCGGCGACTGCGGCGCGAGCTGCAGCGCGCGCTCGATCAGCCTGGGTGCGCCACCGGCGAGCGCCGCGAATTCACGCGCCGCCTGCGCCAGCGGTGCCGGCGCCCAATGCGAAGGCAGGTCGTCCCACCAGCCGCTGTACTGCTTGACGACCATGTTGCCGATGTCGCGCGCCGAGTTGTACAGCGGCCGTTCGTCCTCGCGCCGGGCGAGTGCCGGCGGCAGCGCGACGCGCTCGACGATCAGGTCGCGCCGCGCGCCGGTGTTCAGGCCGTCGATGACCTGCCCGGCGATGCTCTCGAGCACGGCCGCCTGCGCCCCGAGCCGATCCTGGATCTGGCCCTCGTCGCTCAGTGCGCCGCCGTGCATCGGCAGCACGCGCGCGGGCGCGAGCGCCGCCATGTCGCGCAAGGCCCGGGCCCATTCGAGCGGGTAGCGCTGGCGGCGCTTGCCGTTGCCGGCGTTGGGCATCTGCGGCTGGAAATAGTCGGCCGCCACCACGATGCGCCGTGCCGGCGCCCAGACCCAGAGCTGGTCCTCGGTCTCGCCGCGCGCGTGGGTCAGCACGAAGTCCTCGCCGCCGATGGTCAGCGTCAGCTTGCCGTGGAACGTCTGCGTCGGGCGCACCGCCTGCGCCCAGCTGCGCGGCACGTCGTCGATGCTCTGCTGGTTGTTGCGCGCGATCAGCCCGTAGGTGCGGAAGTCGTCTTCCATCTGCTCGACGAAGCGCTCCTCGGCCACGACCTGAGGCACGTGCGGCCCCTTCATCAGCGCCCAGGCGCCGAACGCGTGGTCGGCGTGGAAGTGCGTGAACACGATCGTGTGCACGGGCCTGGAGCTGAGCCGCGCGAGCGCGTCGGCCAGCGCCGGCCCGGCCGGCGCGTAGCCGGAATCGATCAGCACCAGCCCGGCATCGGTCTCGAAGACGACCACGTTGACGATCGGAAAGCGCAGCAGCCAGGTGCGCGCACCCTGCGGCTCGATGACGAGCTTGGCGCGCGCGTCGGCGATCGCCGCGGCGTCGGTGCGGCTGTACATCTTGTTGGCGATCGCGTAGGAGATCTCGCTGCCGAAGCCGCCGCCCAGGCTGATCGACCTGACCAGCTGCGGATTGGAGCGGTACACGTTCGACCGCGCCGCCGCGACCTGGGCCGGGTCGCGCGTGAGCAGGTCCACTGCATCGGGGCTGCCCTGGGCGAACGCCGCAAGACTGCACGCGAGCACGACGGCGCCCGTGCACGGCACGAACGCGCGACGCAGCATGGGTGCGATGTCGCAAAGCATGGGGTACTCCTTCGGCGCAGGGGGCGGGCGTGGCAGGCCGCCCGAACCCCGCGCATCGATCAGCGATAGGCCAGGACGTCGACCAGCGTGCTGCCGTTTTCCGCGACGATGCGAAACGCCGCGGGCTTCAGCGCATCGGAGGCGTACAGCAGACCGGTGTAGCGGCCCGCGCCCACGCTGCCGCAGTCGGCCGTCACCAGCGTGACCGACAACGACGCGCTGCCCGGCACGGCAGCCAGGTTGCCGCTCAGCTTGCACGGCGTGCTGCCGGCGCTGATCGTGCCGTTGGCCGAGACGCTGAACTCCACCTTCTGGTCCGCCAGCCAGGTCTGGTAGCTCGCGGCGAGGCCCGCGAGCGACGCCGCATCGAGCGCCAGCGGCCGCTGCAGGGCGAATTCGACGCGATGGTGATCGGCGCTGGGCGGCACCCGGCGCACGATGCCGAACTCGCCGACCGAGTACAGCACGCTGGCCGCGGCGTCGCCGTCGTCCGAGAGCACGACGTAGCCCTTGCCGCCGGTGAAGAAGGCCGCGCCGGTGACGGGGGCGTCGCCTTCGATCGAGACCTGGTAGGCCCCGTCGGCCAGCGGCGCCATCGTGTCCTTGGGCGCCGAAGAGCTGCCGCAGCCGCCCAACGCAAGCATCGCGCAGGCCAGCAGGGCCGACGCGAGCGGACCCGCACCGGCATCGGGTCGAGCGCAAGCGCGCCTCATCGGACGAACCCGTCGAGCTTGATGCGCATCGCGTCGGAGAACACGCGCCGCGCCTCGGGCATCTGCTGCACCGGCGTCACGCTGATCGCGCTCTTGGCCGAAATGACGTTGCTCTCGGAGTCGGGCGCAGCGTCTGTCGGCATCACCACCCCGCTCGGCAGCGTGGTGCCTCCTGGTTCGACGGCGATGCCCGCGCCGCTCAGGCCCAGCAGCTTTCCGTAGGTGCTCTTGGACAGGTCCTCGAAGAACGCCGGCATGAAGTCCGACGAGGTCCCGAGCCGGGTCCACTTGAACGCCAGCGAGCCGATCGCGCTGTCGTCGACGTTGGGCACGTTCACGTTCAGGCCCACGCCGACCGGCATCAGGCGTCCGCCGGCATCCTGCTTGTGCGCGATCAGCGCGTCGACCAGTCGTGCCGCAACGTCGGCCACCACGTACGCGTGCGCCGTCTGCGGCAGCGCGGGGCTCCAGTTGACGGTACCCGGCTTGGCGTCGCTGATGGCGAAGACCGGGAGTTGCCGCCCGATCGCGTAGATCATGTTGTTGAAGGTTCCGCTCGACCAGTTGATGGCGCCCACGTTGCTTCCGGCCTCGTTCGGGCCGGAGATGACCAGATCGGGCGAGCCGCCCCACTTCTTCGGTGCCGCGACATCGAGCCCGTACAGGCAGGCCGCGACCGGCGAGCCGTTGACGTAGTTGACGTCGGCCTCGTTCGGATCGGTGCCGACGCCCGCAGACCCGGCCGGGATGCCCAGCGCCGTCACCGCGCGCATCGTGGAGGTCAGCGGGCCGATCGGGCGCAGGAACGCGAGCGCGCCGCCGGTGCCCGAGCCGTTGTCGGCCGGCGCCGAGACGATGACGTCGTGCCCCTTGGCCTGCAGCGTCTTCTTCAGCGCGCGGATGTTGGCCGCGGCGATGCTGTCGTCGTTGCACAGCACGATGTTCAGCGCGCACGCCTGCGAGGCGAACAGGCCGAGCGTGCCCGCCAGCACGAGGCCGGCCGCTGCGCGCCGGCGCGGCCGCGGCGCACGCCCGCATGAGCTGTCTTGGGTGCCGGCTGCGCGGGGCGGTTCGAAATCCATGCGGGGTCGTTCCTTGCGGGTCGTGAGGAAAGGGTTCCGCCTGATTGTCCGGGTGCCGCAAGGCCACACGGAATAGGGCCCGGTCCCGATGCGCGAGCGGCCCGTGTTGTGCAAGGGACGAGTGCCCCGCACGGCGAGCGGCATGGCGTGATCGGCTCGATCCGCGCGCTCTGC
>JAFECX010000164.1 GCA_018241895.1 Pseudomonadota bacterium
GAGCACGGCCCCGATCGCGCGCAGCACCGCATCGTGCGCCGCGCGGTGGCCGAGAAAGTCGAGCATCATCGCCGCGCTCCAGATCTGCCCGATCGGATTGGCGATGCCCTTGCCCGCGATGTCGGGCGCCGAGCCGTGCACCGGCTCGAACAGGCTCGGCCACCTGCGCGTCGGGTCGAGGTTGGCCGACGGCGCGATGCCGATCGTGCCGGCGCACGCCGGGCCGAGGTCGGAGAGGATGTCGCCGAACAGGTTGCTCGCCACCACGACGTCGAAGTGCTGCGGCCGCTGCACGAAGTGCGCGCACAGGATGTCGATGTGAAAGCGCTCGACGGCGACCTGCGGCCAGGCGCGGGCCATCGCGTCGACGCGCTCGTCCCAGTACGGCATCGTGATCGAGATGCCGTTGCTCTTGGTCGCCGACGTGAGCTTGCGCCGCGGCCGCGAAGCCGCGAGCTCGAACGCGAACGCGAGCACGCGGTCGACGCCCCGCCGCGACATGATCGTCTCCTGGATCACGATCTCGCGCTCGCTGCCTTCGTACATGCGCCCGCCCACGTTCGAGTACTCGCCCTCGGTGTTCTCGCGCACGATCCACATGTCGATCGCGCCCGGCGCCAGCGGCTGGCCGTCGCGGTCGACCAGCGGCGAGCGGATGCCCGGCATCAGCCGCGCCGGACGCAGGTTGACGTACTGGTCGAATTCGCGCCGCAGCTTCAGCAGCGAGCCCCACAGCGAGACATGGTCGGGCACCGCCTGCGGCCAGCCGACGGCGCCGAACAGGATGGCGTCGTGGCCGCCGATGCGCTCCTTCCAGTCGGCCGGCATCATCTCGCCGTGGCGCGTGCAGTAGGCACAGCTCGCGAAGTCGAACTCGTCGATCTCGAGCGCGATGCCGAAGCGGCGCGCCGCGGCATCGAGCACGCGCAGCCCCTCGGGCATCACTTCGGTGCCGATGCCGTCGCCGGCGATGACGGCGATGCGGTGGGTGGTCATGGATCCGTCCCCGAACGACGCGATGGCGCGTCAGCGCTGCCGCACGACGAGCGCCACGCCCAGCGCCGTGAGTGCCAGGCCGGCCAGCACCGGCGCGCCCAGGTCCTCGCCGAACAGCAGCCAGCCGAACACGGCGGTGCAAGGCGGCACGAGGTACATCAGGCTGCTCACGCGCGTGGCCGCGCCGCGCTGGATCAGCAGGTACAGCAGCGAACTGCCGCCCAGCGTCAGCGCGAGCACCGACCAGCCCATCGCGACGATCAGGTCGGGGTGCAGTTCCATGGCGCCGCTCTCGAACACCGTGAGCGGCACCGTGACGACGAAGGCCGCCATCAGTTGCACGGCGTTGGCGGTGCGCACGTCGCAGGGCTCGACGTGGCGCTTCTGGTACAGCGTGCCGGCGGTGATCGCGAGCAGCGCCGCGATCACGCAGGCAAGGTTGAACGCATCGACCTCGCCGACCCCGAGCTTGCGCCACAGCACCAGCACGAGCCCGGCGAGGCCGAGCGCCAGGCCGAGCCACTGCCGTGCGCTCACGCGGTGCTCCTGGCCGCTCGCGCTGACCCACAGCGCCGTCAGCACCGGCTGCAGTCCGACGACGAGCGCCGAGGTGCCCGCGCCCATGCCGTGCTTGACCGCCAGCCACACGCCGCCCAGGTAGCCGCCGTGCATCAGGATGCCCGTCACCCCGAGGTGGCGCCACTGCGCGCGCGCCGGCCAGGCCGCGCGCCCGAGGCGCACCCACAGCAAGAAGGCGACGATCGACAGCGCATAGCGCCAGCTCAGGAACGTGAGCGCCGGCGCATGCGGCATGCCCAGACGTGCGACGACAAAGCCGGTGCTCCAGATCAGCACGAAGACCGCGGGCATCGTCGCGCCCAGCGCGTCGCGCCGGCTCTGCGCCGCCCGACGCGGCGCGACGGCGCCGGCATCGGCGCGTTCGCTCATCGCGCCCTGGCGCGGATTTCGGGAATCGCCTTGCGCAGGTAGTAGGCCATCGACCAGATCGTCAGCACCGCGGCCAGCCAGATCAGCACCGTGCCCCACGCGCGCGTGTCGACGACGCCGAGCAGCCTTCCGTCGTAAAGCAGGAACGGGATGGCGATCATCTGCACCATCGTCTTGGCCTTGCCCACCACGTGCACGGCCACGCTGCGCGAGGCACCGATCTGCGCCATCCATTCGCGCAGCGCCGAGATCGCGATCTCGCGGCCGATGATGATGAGCGCCACGAAGGCGTCGACGCGTCCGAGGTGCAGCAGCACGATCACGCTCGCCGACACCAGGAACTTGTCGGCCACCGGGTCGAGAAAGGCTCCGAACGCCGACGTCTGCCCGAGCTTGCGCGCCAGCCAGCCGTCGAACCAGTCGGTGAGCGCGAACAGCACGAACAGCGTCGTCGCGACCAGGTTGCGCGTCGCCGGCGGCCACGCCACGTAGAAGACGCCGACGATGAGCGGTATCGCCGCGATGCGCGCCCAGGTCAGCAGGGTCGGGATGGTGAGGAACATCGTCGCGGCTCGGGTGGTGCGCGTGCGGGGCAGTGTCAGTCGAGAGTGCGCGGCTTGAAGCGCCGTTCGTCGTCGAACAGAAAGGTCTCGACCCACTTCCAGGGTCGGGGCAGGCGCGACACGTCGCCGTACGGCGCCGCGCGCCGGATCGCGTCCATCGCCATCTGCACGGTGTCTGCCGCCAGCGGATTGGACGGGCGGCGCAGGGCGTGCATGGTGCGGATCGTGCCGTCGGCGTTGAGCTCGGTCTCGATGACCGGGATCGCGAACAGGATCTCGGGTACCGGCCCGAGATAGGTGCCCTGGGGGTGCATCGCCACCAGGCGGCGGGCGGCGCCGAGCTGGAACTCGGCCCAGGTGCGCGAGGGCGCCGGGGGTGCGCCCGGCGCGGGCGCCGTGCCTGCAGGCATCGGCACGGGAGCCGTCGCTGCAGGCGACGCCGGCTCGGTTGGTCGGCGCAGCGGCGGCAGTTCGAGGCCGGGCCACCTCACGGCACAACCGGCCAGCCCCAGTGCGCTCGTGAACACGATCGCGCGGCGCAGCGGCAGCGTGCGGGCCGGCCGTCCAGCGGGGGCGCTGACGGGCAGCGCCGCATTCGCGCGTTCAGTGCAGCGCACGGTAGATCTCCTCGGCCAGTTCCTTCGACACACCTTGCACGCTTGCCAGGTCCTCCACGCTCGCGCCGGCCACGCCGCGCACGCCGCCGAAACGCTGCAGCAGCCGCGCGCGCCTGCGCGGCCCCACGCCCGCGATCTCCTCGAGCCGGCTGCCGCCGGTGCGCACGCCGGCGCGGCGTGCGCGCATGCCGGTGATCGCGAAGCGGTGCGCCTCGTCGCGGATCTGCGCCACCAGCATCAGGGCCGCCGAATCATGCCCGAGATGGACCTTCGGGCGACCGTCGGCGAACACCAGCTCCTCGAGCCCGATCTTGCGGCCCTCGCCCTTCTCGACACCGATGATGAGGCCGATGTCCAGCCCCAGTTCCTCGAACACCTCGCGCGCCACCGCGACCTGGCCGCGGCCGCCGTCGACGAGCACGAGGTCGGGCAGGCGCGCGGCGCTGCGGGCGCCGGCGGTCTTGGCGGCCGCCGCTGGCGGGTTCGCGGCGTCCGCCTCGGGTGCACCGGCGTCACCCGGCGCCTGCGGCGGCGCCACGGCCTCGCCGTTGTCGCTGTCATCGGCGCGACCTGCCGCCATGGCCTGCGCCAGCCGCGTGTAGCGGCGCGTGAGCACCTGGCGCATCGCCGCGCAGTCGTCGCCGCCGTGGATGCCGTCGACGTTGAAGCGGCGGTACTGGGCGCTTTGCATGCGGTGGCCTTCGTAGACCACGCACGAGGCCTGCGTGGCCTCGCCGGCGGTGTGGCTCACGTCGAAGCACTCGATGCGCAGGGCGGCCGGGTCGGCGATGTCGAGGTCCAGGGCCTCGACGAGCGCGCGCGTGCGCTGCTGCTGCGAACCCTCCTCGGCCAGCAGGCGCGCCAGTGCCAGCTCGGCACCCTTGGTCGCCATCTCGAGCCAGATGCGCCGCTGCTCGCGCGGCTGGTGCGTGGCGCGCACGCGCACGCCGGTGTGCTCGGCCAGCGCGTCGAGCAGTGCGGCGCTCACGGCGTGGCTCGTGACGAGCTGCGGCGGCATCGCATGCTCGAGGTAGTGCTGGGCGCAGAAGGCCTCGAGCACGGCGACTTCGGGCGTGCGACCGGCGCCGCCGCCCTCGTCCTCGACCGCATCGGGGCCCTCCGCGCGGCCGGCCGACAGCGCCGCACCGTCCTCGACATGGCTCGGGAAGTAGGCGCGGTCGCCCAGGTGGCGGCTGCCGCGCACCATCGCCAGGTTCACGCAGGCGCGCCCGCCGCCCACCTTGACGGCGAGGATGTCGACGTCCTTGTCCGCCGCCGACAGGCTGCTCGCCTCCACCGCCTGCTGGTGCAGCACGCGCGCCAGCGAGCCGATGCGGTCGCGCACGACGGCGGCCTTCTCGTACTCGAGCGCGTCGGCCAGTTGCGTCATCTGCGACTGCAGGTCGTCGATGACGGCCTGCGCGTCGCCGCGCAGGAAGCGCTCGGCGTCGGCCACGTCACGCGCATAGTCGGCGGCGCCGATGTAGCCCACGCAGGGTGCCGTGCAGCGCCCGATCTGATACAGCAGGCACGGTCGCGTGCGGTGCGCGAACACGGTGTCTTCGCAGGTGCGCAGGCGAAACACCTTCTGCACCAGCTCGATCGTCTGCTTGACGGCCCACGCATTGGGATAAGGGCCGAAGTAGCGGTGCCGGCGGTCGACCGCGCCGCGGTAGTAGGCCACGCGCGGGAACTCGTGCGTCACGAGCTTGAGGTAGGGATAGCTCTTGTCGTCGCGGAACAGGATGTTGAAACGCGGCGCGAGCGTCTTGATGAGGTTGTTCTCGAGCAGCAGCGCCTCGGCCTCGCTGCGCACGACCGTGGTCTCGAGCCGCGCGATGCGCGCCACCATCTGGCCGATGCGCGTGCCGTCGTGGCCGCGATGCAGGTAGCTGGCGACGCGCTTCTTCAGGCTGCGCGCCTTGCCGACGTAGAGCACCTGGCCGGCGGTGTCGATCCAGCGGTAGACGCCCGGCAGGTTGGGCAGCGCGGCCACTTCGGCGAGCAGGCGCGTGCGCGCGCCCTCGGCTGCGGTGGCCGCACCGGCGTCGTCGCAAAGCCGCGCGCCGTGCGTCTTCGCTCGCGCAGCCCCACAGGCATCCCCGCCGGTGTCCGCGCCGGTGTCCGCGCCGGTGTGCCCGCCCGTTCCCGCACCGGCCCCCGTGTGCGCCGCTTGCGCCGCGGCGCGCGCCGACGGTCCGGCTTCGCTTGGTTTTCTCGGCGGCGCACTCACGGGCACGATTGTCGCGCCTTCGATAATCCAGCGATGGCCGCGCTGCGCTGGGACATCTTCGGCCGCGTGATCGACAACTACGGCGACGTCGGCGTGTGCTGGCGACTGGCCGCTCAGCTCGCGGCACGCGGCGATGCGGTGCGGCTCGTGCTCGACGATTCATCGGCCCTGGCCTGGATGGCGCCGCACGGCTGCCCCGGCGTCGAGGTGCTGCCGTGGCCACGGCCATCGGGAGCGCCGGGGCCCGCTGGGTCGCCGCTGCCAGCCCGGCTGTCGACGCCGGGCGACGTCGTGATCGAAGCCTTCGGCTGCGACCCGCCGCCGGCCTTCGTTGCCGCGATGCGCCGGGCGACGCCGCCACCGGTGTGGATCAACCTCGAGTACCTGAGCGCCGAGGACTGGGTCGAGCGCTCGCACGGCCTGCCCTCGCCGCAGCCGGACGGCCAGACCAAGTGGTTCTTCTTCCCCGGCTTCACGCCGCGCACCGGCGGAGTGCTGCGCGAGGACGGCCTCGCCGCCGAACGCGCGGCATTCGAGCGTACGCCCTGGCTCGCGGCGCGCGGCGCCGCGCCGCGGCCGGGCGAGCGCGTCGTGAGTCTGTTCTGCTACGCCAACGACGCGCTGCCGGCGCTGCTGGACGATCTGGGGCGCACACCGACGCTCGTGCTGCTCACTCCCGGCCCCGCCCAGGCCCAGGTCGACGCGCTGCGGCGGGCGCCGGGGTTGCGCACACTGCGTCTGCCCTGGCTCGAGCAAGGCGAGTACGACCGGCTGCTGTGGAGCAGCGACCTGAACTTCGTGCGTGGCGAGGATTCGCTGGTGCGCGCGATCTGGGCCGGTCCGCCGTTCGTCTGGCAGGCCTACCCCCAGGCCGACGGCGCGCACCACGCCAAGGTCGAGGCCCTGCTGGGGCACATCGCACTGCCGGGCGAGGCGGCCGCACGGGTGCGCGCATGGAACGGCTGCGCGCCCTGGCCGGGGCTCGGGGCGCTCTCGAACTGGGTCGGCTGGAAGGCGGCGCTCGAGCGCTGGCGCGCCGGCCTGCTGAGGCAGACCGATCTCGCCACGCAGTTGCGGCGCTTCGCTCTGTCCAAAGGTGAGACCCCTGGGTTTTCGCGGGGGTAGCGGCTAAAATTCGCCGTTTGGCGTCAGCGGTGCAAGGCAGCTGATCGTGCGTCAGCGCCTGCTACGGCGTGGGCTCCGTGCGCATGCCGCAGACATTCATACTCAGGGAAACGACATGAAGCTAGCTCAAGAAATCCGTGCCGGCAACGTGATCATGCAGGGCAAGGACCCGATGGTCGTGCTCAAGACCGAATACAACCGCGGCGGCCGCGGCGCCTCGACGGTGCGCATGAAGCTGAAGAACCTGCTCAACGGCTCGGGCACCGAGGTCGTGTTCAAGGCCGACGACAAGATGGAGCAGATCATCCTCGACCAGAAGGAGTGCACCTACTCGTACTTCGCCGACCCGATGTACGTGTTCATGGACGGCGAATACAACCAGTACGAGGTCGAGGCCGACAACATGGGCGACGCCATCCAGTACCTGGACGACGGCATGCCGGTCGAAGTGACCTTCTACGACGGCAAGGCGATCTCGGTCGAACTGCCGACCACCCTCGTGCGCGAGATCGTCACCGAGCCCGCCGTCAAGGGCGACACCTCGGGCAAGGTCATGAAGCCGGCCAAGCTCACGGCGACCGGCTTCGAGATCTCGGTGCCGCTGTTCGTCGAAAGCGGCGACAAGATCGAGATCGACACGCGCACGCACGAGTACCGCAAGCGCGTCTGAGCGCGGCCCACGCGGCCCACGCGCCCCAAACGCCCCAGGCTCTGGGCAGCACGAGGGCGCCCACGGGCGCCCTCTTGTCGGCCGACCCGGGCACGCGCCGACGCCGTCGTTTGCCCACTGCGATCGGACGCCGCACCACCCCCTGCCGTGAAGACCGAGCCGATCACGCCGGCGCGCATCGACTGGAGCGGCGAGGCGCCGCGCGCACTCGATTTCGACGACATCTACCACCCGCGCATCGGTGCGCTGGCACAGGCCGGGCATGTCTTCCTGCGCGGCAACGCGCTGCCGGCGCGCTGGCGCGGCCGCGCGCGCTTCACGATCCTCGAGACCGGCTTCGGCCTGGGCCTGAACTTCCTCGCCACCTGGGCAGCGTGGCGCGGCGACGGCGAGCGCTGCGAACGGCTGCACTTCGTCTCCGTCGAGAAGCACCCGCCGACACGCGCCGATCTGCAGCGTGCGCATGCCGGCCTGCCGCTGGCCGACCTGGCGCAGGCGCTGCAGGCGCTATGGCCGCCGCTCACGCCCAACCTGCACCTGCTCGAGTTCGAAGGCGGCCGCGTGCAGTTGCTGCTCGCCTTCGGCGACATCGCGCGCTGGCTGCCGGCGCTGCGGCTCCAAGCCGATGCCTGCTTCCTCGACGGCTTTGCGCCCGAGCGCAACGCGGCGATGTGGGCGCCATCGGTCTTCGAGGCATTGCGCCGGCACGCGGCGCCCGACGCCACGGCCGCCACCTGGAGCGCGGCGCGCAGCGTGCGCGACGGGCTGGCGCGTGCCGGCTTTGCGGTCGAGCGCGCCGCGGGCGTGGGCGGCAAGCGCGAGATCAGCGTCGCGCGGTACGTGCCGCGAGCCGGGCGACGCACGCCGCCCGACCTGCGCGTGCCGCACGCCGAGCGCAAGGCGCTCGTCGTCGGTGCCGGCGTGGCCGGCGCCTTCACGGCCGCGGCCCTGCACGCCGACGGCTGGGACGTGAGCGTGGTGGACCGGCGCGGCGACGCCGCCGGCGACGTCCCGGGCAACCTGGGCGGCCTGTTCCACGGCAGCGTGCACGTCGACGACGGGCCGCATGCACGGCTGCTGCGCAGCGCGGCGCTGCTGGCCGCGCGCGTGTACGCACCGGCGGTTGCCACCGGCCGCGTGCGCGGGCAGACCCGCGGCCTGCTTCAGGTGGAGCGCCGGCTGGGCCGCTTCGAGGCGCTGCAGGCGCTCGCTGCGCGCTGCGGGCTGCCGGCCGAGTACGTGCAACCGCTTGCGGCGAGCGAGGCCGCGCGGCACGCCGGCGTGCCGATCGATGCGCCGGCCTGGTTCTTTCCCGGCGGTGGCTGGGTGGCGCCGGGCGATCTCGTCGGCCACGCACTCCAGGGCACGCGCCGGATCGGCAACACCGCCATCGCACGCATCGAACGTCGGGGCACGCGCTGGCGTCTGTGGGACGAGCGCGGCCACGTCGTCGACGAGGCGCCGCTCGTCGTCGTCTGCGCGGCCGAAGCCAGCACGCGGCTGCTCGGACCGTGGCTCGCGCCCTCAGGCGGGCTCGACTGGCCCGGCTGGCCGATCGAGCGCAGCCGCGGCCAGGTCAGCGTGCTGGGCGCGACCACGCCGCTGGCGCTGCCGCTGGTGGGCGATGGCTACGCGCTGCCGCTGGCCGACGGGCGACTGCTGTGCGGCGCCACGCGGCACGACGGTGACGACGACGACGCGGTGCGTGCGCACGACCACCGCTTCAACGCCGAACGCGCGCGACGCCTCACCGGGCTCGATCTGCCGCTCGCCCCCGAGGCGTGGCAGGGTCGGGTCGGCTGGAGGCTGACCGCGATCGATCGTCAGCCGATCGCCGGGCCCGTCGTGGCGCCGACCTTGGGGTCGACCTTGGGGTCGATCGAGCACCCTGGCATGGAGCCGCAGATCGGGTCTGGCGTTGCGCCCGCTGTCGGATGGCAGGCGCGCGAGCGCAGCGTGCCCCTGCACCGTCTTGCGCGTGAGCCGGGGTTGTTCGTCGTGACCGCGCTCGGCTCGCGCGGCCTGACGCTGGCGCCGCTGCTCGGGCGCCTCGTCGCGGCGATGGCGGGCGGATCGCCCTGGCCGCTCGAACGCGATCTGGTTGCGGCCATCGATGCGGGCCGCTGGCTCGGGCGCGCGGCACCGAAGCGCCGGCACACCGGCGAGCTGCCCGGCCTCCGGTAGCTGCGACGCGCCCGGCGTCGATCAGCGCGCCGCCGCGGGATCGGCGGGCGACGCCTGCGCATCGTCTGCGGCGCCCTTGGCCGCGTCGTCTGCGGCCTCGTCCGCAGGCGCGTCCTGCCCGTCCTCCCCTTGCGTCTTCTGTTGCGCACGGCGTGCGGCCTTCTCCTCCTTCTTCTGCTTCTTGGCGCGCTCGCGCTGGCGCTTCTCGAATGCGTAGTTGGGTTTGGCCACTGGGCTCTTCCTCGATCGAAACGGCTCTGGGCCGATTAGAACACCAGCGTGCGCACACCCTCGGGCGTGCCGAGCAGGCAGGTGTGTGCACGGTGCCGCGCAAAGATGCCCACCGTCACCACCCCGGGCCACTGGTTGATCTCGGTCTCCAGGGCGAACGGATCGGCGATCTCGAGGCCGCGCACGTCGAGCACGGGATGGCCGTTGTCGGTGAGAACGCCGGCACGCAGCGTGGCCGCGCCGCCGAGCGCGGCAAAGCGGCGCACGAGCTGCGGTGCGGCCATCGCGATCACCTCCACCGGCAGCGGGAAGCGGCCGAGCACGTCGACGCGCTTGCCGGCATCGGCGATGCAGACGAAACGCTCGGCCAGGTCGGCAACGATCTTCTCGCGCGTGAGCGCCGCGCCGCCGCCCTTGATCATGCAGCCGCGCGCATCGATCTCGTCGGCGCCGTCGACGTACACGGGCAGCCGTTGGACGGCGCCGGCGTCGAGCACGGCGATGCCGTGCCGGCGCAGCCGCTCGCTGCTCGCCTCGGAGCTGGAGACGGCGCCGGCCACCGGCACCGGCATCGTCGCCAGCGCGTCGATGAAGTGGTTGACCGTCGAGCCGGTGCCGACGCCGACGATGGTGCCCGGCCTCACGTGGGCGAGCGCCGCGCGCGCGACCATGGCCTTGAGTTCGTCCTGCGTCATCGTCGATCCTGCCCGAGTGCGGTCATTATCGGCGCCGCTCGCAGGCGCAGTATGCAGCCCGGCGCACCGGTATCGGCGCAGGCCGCAGCACGTGCCGCGGCGCGGCCGTCGCGGCATGCGCGGCGACAATGCCGGCATGGCCCTCGTTCCCTACGCCCTGGCGCGCCCGTTCGTGTTCGGGCTCGACCCCGAGCGCGCCCACGACCTCACGCTGTCGGCGATCGCGTCGCTGCAGGACACGCCGGGCCGATGCCTGTGGTCGCAGCCGCGCGTCGACGATGCGCTCACCGTCGCCGGCCTGCGCTTTGCCAATCGCATCGGCCTGGCCGCCGGTCTGGACAAGAACGGGCGCTGCATCGACGGCCTGGGCGCGATGGGCTTCGGCTTCATCGAGGTCGGCACCGTCACCCCCAGGCCGCAGCCGGGCAACCCGCGGCCGCGCCTGTTCCGACTGCCTGCGGCCGAGGCGCTCGTCAACCGCATGGGGTTCAACAACGACGGGCTCGATGCCTTCGTCGCCAACGTCGCGCGCGCGCGCAGCTTTCGCGCCGGCGGCGGCGTGCTGGGGCTGAACATCGGCAAGAACGCCGCCACGCCGATCGAGCGCGCCGCCGACGACTACCTGCTCGGCCTGCAGGGGGTGTACGCGCACGCCGACTACGTGACGGTCAACGTCTCGAGCCCGAACACGAAGAACCTGCGTGCGCTGCAAAGCGACGAGGCGCTCGACGCGCTGCTCGGCGCGCTGTGCGAGCGGCGTGCATTGCTGGCACGGCAGCATGGTCGCAATGTGCCGCTGTTCCTGAAGATCGCACCCGACCTCGACGAGGCGCAGATCGACCTCGTCGCCGCGACGCTGCAGCGCCACGGCATCGAGGGCGTGATCGCGACCAACACCACGGTGTCGCGCGAAGCCGTCGCCGGCCTCGCGCATGCGCACGAGAGCGGCGGCCTGTCGGGCCGTCCGCTGGCTGCGCCGAGCAACCGCGTCATCGGCCGCCTGCGTGCGGCGCTGGGCGCGCAGTACCCGATCATCGGCGTCGGCGGCGTGCTGGGCGCAGCCGATGCGCGCGCCAAGATCGAGGCCGGCGCGACGCTGGTGCAGCTGTACACCGGGCTCGTCTACAAGGGGCCCGCGCTGGTGCGCGAAGCCGCGCTGGCGCTGCGCGACCTGCGGCGCTGAGCCACGGCGCGCGCAACGCGCCGCTGTGATCACGGCGCGCAACGCACCGTTGTGGCCGCGCGCGCAACGCTGCGCGGCGGGCCGCGCCGGCGCCCGTCAATCCCCGACCACCACGCCCTCGCGCCGCGGATCGGCGCCGCCGAACCAGCCGTCGGGCGTGCGCTCGATGGCCTGCAGGCCGCTGGTCAGGTCGCGCTCCAGCACCTCGTGGCCGAGCGCGCGCAGCGCGTCGGCGGTGCCCGGCACGAAGCGCCCGCGCTCGAGCAGCAGCGCGCCGCCGAAGGTCGCGAAGTTCGGCAGGTCGATCGCGCGCTGCGCATCCAGCCCCCACTGCAGCGTGCCGACCAGCGTCTTGGCGACGAAGTGGATGATCGCGGCGCCACCGGGTGAGCCGAGCGTCATCAGCAGGCGGGCGTCGCGCGCGTCGAAGACGAGCGTCGGGCTCATGCTCGAGCGCGGCCGCTTGCCCGGCTGCACGCGGTTGGCCACCGGCCGCCCCGAAGCGTCGGCGGGCAGGAAGGAAAAGTCCGTGAGCTCGTTGTTCAGCAGGAAGCCGCCGCTCCTGCCGGTGCCGCCGTCGCTCATCACGTGCGAGCCGAAGCCGGCCTCGATCGTCGTCGTCAGCGCCACGGCGCCGCCTTGCGCGTCGACCACGCTCACGTGGCTGGTGCCGCGCTCGATCTGCGTCGCCATCGGCGCCTGGGTGAGCGGCTGGGCGCCGGGCCGGCCCGCCGGGGCCGACATCATCGCCGTCGGGCCGATCAGCGCGGCGCGCCGCGCGAGGTAGGCCCCGTCGACCAGCGAGCGCCAGTGCCCGGCCGGGGCGGCGACGTACTCGGGGTCGGCGATGTACTGGTCGCGGTCGGCAAACGCCAGCCGCGCGGCCTCGGTGTACAGGTGCAGCCACTGCGCCGTAGGCACGCCGTCGTCCAGCGGCCGGGCCGGGGGCGGCAGGTGCTCGAGCAGGCCGAGGGTCTGCATGATCGTCAACTGCCCGGACGAGGGCGGCCCGAAGCCGCACACGCGATAGCGCACGAGCCAGGCGACGCAGACCGGCTCGCGGCGCTGCGCTCGGTAGGCCGCGAGGTCGGAGGCGGCCAGGCGCCCCGGATTGGCGGCATGCGAGCGCACGCGCGCGACGATGTCGGCCGCGACCCGGCCGCGCAGCAGCGCGTCGGCGCCGCGCGCGGCGATGGCGCGCAGGATCTCGGCCAGCGCGGGATTCTTCAGCCGATGACCGACCGGCCAGGCGGCGCCGTTGGCGTCGTAGAAGTAGCGGCGCGCGATCGGATCGAGCGGCAGGCGGGCATCGGCTGCAAGCAGCGCGTGCAGCCGTGCGCCGACGGCAAAGCCGCCTTGCGCCAACTCGATCGCGGGCTCGAACAGTCGCGCCCACGGCAGCCTTCCATGCACACGGTGCGCCGCCTCGAGCATGCGCACGGCGCCGGGCACGCCGACGGCGCGGCCGCCCACGATGGCCTGGGCCATGCTCATCGGCTTGCCGTCCGCGCCGAGGAAGAGCCGCTCGTCGGCGGCGGCCGGCGCGGTCTCGCGCCCGTCCCAGGCACTCAGCGCCCGGCCGTCCCACAGCAGCAGCAGGGCCCCACCACCCAGCCCGCTGCTCTGCGGCTCGACGAGCGCGAGCACCATCTGCACCGCGATGGCCGCGTCGAGGGCATTGCCACCGGCTGCGAGGATCCGGTAGCCGGCCCCGGCCGCCAGCGGGTGCGCCGCGGCCACGGCCATCGAGCGCACGGGCCAGCCCGGCTTGGCCTCGTAGCCCGTGGCACCCTCGGGCGGCGCGACCACATCCTGCGGCGCTTCGGAAGGCGGGGCCGACTCGGCCGCGTTGCGGCTCGCGCAGCCCCCCGAAAGGGCCAGGGCCAGGGCGCCAGCGCAGAGCCGCGATGCGAGCACGCCGCAGCGGCGCGCGGGCTCCTTCGACCTCACTTGCGATCGGGTCGCCAGGCGCGGACCACGTGGTCGAAGGGGACCGTGTGCTCCACGACCTTGCCGAAGTTCTCCGTGATGTCGCAGCGCGGCTCGACCATCTTGCCGATGTTCATCGAGCTCGTCCGCAAGGCACGGATCGAGCCGTCGGCGTTCGTCAGCACCTCCTCCACGACCTCGGCGCGCTGCCCCCTCCCGCTGCCGGTAGACAGGAAGACGACGTCGCCCGCCTTGGCGTCCTTGGGTTCGAGGTTCGAGACCCAGTCGGCCACCTGGTTGCCCGCCGGGCGCTGGCCGACGCGCTGCTCGATGTAGTCGGTCGAGTAGCCCTTCTTCTCCATCCACATGTTGCATCGGGCAGCGAACCTCGGGTCGCCCTGGGCGTGCAGGGTCGGTGCGATGCCCAAGGCGATCAGGGCGGCGCAGGCCGCCGGACGGATCGAACGCCATGCGTGGATCATCGTGATTCCTCTCGCGTGCAAGACGCGTTTGTCGCGCGGCCCGGCGACCTCACCACTTCTCGCTCCAGGGCCGCAGGTCGAGCTCGAAGGTCCAGGCGCTGCGCGGCTGTGCGTGCAGCTGCCAGTAGTTCTCGGCGATCGCCTCGGGCTGCAGGATGCCGTCGTGCGCCTTGGCGACGTAGCGCTCGGGAAAGACGGTGCGCGTGTACTCGGTGTCGATCACGCCGTCGATCACGACATGCGCGACGTGGATGCCCCTGGGGCCGAGTTCGCGCGCCATGCTCTGCGCCAGCGAGCGCAACGCATGCTTGGCGCCGGCGAAGGCGGCGAAGCCGGCGCCGCCGCGCACGCTGGCGGTGGCGCCGGTGTAGAGGATCGTGCCACGGGCGCGCGGCACCATGCGGCGCGCCGCCTCGCGACCGACGTGAAAGCCCGCCAGGCAACCCATCTCCCAGACCTTGAAGTAGCGCTCGGCGGTCTCGTCGAGGATCGACGTGTGGACATTGCCGCCGACATTGAACACGGCCACCTCGATCGCGCCGATGCGATTCTCGATGTCGGCGACGAGCTCGATCACCGCGCTCTCGTCGCGCGCGTCGCAGGCAAAGCCGTGCGCGCGGCCGCCCGCGGCCTCGATGGTGGCGATCAGCGGCAAGAGCCGCTCGCCCTGGCGGCGCACCGCGCAGACGGTGTAGCCCTCGCGCGCGAAGCGCCTGGCGACGGCGGCGCCCGTGGCCTCGCCGGCGCCGATCACCAGGGCCACCGGCGCACGCGCGGCCGTCTCCGATGCGCTCGCGGCGCCCATCGAAACGTCTTCGCCCATGCTCGGAGCCTGCGGCTGCGCTGCGCCCGGGGCCGGCAGCCGCTAGTGCAGTGGCACGCCGGTCTTGGCCTGCACCTCGTCGCGCGTGACGCCGGGCGCCAGTTCGACGAGCCGCAGGCCCTGTGGCGTCACATCGATCACCGCGAGGTCGGTGATGATGCGCTGCACCACCCCGACGCCGGTGAGCGGGAGCGTGCACCGGGGCAGGATCTTCAGCTCGTGAGCGCCGTCCTTCCTGCGCGCCACGTGCTCCATCACGACGACGACGTGCTCGACGCCGGCGACGAGGTCCATCGCACCGCCCATGCCCTTGACCATCTTGCCGGGAATCATCCAGTTGGCGAGATCGCCCTTCTCGCTCACCTGCATCGCGCCCAGGATGGACAGGTTGATCTTGCCGCCGCGGATCATCGCGAAGCTGTCGTGGCTGCCGAAGATGCTCGAGCCCGGGATCGTCGTCACGGTCTGCTTGCCGGCGTTGATGAGGTCGGCGTCGATCTCGTCCTCGGTGGGAAAGGGGCCGATGCCGAGCATGCCGTTCTCGCTCTGCAGCCATACCGTGATGCCGGCCGGAACGTAGTTGGCCACCCGCGTCGGGATGCCGATGCCCAGGTTCACGTAGTAGCCGTCACGCAACTCACGCGCGGCGCGCTCGGCCATCTGGTCTTGGGTCCACGCCATGACGATTGCTCTCCTTGCTCGATGCGTGCCGATCGTCGCGCAGCGGCTCAGGCGGCCGTCTTCTCGCGCACGGTGCGCTTCTCGATGCGCTTTTCGGGATGCGCGTTGAGCACCAGCCGGTGCACGTAGATGCCCGGCAGGTGCACGGCGTCCGGGTCGATGCTGCCCAGCGGCACGATCTGCTCGACCTCGACCACGCTCACCTTGCCCGCCATGATGACGGCCGGGTTGAAGTTGCGCGCCGTGCGGCGAAAGACGAGGTTGCCGCTCTCGTCGGCCTTCCAGGCCTTGCCCAGCGACACGTCGGGCACGAGCGAGCGCTCCATCAGGTACGTCCGGCCGTCGAACGCGCGCGTTTCCTTGCCTTCGGCCACCATCGTGCCGACGCCGGTGCGCGTGTAGAACGCCGGGATGCCCGCGCCGCCGGCGCGCAGCTTCTCGGCCAGCGTGCCCTGCGGCGTGAACTCGAGCTCGAGCTCGCCGGCCAGGTACTGGCGCTCGAACTCCTTGTTCTCGCCGACGTAGCTCGAGATCATCTTCCTGATCTGCCGCGTCAGCAGCAACCGGCCCAGGCCCCAGCCGTCGACGCCGGCGTTGTTGCTGATCACGGTGAGGTTCCTGGCACCGCTGTCGTGCAGCGCCTCGATCAGCGCCTCGGGGATGCCGCACAGCCCGAAGCCGCCGACGGCGAACAGCTGGCCGTCGCGCACGATGCCCTCGAGGGCCGCGGCGGCGCTGGGATAGATCTTGCGCATCGTAGGCTCTCCGCTGAGTGCGTGTCCGCGCGTGCCGGGCCGATGCCCGAATCGCCGCCTGAGCGTACTACGTAACGCGCTGCAACGTCGCTCCGTAGAATCGACGCACGCACACGCGCTTTCGTCGCCTGCAGCGAGCTGCCATGCATCACCGCGCCCCCGACGCCCCTTCGACCGTCGTCGAACTGCTCGACGACGCGCTGGCGCATCGCGTGGCGCCGTGGGTGCGCGAACTCGGCATGCGGCTGCTCGACGCCGGCGACGCCGGCGTCACGCTGGCACTGCCGCTGAGCGAGCGCCTCGTGCATGCCGGCGGCGCGCTGTGCGGGCAGGCCCTCATGGCCGCCGCCGACACGGCGATGGCACTGGCCGTGCTGCAGCGCGTGGGCAGCTACAAGCCGATGAGCACGGTGCAGCTGCAGACCAACTTCGTGCGCGCGCTCGCCGCCGACAGCGGCGAGGCACGCGTCGTTGCGTGCGTGCTGCGCATGGGCAGGAGCCTCGTGTACGGCGAGGTCCGCATCGTCGATGCCAAGGGGCAGCTGGTCGCACACGCGACCACCACGTACATGATGCTGTGAGGCGGCGCCAGACGGCGCGAGGCGGATGCGGCCACCGCACCACGCACGCAGGCGCTCACGCTCGGCGCGTGTGCGCCGCGCGCCTACACGCCGAGGCGTGCGCGCAGCCAGTCGGGCAAGGCAATCGACTTGCGCGTCGTGTAGTCGGTCCACACCGTCTTGGCGCCGCCTTCGGCCCAGACGACGCCGGGCTGGTCCGCGCGCTCGATCGTGACGTAGGTGTCGAAGCTGCTGCGCCCCGGGTTGGTCACGTACATGCGGGCATGCACGTCGCCCGGGAACTCCAGTTGCTTGAGGAAGTTGCAAAAGGCATTGACGATGACAGGGCCCTGCCTGTCGCTGTGCGCATCGGCGGTGAGCTCGAAGATCCAGTCCAGGCGCACGATCTCGAAGTAGCGGAAATAGACGGTGTTGTTGACGTGGCCCATCACGTCCATGTCGCCCCAGCGGATCGGGAACGTCATCTCGTGCACGAGCTTCTTGTGCTCGGGGATCGTGAATCTCACGCGCGGATCCTCCGTCGTCGGCAGCGATGGCGGACTACGACATGCCGAGCTCGCGCGCCAGGCGCTGCACGAGCGACTCGAGCGCCTCCAGCCGCGCGGCGAGGCGCTTCTGTTCGGCCTCGAGCGCGGCGAACTCGGCGACGCTCGCGGCCGGGCCCGCGGCCGGACTCCCTGTCGCGCTGGCGGCCGTCGCCGCCACGGCGGGCAGCGCCGGCTCGCCGCACAGCAGATGCGCCCAGCGCGCTTCGCGCTCGCCGGCCGCGCGCGCGAGCCTCGCGGCCAGCGGCTGCTCCTTGCCCGCGAGCTCGTCGAGGAAGCCCTCCACCGACGAGACATCGGCGAAGCGGTGCAGCCGCTCGCAGTTCAGTCGCAACTGCGCCGCCGTCTGCGGCCCGCGCAGCATCAGCGTGGCCAGCAGCGCCACCGCCGCCGACGGCACCCGCAGCACGCGCGCCATGTTGTGCTCGTAGCGCACGACGCGTCCGCCGCTGGTCTCGAACACGAGGGCCAGCGCCTTCAGGCCGTCGAGCGCCATCAGCAGGTCGGCGTCGGAGGCTTCCAGCACCGGCTCGCGCGCCGTCTTCTGGTTGCAGCCGGACGCCAGGGCGTTGAGGCTCAGCGGGTAGGTGTCGGGCACCGTCGACTGCTTTTCCACCAGCACGCCGAGCACGCGCGCCTCGAGCGGGGTCAGCAGACGCATCGCCGTGCGCGCCTTGCCGCCGCTCAGAAGCTGTGAACGAACCGGTCGCGCCCGAGCGGCGCGACAGGACGACCTCGCTCGAGGCGCAAAGCGCAGCCATATCGCGCGACAGGGCGAGCATTTGCAACGCCGGTCGAGGGCGCCAGGGCGCGCCGCGCGGATGTGGGTGGTTCGTTCACAGGTTGCTCAGATCTGCTGGCCGTCGTTGGCCGAGACCACCGCACCGTTGACGAAGCGGCTCTCGTTCGCGCACAACATCATCAGCACGACGTCGAGGTCGGCCGGCGCGCCGACGCGCTTGCGCGGAAAACCTTGCACCATGCGCTGGCCGGCCTCGGTCTGCCAGACCTGGTGGTTGATCTCGGTGTCGATGTAGCCCGGGCACAGCGCGTTGACGTTGATGCCGAAGCGCCCCCACTCGAGCGCCATCGCGCGCGTCATGTGCACGACCGCGGCCTTGCTCATCGCATAGACGCCGATGCCCGGTGCCACGCCCAGGCCCGCCATCGATGCGACGTTGACGATGCGCCCGCCGGTGAAGGTGCCCGGCGCCTCGCCCTTGCTGCGCGCGATCATGCGCCGCGCCACCTCCTGCGCAACGAAGAAGGCTCCGCGCGTGTTGGTGTCCATCACGTGGTCGTAGTCGTCGGGCGTGACGTCGACCAGCTTGCGCGTCGAGGCGACGCCGGAGTTGTTGACGAGGATGTCGATGACGCCCATCTCGGTCTCGGCGTGCGCCACGGCGGCGCGGATGCTCGCCACATCGGTGACGTCGAGGGCGACGAAATGCGCGTCGCCGCCCGCGGCCTCGATCTCGGCGCGCAGCGTCTTGAGCCGCTCGGTGCGCCGCGCCGCGAGCACGACGCCGGCACCGGCGCGCGCGAGCACGCGCGCGAACTGCGCCCCCAGCCCGCCCGACGCGCCGGTGACCATCGCCACGCGGCCCGCCAGATCGATCTCGTACGCCATGAATCGAATCCTCCTCGTGCGCGCCGCGGCGCTGCGACCATCACGGGGACGATAGCACGCAGCCTGCACGCCCCCGCCGCGTGCCGCGGGCTGGCGCCGCGGGCCTGCAGTTCCCGCTTGCCGCCGCGCTGCGGCATCATCTTCGCCACGATGCTCGAGATCCGATCGCTGGCCAAGCGCTACGGCGACACGCCGGTCTTCGCCGACGCATCGCTCACGCTGGCCGGCGGCGAATTCGTCGCCCTGCTCGGCGAGTCCGGCGTCGGCAAGTCGACGCTGCTCAATTGCATCGCCGGCCTGGAGCCCTTCGACGCCGGCACGATCGGGCTGGACGGCGTCGAGCTCGGCGGCCTGGACGACGACGCACGCGCACGGCTGCGCCGCCGCTCGATCGGCTTCGTGTTCCAGGCCTTCCACCTGCTGCCGCACCTGAGCGTGCACGAGAACGTGGCGCTGCCGCTGCTGCTGCTCGGCCGGCCCGACGACGCGCGCGTCGACGCGCTGCTGGCGGCGGTCGGGCTCGTCGGCCTGGGCACCCGCATGCCGGCCGAACTCTCGGGCGGGCAGTTGCAGCGCGTGGCGATCGCGCGCGCGGCGGTGCACGCGCCGGCGCTGATCCTTGCCGACGAGCCCACCGGCAACCTCGACCCCGCCACGGCCGAGCGCGTGCTCGACGTGCTGCGCACACAGGTGCGCCTGGCGGGCGCCTCCTGCCTGCTGGTCACGCATTCGGCAGCGGCGGCGCAGCGCGCCGACCGGGTGCTGCGTCTCACGCCGCACGGCGTCGTCGGCGCATGAAGCCGCGCGCCGATCCCTTGCCGCTGCCGCGGGCGCCGCGCGCACCACACGCCCCACGAACGCCGCACGCCCCCCACACGCCGCACGCCGCACACGCCCCGCACGCACGTCGTCAGTCGTGCGGTGCGCGCGGTGCGCCGCTCGTGCTGGCGCCGCTTGCGCTGCGGCTCATCGCGCGCGCATGGCGGCACCACCCGTGGCGGTACGCGGCGGCGCTCGCAGCCGTCGCGCTCGGTGTGGCGCTGGCGTGGTCGGTGCACCTGATCAACGGCTCGGCGCTGGCCGAGTTCGCCAGCGCCGTGCGCAGCACGAGCGGCACACCCGATCTCGTGCTGCGCGGCCAGCCCGGCGGCTTCGACGAGCGGCTGTTCGAGCGTGCCGCGGCCGACGCCGACGTCGCGCAGGCGAGCCCGGTGGTCGAGATCGAGACCGCCGCACGCAGCGACGACGACGCAGCGCTGCCGCTGCGCCTGATCGGCATCGACGCGCTGCGCGTCGCCACGCTGGCGCCGGCACTGCGGCCGCTGCCCTCGGCAGGCGAGTCACCGCTGGCCGCACTCGACCCGCAGCGCGTGTTCGTCAATGCGTCGCTGCGCGCGCAGCTCGCGCGCGCCACCGCAGCGCCGGCGCGGCAGACTGCGGCCGGCACAGCGCCGACGCCGCCGAGCCA
>JAFECX010000165.1 GCA_018241895.1 Pseudomonadota bacterium
AGCGCACGGGGCTGCGCGCCGGGCGGCGCAACAGGTGGCCGAGCGACAGCACGGTGGTCAGCGCCAGGAAGGCCCAGTACACGATCGGATACCACACGGCATAGGGCAGGAAGCGCAGCACGCCGGGATCGTATCGACGGTCGACGACGAGGCCGGTGAACAGCTGCAGCAGGCAGATGGTGCCGATCGCCATGCCCCAGAAGTTCGGGATCGGCGAGGCGCCCACGGGCGGGATGCCCACCGCGTACGACAGCGTCCAGATGACCGTCAGCACGACGAAGCACAGCGCCCACAGGATCGACAGCGACGACTCGACGTACACCGGCCACAGCCGCCGGTACCGCCAGTGCCGCATCACGTCGGCGTGCTTGTGCAGCACCTGCATCAGCCCGCGCGCCCAGCGCAGCCGCTGCCGGAACAGGGCACGCCAGCCCTGCGGCACCGTCATCCAGCACACGGCGCGCGGCTCGTAGCGCACGTCGTAGAAGTGCTTTTGCAGCTTCCAGGTGAGCTCGATGTCCTCGGTCGGCATGTCGGGGCTGTAGCCGCCGACGTCGAAGATCGCGCTGCGCCGCATTGCCGCGACGACGCCCGAGACGGTGACGATGCGCCCCCACACGCGCTGCGCGCGCCGCAGCAGGCTGATGATGGAGGAGAACTCCACCGCCTGCAGCCGCGCGCAGAAGCTGTCGGTGTTGCGCACGCGCGGGTTGCCGGTGACGGCGGCCACGCGCGCCGACTCGAAGTGCGGCACGATGTGGCGCAGCATCTGCGCGTCGGGCTCGGCGTCGGCATCCAGCCCCATGATGATCTCGCCGCGCGTGAGCGGCAGCGCGTCGTTGAGCGCCATCGCCTTGCCCTCGTTGACGCGCTTGACGACGATGCGCAGCCTCGCGTCGGCGCGCAGCGGCTCGAGCGCGGCCAGCGTGCCGTCGGTCGAGCCGTCGTCGACGACCACCACCTCGAAGGCCGGATAGTCCAGCGCCAGCATCGCCTGCACCGAGCGCGCGATCACCGCCGCCTCGTTGTGCGCGGGCACCAGCACGCTCACGAAGGGCAGCGCCGAAGACGCCGGCGACAGCGGCGATGGCGGGCCGCTCGGCTGCGGTCCGGGTTCGGGTTGCGGCTTGCCCTCCCACTTGGCGCGGAACACGAGCGCCGTGCTGATCCACATGATGCTGGTGCAGATCGGGTAGGCGGCGAAGAACACCAGCGCCCAGCCGAAGGCGCCGGTGTGCTGGACGGCCAGCAGCAGCGAGGCGATCACCGGAGCGCGCCGCCGGTGCGAAAGCGCTTGTGGGTGGCGTCGTTGTCGATCACGACCAGCGCCGCCTCGCGCAGTGCCGGCCAGTCGGCGTCGATGGTGCGGCCGTTGAAGTCGCGCTCGTAGCGCGACTCGACCGCGCGCGCCGTGCGGCGCGGGCCCAGGCGGCGAAAGAGCGCCAGGTTGTGCCACACCCACCCCAACGTGACGGTGGGCGCGATGACGGCGGCCGCCACCAGCAGCCGCCAGAGGTTGCGCGTGTCCTGCGGCTGGCTCAGGACCTCGTGCCACCACAGCACGAACAGCAGCCAGCCGCCGACGACGAGCAGGGCATGGACCACGGCCTGCCAGCGTTGCGGCAGGCGCTGCGCGCGCGGCGCGCTCATGCGCGCGACGCTGTCTGCTTGCGCCGCTGGCGCTCGGCCCAGCCCGCGGCCAGCGCCGCCGCCAGCAGCGCCAGCGGTGCGGGCTCGGGCACCTGGGAAGCGCTCATCAGGTTGGTCACGGGCACCAGGTCCCAGCCGTCGCTGCCGCCGCGGTTCCAGCGCAGGTCGACGACGCCGGCCTGCAGGCGGTTCCAGGAACCGAGCTCGAAGGCGTAGAGGCCTGCGGAGAGGTCGAGATCCTCGCCGAAGCCGTTGCGCTCGCGCGGGTTGAGGAAGTCGCGGAAGATCTCCTGCGTGGCGCCTTGGGCACCCGTGAGGCGCAGGAAGAAGCCGTCGTCGTTGAGCACGCTGAAGTTGTAGCTGCCCGCCTCGGTCACGCGGATGTAGCCGCTGAAGGCGCTGGTCCAGTTCTCCTGCGCGTCGGCCGCGGTCGCGGCAGTGAAGAGGGGCACCAGAGCGGCGGCACCCCACCTCGCCTCGTAGTCGGTGTTGTAGGGGGCATTGCCGAAGTTGATGGTGTCGACGATGCCGCTCCAGCTGCGCACGATGGGCGGGCCGCCCGCGCCGTGGGCCGCCGCCTGGGTGGCCGTCCAGTCGGCCATTCCCCACAGCCCGGTGCCCCAGCCGAAGCTGCCGATCGCCGCGCCGCTGCCGTACGTCTTGCTTTGCTCGTCCCAGAGCACCGTGCTGCCATGCCAGCTGCCGTCGATCTGCAGGAAGGTGGCGTCGGCACCCCGGCCCGCCTCGAAGCTGCCGGCGTACAGCGGCGCCAAGGCGATCGCCGCCTGTGCCGTGGTTGCAATCGCTCCGCCGGCCAGCAGCGCCGCTGCGACGAAGCGACGCCAGGCGGCGCTGGATCCCGATCTCACGATGAATTGCACGGTTCGGTCTTGTCGTTGCGAGTGGATGTGAGCATATCGACTGGCACCGAGGTGTTGCCTCCGGCAACCGAGGGGGGCCGGCGGTAGGAATTCGCGCGCCGCGACGAAATCTCGTGCCGCACCGTGCGTTGTGGGCAAAGCTGCGCCCGGGCCCGTTCGGCACGAACGTCGAGCTTGCCGTGTGCATGGGGTTGCCCGCGGCAAGCGAGCCGCGCCCGACCCGCGCACGGTGCGCGCGCTCAGGCGGTCGCTTCGTCGTCGAACGCCGCGGCCACCGTCGGCACGATGTGGTCGACGCCCAGCACGGCTTCGAAGCCGCTGCGGCGGATCAGCGACAGCGGCTGCTCGTTGACGTTGGCCAGCACGAGCGCGATGTCGCGGCGGCGCAGTTCGCGGTGCAGTTGCACCAGCGCCTCGAGCCCCGAGGTGTCCAGCAGCACGAGGCGGTGCATCTCGAGCACGACCGCGCGCGTGTCTGCGGGCAGTTGCCCGCGCAGCGCGTCGATCTTGCCGACGGCGCCGAAGAACAGCGAGCCGTAGAGCTCGAACACCTGCACGCCGGCCGGCAGCACCGTCCCCGGCGCCACCGGCAGGACACGGAACTGCGTGCCCATGCGATAGATGAAGAACGCGCAGGCGAGCATGAGCCCGACCTCCACCGCCACCGTGAGGTCGAAGATCACGGTGAGCAAGAAGGTGCCGACCAGGATCGTGCGATACGGCAGGTTGAAGTGCCGCAGGCGCGCGAACTCGCGCCACTCGCCCATGTTCCAGGCGACGTGCAGCAGGATGCCGGCGAGCGCGGCCAGCGGCACGCTCGCCGCCAGCGGGGCGGCGGCCAGCATGATGAGGAGGATGGTCAGCGCGTGCACGATCCCGGCGACCGGGGTGCGCGCGCCGGCGCGCACGTTGGTGATGGTGCGCGCGATGGTGCCGGTGGCCGGGATGCCGCCCACCAGCGGGGCGACGAAGTTGGCCACGCCCTGCGCCATCAGCTCCTGGTTGGGGTCGTGGCGCGGCATCTCGGCGGCGTTGTCGGCCACGCGCGCGCACAGCAGCGACTCGATGGCGCCCAGCAGCGCGATCGTGATCGTCGGCATCAGCAGGTGCTTGACGGTGGTCCAGCTGAAATCGGGCAGCGCAGGCGTCGGCAGGCTGCGCGGGATGCCGCCGAAGCGCGTGCCGATCGTCTCCACCGGCAGCCCGGCGATCGCGACCACCGCGGTGCAGGTGACGAGCGCCACCACGGGGCCGGGCATGCGGGCCACGTAGCGCACCGGGTGGGCACGGCCGAGGTCGCCCGCCAGCAGCTTGCCGCCGGCGATGCGCGGCCACAGGAACAGGCCGCCGAAGCACGCCATGCCGATCGCGAACGCGTAAGGGTTGAAGCTGCCGAGGTTCGAGGCCAGCGCCTCGATCTGCGCGAAGAAGTCCGACGGCATCTTCGGGATCGCCAGGCCCAGCAGGTCGCGCAACTGCGACAGGCCGATCAGCACCGCGATGCCGTTCGTGAAGCCGATGACGATGCTCACCGGCACGTAGCGCACGAGTGCGCCGAGCTTGAACAGGCCCATCGCCACCAGCACGACGCCGGCGAGCATCGTCGCGATCAGCAGGTTGGCCAGCCCGTAGCGCTCGATGATGCCGTAGACGATGACGATGAAGGCACCGGCCGGGCCGCCGATCTGGACGTTGCTGCCGCCCAGCAGCGAGATGACGAGTCCGGCGACGACGGCGGTGATGAGGCCGTCCTCGGGCTTGACGCCCGAGGCGATGCCGAAGGCCATCGCCAGCGGCAGCGCGACGACGCCGACCGTGAGGCCGGCGCCGAGGTCGGCGAGGAAATCGCGGCGCTCGTAGCTCGCCAGCGCGTCGAGCAGACGCGGGCGGAAGCGGTGCATGTACGGCGCGAGACGCGCCTTCAGGGTGGCCATCGGCACGTCCGGAATCATCGCATGCCGGCGCCACCGATGGCGGAGGTCAACGCCGGTCGCGATCGGTCCAGCCGGCCAGCGAGGCCAGCAACAGCAGCGCCGCCGCCCTGCCGAAGGCCGTTTCCGCATGGCCGAGCCAACGCACGACCATGGCGCCGAACCCGCCTGCGGCGGCGGGAGCGCCCGACGGCAGCTCCGCGACCGGCACGAGCCGCGCGAGCGAGGAGGCCATGGCCTGCCACGCGCTGTCCTCGGGCGCGCAGGCCCAATAGGCGAGGCCGCAGGCGAGCCAGACGGCGAGGAGCCACACCAGCAGCCGAGCGGGCCGGTAGCCGTAGCCGGCCAGCGCGCCGAGCAGGCGGTGGCCCAGGCGCGGCAGCCAGCGCAACCCGGGCGGTGCCCAGGCGCCCACCACGCCGATGCGGCCGAGCCAGCGCTCGCGGCGCATCGCGATGCTGGCTGCCCGATGCTCCTGGCCCATGCGGCGCAGCACGCGGATCAGTCGCCGCCACGGCTGCATGCGGAACTGCGCACGCAGGTGCGCCGGCTCCTGGCGTTCGAGCCAGCCGGCGCGAAAGCGCGTGTCCAGCGGCGCGTCGTCGGCGAAGCGGCTGTAGTCGAAGCCGTCGAGTGCAAGGCGCTCGCCCCAGCTGCCTTCGTCGTCGGCCAGCGTGCCCACGCGCGTGCCGACGAAGGAGGCGCCGGCCAGCGGCGTGGGCAGCCGCCGCAGCATCAGTGCGCCGTCGATGGTGGCGCGGTCGAGCAGCAGCATCGGCTCGGTCTGCCAGGCCGCGTCGCCCAGGCGATCGAAGTTGGCGCCGCAGGCATCGAGGTCGCCGCCGATGTGCACGCGGCGCAGGCTCGTGCTTCCGGCCGCGCCGAAGCCGCCGGCCAGCCGCAGCGAGCCGCCGATGCGCGTGCGCTCCAGCGTGAGCGCGCGGCCGCGGCCGCCGCCGGGTTGCAGGTGGCCGGTGTAGTGCCCGTCGGCCCGGACGTCGCCTTCGATGCGCGCACCGACCAACCGCACTTCGCCCAGCGACGTGAAGCCGGCGCCCAGCCGCAGCTCGCCGCCGATGCGGGCCGCGTCGGCCACCAGGCTGCGGCGCGCGCCATGTGCGCCGTCGCCGCCCAGTTGCAGGCGCGAGCAGTCGAGATGGCCGTCGATGCGCGCGCGCGCCAGGCGCAGGTCGCGCCCGATCGTGCAGCCGGCGACGAGCGCCAGGTCGCGCTCCACGGCACAGCCCTCGGCGTGCACGGCCGGCAGCCGGCAGCCGGCGAAGGTGAGCGCGCCGCTGACGCGCGCCCGGGCGAGCGTCACCGGCGCTTCGAACGTGCAGCGGTAGAACCACACGCTGCCGGCGATTTCGGCGTCGTCGAGATCCAGGCGCCCTTCGATCCAGGCGCCCATCAGTTCGAGCCGGCGCGAGGGCAGCACGGCCAGGCTGCGCAGCAAGCGCGCCAGCAGCGGGGCCCGCACACCGACTCCGGTGTTGCAGACGGTGGGCTGGCGCATCGACACCTTGGCGATGTCGCCCGCGCGCAGCGCCTGCAGCAGCACCCGTTCGGCCAGGCGCAACGGCGCAAAGCGCGCCAGTGCAATGACGTCGGTGATGTCGGTGGTGTGGGCAGGGGTTGGCATTTGCACTCGATGCACTGGCGGGCCGCAGCGGCATGCAGCGTGTGCGCATTGTGGGCAGGCGCTCGGCGGCGCGGGGCACGGATGGCCCCCGCACACGCGGGAGCGCAGTGCGGCGGATGCCACGGAAGCGACGCCTGAACGCGGCGCCGGGCGGGCCGGCGCGGCCACCGGCGGGCGCGCGCG
>JAFECX010000166.1 GCA_018241895.1 Pseudomonadota bacterium
CGCGACGCGGCCCCGTCAGCGCACGCGCAGGCCGGGCGCCGCACCGGGCGCCGGCTCGAGCAGATACAGGCCCGGATGCGCCTTGTCGTCGGCGTGGCCGGCGCTGAGCACCATGCCTTCGCTCACGCCGAACTTCATCTTGCGCGGCGCCAGGTTGGCGACCAGCACCGTGAGCCTGCCGACGATCTGCTCGGGCGCCAGCGCGCCCGCGATGCCGCTGAAGACGTTGCGCAGCCGGCCCTCGCCGGCGTCGAGCGTCAGGCGCAGCAGCTTGGTGCTGCCTTCGACGGGCTCGGCGGCGACGATGCGCGCGATGCGCAGGTCGACCTTCGCGAAGTCGGCGATGCCGATCTCGGCGGCCAATGCCTCGCCGCCGGGCAGTGCCTCGCCGCCGGGCAGTGCCTGCGCGGCGGCGGCCGGGGCGGGTGCGCAGGCGGGCGCCGCCGCTGCGGGCGCCGGCTCGAACAGCGCGTCGAGCTGCCGCGGCTCGACGCGCTGCATCAGGTGCCGGTACGTGCCGATGTGCTGGCGCCCGAGCGCGCGCTGCGCATCGGCCCAGCTCAGCGGTGCGATGCGCAGGAACTGCTCGACGGCGGCCGCCAGCGCCGGCAGCACCGGCTTCAGGTACACCGTGAGCACGCGGAAGGCCTCGATGCACACCGTGCACACGTCGTGCAGCGCGGTGTCCATGCCCGGCTGCCTGGCCAGATCCCAGGGCTTGGCGCGATCGACGTATTCGTTGACGCGATCGGCCAGCAGCATCACCTCGCGCAGCGCCTTGCCGTACTCGCGTTCGTCGTACAGCTCGCGCACGGCATCGGCGTGTGCGCGCAGGCCGTCGAGCAGCGCGCGGCCCTCGACGCCGACATCGGCGCTCGTCTCGCCGCCGAAGCGCTTGGCGAGGAAGCCGGCGGCGCGGCTGGCGATGTTGACGTACTTGCCGACCAGGTCGCTGTTGACGCGGGCGACGAAATCGTCGGGGTTGAAGTCGAGGTCCTCGACGCGCGCGTTGAGCTTGGCCGCGATGTAGTAGCGCAGCCACTCGGCGTTCATGCCGATCTCGAGGTACCGCAGCGGGCTGATGCCGGTGCCGCGGCTCTTGCTCATCTTCTCGCCGCTGACCGTGAGATGCCCGTGCACCCACACGCGGTCGGGCGCCTTGCGGCCGCTGAAGTGCAACGTCGCCGGCCAGAACAGCGTGTGGAAGGTGACGATGTCCTTGCCGATGAAGTGGATCTGCTCGAGCGCCGGGTCGGCGAGATAGGCGTCGACGTCCCAGCCGTTCTTGGCGAACCAGGCCGTGAGGCTCGCCAGGTAGCCGATCGGAGCGTCGAGCCAGACGTAGAAGTACTTGCCCGGCGCGTCGGGGATCTCGATGCCGAAATACGGCGCGTCGCGGCTGAT
The DNA here is from genome assembly GCA_018241895.1 of Pseudomonadota bacterium. GTDB lineage: Bacteria > Pseudomonadota > Gammaproteobacteria > Burkholderiales > Burkholderiaceae_C > Rubrivivax. Next base: position 1,405 of record JAFECX010000166.1, read on the forward strand.
GTCCCAGTCGCCCAGCAGCGGCTTGCCGTCGGGGCCGGGCTGGAACCACTCGCGCACCTTGTTGGCGACTTCGGGCTGCAGGCGGCCGTCCTGCGTCCAATCCTGCAGGTAGGCGACGCAGCGCGGATCCGAGAGGCGGAAGAAGAAGTGCTCGCTCGACCGGAGCACCGGCGTCGCGCCCGACAGCGCCGAATAGGGATGCTTCAGCTCGGTCGGCTGGTAGACGGCGCCGCAGACCTCGCAGTTGTCGCCGTACTGGTCTTTCGCGCCGCAGCGCGGGCACTCGCCCTTGATGAAGCGGTCGGGCAGGAACATGCCCTTGTCGGGGTCGTAGAACTGCTCGATCGTGCGCACGTCGATCAGGTCGTTGGCGCGCAGCGCGCGGTAGATGCCCTGCGCCAGCGCGTGGTTCTCGGGCGCGTCGGTGCTGTGCCAGTGGTCGAACGAGATGTGAAAGCCGTCCAGGTACTGCCTGCGCCCGGCGGCCACCGCGGCGACGAACTGCTGCGGTGTGCGGCCCGCCTTCTCGGCGGCGATCATGATCGGCGCGCCGTGCGCGTCGTCGGCGCACACGAAGTTCACCTCGTGGCCGAGCATGCGCTGCAGCCGCACCCAGATGTCGGCCTGGATGTACTCCATGATGTGGCCGATGTGGAACGGGCCGTTGGCGTAGGGCAGCGCCGTGGTGACGAAGAGCTTGCGGGTCATGGCGGCGGATTCTAGGTATCCATGCCGTCGGGGGCATGGGGGCTCCGCTAGACTGCCGCGTTCGTTGCCGGCACAGCTGCCCGCCACATTGCCCACCCCAGGCCCGGAGAGCCACTTCATGTCCACCGTCACCGAGAGCGCCCTGCTCGAAGCCCTCGAGGCCGTCGTCGATCCGAACACGGGCAAGGGCTTCGTCGAGGCCAAGTGCATCCGGAACCTGAGCATCGAGGGCGGCGACGTGACCTTCGACGTCGTGCTGGGCTACCCGGCGCGCAGCCAGCATGCCGCACTGCGCTCGGCCCTCGTCGCCGTGGCGCGCAAGGTGCCGGGCGTGGGCAACGTCAGCGTGTCGATGCGCACGAACGTCGTCAGCCACGCCGTGCAGCGTGGTGTGCAGCTGCTGCCGAACATCAAGAACGTCGTCGCCGTCGCCTCCGGCAAGGGCGGGGTCGGCAAGAGCACGACCACCGTCAACCTGGCGCTTGCGCTGGCGGCCGAGGGCGCCAGCGTCGGCATCCTCGACGCCGACGTGTACGGCCCGAGCCAGCCGACGATGCTGGGCATCGACGGCAAGCCCGAGAGCGTCGACGGCAAGACGATGGAGCCGCTCGAGAACTACGGCGTGCAGGTGATCTCGATCGGCTTCATGGTCGAGCCCGACCAGGCCATGATCTGGCGCGGCCCGATGGCCACGCAGGCGCTCGAGCAGCTGCTGCGCCAGACCAACTGGCGCGATCTGGACTACCTGCTGGTCGACATGCCGCCCGGCACCGGCGACATCGCGCTCACGCTCAGCCAGCGCGTGCCGCTCACGGGTGCGGTCATCGTCACCACGCCGCAGGACATCGCGCTCATCGACGCCAGGAAGGGCCTCAAGATGTTCGAGAAGGTCGGCGTGCCGATCCTCGGCATCGTCGAGAACATGGCCGTGCACGTGTGCTCCAACTGCGGCCACGTCGAGCACATCTTCGGCGCCGACGGTGGCAAGCACATGGCCGCCGAGTACAAGGTCGACTACCTCGGTGCGCTGCCGCTGACGATGAAGATCCGCGAGCAGGCCGACAGCGGCCGCCCGACCGTGGTGGCCGAGCCCGACGGCGACATCGCCGCGCTGTACAGGCAGGTGGCGCGCAAGGTCGCGGTGAGCATCGCGGCGCGCTCCAAGGACTTCAGCGCCAAGTTCCCGACCATCACGGTGAGCAAGACGACCTGAGCGCGGCGCGCGTCGCGCGCACGCGCCGGCCGCTCACGCTGCCGCGGCCTCGCAGGGCGGCTCGATACGCGCGCGGGGTGGTCCCGTCCGCGGGCGCGGATGCGGCGACGCAGGTCAGTCGGGCCCGGGCGTTGCCGATGTGAGCGGCAGCCAGTGCCGCAGCTTGGCGGCCAGCTCATCCTGCGTGAACGGCTTGGAAAGGTGGTCGTCCATGCCGGCGGCCAGACAGTCGCGCACGTCGGTGTCGTGGGCATCGGCGGTGACGGCGACGATCGGCACCGTCAGCGCCCGTGAGCCGGCCTCGCCGCGGCGTATGCGCGCCGTGGCCGCGGTGCCGCCGAGCACCGGCATCTGCTGGTCCATCAGCACGACATCGACGGCACGGCGGCGCAGCGCCTCGATGGCCAGGAGTCCGTTTTCCACTTCCTCCACCTCGAGGCCGAGGCGGCGCAGCATCTCGCTGGCGATGACGCGGTTGACCGGGTTGTCCTCGACGAGCAGCACGCGACCGTGCAACGCGGCGCCCGGGGCTGCGGGCGGTGCCGGCACGGTGTCGCGATCGGCCGGCGGCAGCTCGAGATCGAACCAGAAGCGCGAGCCCACGCCCGGCACGCTCTCGAGCTCGATGCGCCCGCCCATGGCCACGACCAGCCGTTGCGCGATCGCCAGGCCAAGGCCGGTGCCGCCGCGCGACGGGCCATCGGGAGGGCGGACCTGCATGAAGGGATCGAACAGCCGCTCGTGTGCCGACTCGTCGATGCCGATGCCGGTGTCGCGGATCTCGAAGCGCAGGCACTGGGGGTGCCGCGGCGCGGCGCCGACGCGCACGTCGATGCGGCCGCGATCGGTGTACTTCACCGCGTTGCCGACCAGGTTGAGCAGCACCTGGCGCAGCCGCACCGGATCGCCGAGCACGGGGCGCATCGCGGCCTCGTCGCACTGGCAGTCCAGGCGCAGGCCCTTGTTCACCGCCAGCGCCACGTGCAAGGCCGTGGCTTCGGAGGCGAGTTCGCCGGTGCGCAGCGGCAGCCGCTGCAACTCGGCGCCCACGACCTCGAGCCGCGAGTAGTCGAGCACGTCGTCGATGATGGACCGCAACGCCATGCCGGAGCGGCGCGCGACCTCTATCAGGCGCCGCTGCTCGGCGGGCAGGTGCTCGACGTCGGCCAGTTCGAGGCTGCCGAGCAGGCCGGCCAGGGGCGTGCGCAATTCGTGGCTGACGCCGGCCATGATCTGCTGCTTGGCGCGCGCCGCGGCCAGGGCTTCGTCGCGCGCCACGGCGAGTTCGCGCGTGCGCGCCTGCACGCGCTGTTCGAGCGTGGCGTTGAGATCGGCCAGGCGCCGGCTGGCCGCCGCGTTGTCGGCAGCGGCGGCTTCGCTGGCGCTCATCATCGTCACCAGGCCGTCCGACAGGCGCAGCAGCTCGGCGCTCGCGTCGGGGTGGTCGTTCGTCAGGCGTGGGGCGAGCTCGGCGACGCGATGCTGCCCGGAGGCGAAGTCGTCCACCGCCGAGGCCAGCCGGTCGATGCGCGCGACGTGGCGCCGCACCCAGCCGCCGACGGCCAGCCAGACCAGCAGCGACGCGCCTGCCGCGCCGGCTGCGGCCAGCGCCGCCAGTTCCGTCGGCGGCAGCACGTCCGGCGCCACGCGCGTCGCCCGAAGCTGCGGCGCGCCGCGTTCGCCGCCCCAGTCGGCGACGGCCTGCACGAGGTGGAGTCCCTGCGCGGCCGACGCCGGCGGCACGCCGGACTCGGCCACCTGGCCGCGCGCGGGCCACAGCAGCGCAAGGTGCGCGTCGGGGAAGGTGATGCTCGCGAGCAGCGCGTCGTCCAGCGCCGCCCAGGCGAGCAATTGGCCGTCGTGCCGGGCGCCCAGGCGCAGTGGCAGGTGCAGCACGCGGTAGACGCGTGCGTCGGCGCCGGAAATGATCCACGAGCTCGCGCCGGTGCCGGTGCCGGCCGGCAGCTCGCCGGCAACGCCCGGTGCGGCATGGCTGGCCAGCGTGCGGCCGGCGCCGTCGAGCACGCGCACCTGCGCGAAGCCGCCGTCGCCGCCCGGGCCGGCGACGAAGGCGGCGCTGCGCGCCGTCGCCGCGCGTTCGTCGCCGCCGTCGAGGATGCCGATGAACTCGAGCTGCGCGCGCAGCTGGCGCGCATGCTGCATCCAGTCCTCGTCCAGGCGCTGCGTTTCGCGGTCGAGGTAGACGCGGGCCGCACCGGCCCAGTCCTCGTCGAGCCGGCGATGCTGCCATTGGGAGATGGCTGCCACCGCCAGCGCCACAACCAGCAGTGCAGCCAGCGCGGCGACGGCCAGCCGGAGCGCGAGCAGCCGACGCAGCGGCAGTGCAGCGGGTGCGATCGCGGTGGCGGGACGCAACGACGACATCGTGGTGCGGGCGGCCGCGCCGGTGCCGCCGATGCGGGCGGAGCAGTGGGCGCATTGTCATACAGGAGCGTGTGGCGCGCAGGGCGCGCGATACTCGCGCCCTGCCCTGAGGAGCCTGCAACCTTGGCATCACCGCCCACCGATCCGATGGCTGCCGTGATCGCCGCGGCGCCGGGCGCGACCGCGGCGCCGGTCGCCGGCCCATTGCGTGGGCGCCGCCGCGCAGCCCCCAAGGGCCGCGGCGTCGATGCGGTCGCGCTGGCCGAGGTGCGTGCGCTGGTGCCGCCGCCGTTCCTTCGGCGCGACCTGCTGATCGAGGCGCTGCACCGCATCCAGGACGCGCGCGGCCAGCTCGCGGCGCCGCACCTGGTGGCGCTGGCCTCGCTGCTGGCGCTGTCGGTGGTCGAGGTGTTCGAGGTCGCGAGCTTCTATCACCACTTCGACGTCGTGAAGGAGGACGCGGCGGGTCGCATGGCCGCGCCGCCCGCGCTCACCGTGCGCGTGTGCGACAGCCTCGCCTGCGAGCTGGCCGGCGCGCGCGATCTGCTGGCGCGGCTGCCGGCGCTGCTCGGGCGCGAGGTGCGCGTGCAGGGGGTGTCGTGCGTCGGCCGCTGCGAGGCGGCGCCGGTGGCGCTGGTGCACCAGCACCCGGTCGCGCCGGCGACGCCCGAACGCGTGCTGGCGGCGGTGGAAGGCGGCGTGCGCACCGAGACCGTGCACGGCCATGTCGACTACGCGGCCTATCGCGCTGCCGGCGGCTACGCGCTGCTGGCCGAGTGCCTGGCCGGCGCGCGCCGCGTCGACGACGTGCTCGATGCGGTCGAGCAGGCCGGCCTGCGCGGCCTGGGCGGCGCGGGCTTCGCGTCCGGGCGCAAGTGGCGCGCGGTGCGCGCGCAGCCGGCGCCGCGCTACCTCGCGGTCAATCTCGACGAGGGCGAGCCGGGCACCTTCAAGGATCGCCACTACCTCGAGCGCGACCCGCACCGCTTCGTCGAGGGCGCGCTCGTCGCCGCCTGGGCGGTGGGCATCGAGGCGATCTGGATCTACCTGCGCGACGAGTACCACGGCTGCCGCACGATGCTCGCCGCCGAGCTGGCGGCGCTCACCGCCGACCCGCCGGTGGCCAGCCTGCCGCGCATCGAGCTGCGCCGCGGCGCCGGTGCCTACATCTGCGGCGAGGAGTCGGCGCTGATCGAGTCGATCGAGGGCAAGCGCGGCATGCCGCGGCTGCGCCCGCCCTATGTGGCGCAGGTCGGCCTGTTCGGCCGGCCGACGCTGGAGCACAACTTCGAGACGCTCTACTGGGTGCGCGAGATCGTCGTGCGCGGGCTCGACTGGTTCGCGGCGCAGGGGCGGCGCGGGCGCCGCGGCCTGCGCAGCTTCTCGGTCAGCGGGCGCGTGCGCGAGCCCGGCGTCAAGCTGGCGCCGGCCGGCATCACGCTGCGCGAGCTCGTCGACGAACACTGCGCCGGCATGCTGGCGGGCCACGAGCTGTATGCCTACCTGCCCGGCGGCGCCAGCGGCGGCATCCTGCCGGCGCGGCTGGCCGATCTGCCGCTGGACTTCGACACGCTGCAGCCGTACGGCTGCTTCATCGGCAGCGCAGGTGTGATCGTGCTGTCGCAGCACGACCGCGCGCTCGACGCCGCGCGCAACGCGATGCGCTTTTTCGCGCACGAGAGCTGCGGCCAGTGCACGCCGTGCCGGCTCGGCACCGACAAGGCGAGCACGATGATGGCCGCAGAACGCTGGGATCGCGGCCTGCTCGGCGAGCTGTCGCAGGTGATGCGCGACGCCTCGATCTGCGGCCTCGGGCAGTCGGCGCCGAATGCGATGGACTGCGTGCTGCGCTACTTCGCGCACGAGCTGGCGCCATGACGCGCGCCGCGGGCCTGCAGCGGTGCCGCGTGCCGCGCGCGACCAAGAAGGGAGGTCGATGAACGCGCTGACGCGGGATGCGCGCGCGCGGCGCATGCGCGACGACGACGCGCGCATCGAGTTCACGCTCGACGGCCGCGCCGTCGCCGCGCTGCGCGACGAGACGATCCTGGAGGCGGCGCGCCGCGTCGGCGTCGAGATCCCGCACCTGTGCTGGAGCCCGGACCTCGATGCGGTGGGCAACTGCCGCGCCTGCGTCGTCGAGATCGACGGCGAACGCACGCTGGCCGCCGCCTGCTGCCGCCGGCCGACGCCGGGCATGCAGGTGAGCGCGAGCGGCGAGCGCGCGCGGCGTGCGCAGAAGCTCGTGCTCGAGCTGCTGCTGGGCGACATGCCCGCCGCGCGCCACGCCCGCGGCAACGAGCTCGACGACTGGGCGGCCCGCCTCGGCGTCGGGCAGCCGCGGTTCCCGGCGCGCCGCCAGCCGCCGCCCGATGCGTCGCACCCGGCGATCGCGGTCCATCTCGACGCCTGCATCCAGTGCACGCGCTGCCTGCGTGCCTGCCGCGACGAGCAGGGCAACGACGTCATCGGCATCGCCGGGCGCGGTGCCGGCGAGCGCATCGTCTTCGACGTCGACGACCCGATGGGCGCGTCGAGCTGCGTCGGCTGCGGCGAATGCGTGCAGGCCTGCCCCACGGGCGCGCTCGCCCCCGCGCACGACGTGGCGCTGGCGGTGCCCGATCGTTCGGTCGCTACGGTGTGCCCCTTCTGCGGCGTCGGCTGCCAGGTCACGTACCACGTGCAGGGCGATCGCATCCTGCACGTCGAGGGCCGCGACGGCCCGGCCAACCGCGGCCGCCTGTGCGTCAAGGGCCGCTACGGCCACGACTACGTGCGTCACGCCGAACGGCTCACGGTGCCGCTCGTGCGCCGCGCCGACGCACCCAAGCGCGGCGACGGCCCCACCGACCCGGCCAGCACGCGCGGCTGGTTCCGCGAGGCGAGCTGGGACGAGGCGCTGGCCGTGGCCGGCGGGCGGCTGCGCGCGCTGCGCGACGCGCACGGCGCGCGCGCGCTCGCCGGCTTCGGCTCGGCCAAGGGCAGCAACGAGGAGGCGTACCTGTTCCAGAAGCTCGTGCGGCTGGGCTTCGGCAGCAACCACGTCGACCACTGCACGCGGCTGTGCCACGCCAGCAGCGTGGCCGCGCTGCTCGAGGGCATCGGCTCGGGCGCCGTGAGCAATCCGGTGCTGGACGTGCAGCACGCCGACGTGGTGATCGTCATCGGCTCCAACCCGACCGTGAACCACCCGGTGGCCGCGACCTGGATCAAGAACGCCGTGCGCGGCGGCACCAGGCTCGTCGTCATGGACCCGCGCCGCGGCGAACTCGCGCGCCACGCGCAGCACGTGCTGCAGTTCACCCCGGGCGCCGACGTCGCGCTGCTCAACTCGATGCTGCACGTGATCGTCGAGGAGGGCCTGGCGGACGCGGCCTTCGTCGCCGAGCGCACCAGCGGCTGGGAGGCGCTGGCGGCCAACGTGCGCGGCTACTCGCCCGAGGCGATGGCGCCGCTCACCGGCATCGACGCGGCCACCGTGCGCGCGGTGGCGCGGCTGTACGCGACGAGCCGCGCCAGCATGATCTTCTGGGGCATGGGCGTGAGCCAGCACGTGCACGGCACCGACAACGCGCGCTGCCTGATCGCGCTCGCGCTCGCCAGCGGCCAGATCGGCCGCCCCGGCACCGGGCTGCACCCGCTGCGCGGCCAGAACAACGTGCAGGGCGCCAGCGACGCCGGGCTGATCCCGATGATGTACCCCGACTACCAGCGCGTGGACGACGCCGCGGCGCGCGAGCGCTGCGCCGCCGCCTGGGGGGTGCCCGCGGCACGCCTCGACCCCGAACCGGGCCTCACCGTGGTCGAGGTGATGAACGCCATCCGCGCGGGTCGGGTGCGCGGCCTGTACGTCATGGGCGAGAACCCGGCGATGAGCGACCCGGACACGCACCACACGCGCGCCGCGCTCGCCGCGCTCGACACGCTGGTGGTGCAGGACCTGTTCCTCACCGAGACCGCGGCGTACGCCGACGTCGTGCTGCCCGCCAGCGCCCACGCCGAGAAGACCGGCAGCTACACCAACACCGACCGGCTGGTGCAGATCGGCCGGCGCGCACTGCCGCTGCCGGGCGCGGCGCGGCAGGACCTGTGGTGCCTCACCGAACTGGCGCGCTGGTTCGACCTCGACTGGTCGCATTACGGCGCCGGCCCCGACGACTGCGACCAGGCTGCGGCACGCGTCTTCGACGAGATGCGCCGCCTGATGCCGAGCATTGGCGGCATCACCTGGGCGCGGCTCGAACGCGACGGTGCAGCCGTCTACCCGTGCGCGCACGAGGGCGACGACGGCGCGCCGGTGGTCTTCACCGAGCGCTTTCCCACCGCGAGCGGACGCGCCCGCTTCGTGGCGGCGGACCTGGTGCCCGCCGACGAGCGGCCCGATGCCGAGTACCCGCTGGTGCTGATCACGGGGCGCCAGCTCGAGCACTGGCACACCGGCGCGATGACGCGGCGCTCGGCGGCGCTCGACGCCATCGAGCCCGATCCGGTGGTGCTCGTGCATCCGCTCGAGCTGGGCGCCATCGGCGCGGCGCCGGGCGACGTGGTCACGTTGCATTCGCGACGCGGCACCGTGAGCCTGTACGCGCGTGCCGACGAAGGCACGCCGCGCGGCGCCGTCTTCGTCGCCTTCTGCTGGGCGGAGGCGGCGATCAACAAGCTCACCAACCCGGCGCTCGACCCGGTGGCCAAGATCCCCGAGGTCAAGTACTGCGCCGTGCGCCTCGTCGCCGGCGGCAGCGTGGCGGCACGGCCGCTGGCCGCCACCGCGTCGGCGATGTGACGGGTGTGCGCGCCGGCGGCGTTGCCGACGCCATCAGCGCCGCCCACGCTTTGGACGCGGCCGGCGCGACCCAGGCAACCGACGCAGCCGACGCGCGCGCCGCGACGCCGCTACCTGGCGATCTCGGCCTTGAACGCGTAGCGGTCGTGACACTCGACGCACTTGCCCAGCACCTCGCCGAGTTGGGTCAGCGTGTGTTTGGGATCGCGCAGGCTCTCGGCGTCGAGCGCGATGGTGTCGAACCCGCGGTGCACGCCGAAGGCGAGCGTCTTGAATTCGAGCGGCAGCTTGGCGACGATGGCCGCCGGCGCGTCGTGCGCGGCCCCCATCCCCATCTTGCGCGCGGCAGCGGCCACGGCCGTCATGTCATCGGTCGCCAGGGCGGCCGTCGCCTGCTGCACGCCGGCGACGAAGCCGCGCATCTCGCGCAGCACGAAGTCGCGCTCGCCCGGCGCCAGCAGCACGACGGTGCGTCCGTCGGCGCCCTGCTCGACCGAGCCGACGACGACGAACTTGAAGGCCATCGCCGCGATGACGAGCAGCAGGACGACGATGATCACGAGGGGGGTGCGGCTGGGTGTGCGCTCGTTCATACGGGCTCCTCGATGGCGGATCGGCAGTGTGCAGGCAGTGCGCGCACTGTAACGACGCGCCGCGGACGCGACGCTATCCTCCGCGCTGCGTCCTTGTCGTCGATGCCGATGTCCGATCCCCTGTCTCATCCCGTCATCGCGGTGCTGCTGTCGCGCCGCTCGCTCGGCGTCAGGCACCTGGTCGAGCCCGGCCCCGACGAAGCCGAGCTGACGGCGATGGCAGCGGTTGCGCTGCGCGCGCCAGATCATGCCGAACTGGTGCCGTTTCGCTTTCGCGTCGTGCGCGGCGCCGCACGCGAGCGCCTGGCGGCACTGTTCGAGCGGGCAGGGCGCGACGCGGGCAAGGACGAGGCGGTGGCACGTGTGGACGGCGATCGCGCGCGGCGCGCACCGGTCACGGTGGCCGTGGTGGCGCGCATCGACCTGGGCCATCCGCTGGTGCCGGCGCACGAGCAGTGGATCGCGCTCGGCGCGGCACTGGCCCACTTCCTCGACGCCGCGCACGCGCTGGGCTACGCCGGCAAGATGCTGAGCGGTGCCAAGGTGCGGCACCCGGCGCTGCAGGCCGCGTTCTGCGGCCCCGGCGAGACGCTGGTCGGCTGGGTCGCGCTGGGCAGCGCCGATGCGGCGCACAAGTCCGCCGCTGCCGCGGGAGCGCGGCGCGCCAAGGCGCAGCCGGCCGACATCCTCCTGCCGTGGCCATGACCGCGCCCTCGCGGTTCGTGTGTCTGCAGTGCCGCTGCGCGTGGGCCGAAGGCGCAGCCGCCACCCACGACGCCGCCCGGCATGCGGCCGAGGTGTCAATGCGCGACGGCGCGCCGGCGTGCTGAGGCCCGCAGGCGAGCAGGGCAGCTCGAGAGCTTGACGGCGAGCGGCGGGCGCGGCCCGGCGCGTGGCGCCTTTCGGTCCCCGGCACTGCAGGTGAGCGCCGCTGCGGCCTGACGCGCTGCAGCTTCGAGTGCCTGTGCGCCGGCGCAGGAAGAGGCAAGTCGGAGCAAGAAGAGGTCAAGAAGGAGGCAGGGCCGCGGGCAGGGCAGGCCGGCGACAGCGCTGGACAGGGCGTATTCGTATTATCACGAATGCGAATCGTTCCTGTTCATGTCGACAATCGCCGCTCCGCACCCACTGCGGCACCGAGTCGCGACGGGTGTGCTCACCGGACGGACCAGGGAGGGGACGACCGGCGACACCCCTTCCCACCCGTCCGCTTCCCAGTCCCAAGCCACTCCTTCGACCATGCGCATTCCGACCCCGCCCCGCCTCGCCAGAACGGTCGCCCGACCGTTCGCCCGACCGTTCGCGCGACCGTTCGCCGAACCAATCGCGGAACCAGTCGCGGAACCGCTGCCCCGGGCCGCCACCGCCGCGGCCAGTCCGAGGACGAATCTCCCGGCCGTGCTCGCCGCCGCACTGCTCGTGCTGGGCGCACCGGCCCACGATGCCCGCGCCGCGCACCCGCTGGTGAGCGACGACACCGGCACCCAGGGCGCCGGCCACTGGCAGTTCGAGGCCAACACCGATCACACCCGCGTGCGCGATGACGGCGTCACCGTCCGGGTGCGCGAATACAACGTCACCCTCACGCGCGGCATGACGGAAACGCTGGACGTCGCCGTCAACGCCCCCTGGCTGCAAACGAGCGCCAGTGGCGCGTCCACCGAGCGCGGCGCCGGCGACGCCACCGTGCTCGCCAAATGGCGCTACTTCGACGACGGCAACGGCTGGACGCTGGGCCTGCGCCCGGAATTCACCCTGCCCACCGGCAGCGAACGCAAGGGCCTGGGTAACGGCCGCGCCACCGCGTCGCTCACGCTGCTCTCACACGTCGAGCGCGGCGCCTGGACCTGGCTGGTCAACGCCGGCGCCACCTACAACGACAACAAGGCCGGTGAGCGCAAGCAACTCTGGGCCGCGTCCACCGCCGTCCTCTATGCGTTGGGCGCATCGTGGACGCTGGCCGCCGACATCGGCGTCGCTCGCGCCGCCGAGCCGGGCGCCGCCAACGAAAAGTATGGCCTCGTCGGGCTGATCTACCACCACGGCGACGACGTCGATCTGGATATCGTCTGGCGCCGCACGAAGGGCGACGGGCCGGCCGCTCGGATGCTGGGGGTGGGTCTGACACTGCGGTGGTAGGGCGGTCAGGCCGGCTTCGAGGAAGCTTCGCAGCGGTCTTGCCCGAAACGGTTACGGGCGCACGATTGCGCCAGGCAAGGGTTGATCCGTAGGCGCCGCACCGCCAACGGGAATCAGAATTGTTCCAACCTGGGAATCCGACAAGGATCGGTCCGTCCGCCTTCGGCCCGATGGCGGCCTTGTGTGCTTGCTTTGTGTGAAGGAGACCGAGTGAAGAAGCAATTACTAAGCGGTATCTTCGCGCTGCCCTTGTGCGTGCCTGCCGTCGCCGCACCCCCGGTCCAGACGTATGCGCCCTCGGTCACGCCGGCAGAGCGGACGGCCGTGCACGCCGCGGTCGAGGCTTTGGCGGGCGACGTCGGCAATACCGTGGTCGGCGACGGCCGCTATAACCCGCTCACCCTCGTCGGCGCCATGCTCGATGGCGGCAGCTACGACTCCATTTCCCGCGGCGCCGGCGGCGCCGCCGTGTCGACGGCCTATCCGTTTCCCGTCAACAATACAGCAGCCAACCAGAACGAGCGCGACCGGAAGTCCGCCAAGCTGGCCTGGCTGGTCGGACTCGCCAAGGCGCACGGATTCCCCGTCGTCGTGCAGAGGCAAGCCGATAAATACGTTTACGTGGAAATCGGCGACCCCGATGCGCCCGAGATGGTCATGGCGCTCAGTCACCTCGACTCGCCGACCGCCTCCGTCAGCGCCGCGCAGCTGGCCCGCTGGAGAGGCCCGGACGGGCTGCTGGGCACGGCGTCGGCGTACTCGCCAGACAGCTACCACACGCCTTACGTGCGCGACGGCTGGATTTACGGCGCCGGCATCCAGGACGACAGCGGTCCGACGCTGGCGACGATGCTGGCGGCGAAGGCTCTGATGGAGACCGGATTGCCCCGGGACCGGCGCATCCGCATCGTCATGGGCATTTACGAAGACGGCGGCCCGGGAACGCCGAGCGTGGCCAACACCGCCAGCTTCATGAGCATCCCTTATTACACGTCGAATCCAAGCTTCTACGATAACTGGGCGTACAAGATGCTGAATCGGGAGGAGATGCCGATCGCGGCGTACACGTCGGATTCGCGCTTCCCGGTGATCGTCGGCAATTCCGTTGCCTCGACTCCTGCGGTTTCGATGAGCCTTGCAAGCGACGGCGGCAAGGCGTTCGCCCTCGTCTCGGCCGTGGCCGGCGTGACCCTGAGAGCAGGGGATCCGACGCTGAAAGACATTGCTTACGGCAGCACCACTCAAGTCGCGTCGCGAGCCGTGTTCACTCTGGACGTATCCGCTGTGAACAGCAGCGGGAGGACCAGCTTCGTCAACAGCATTCTGGCCGCCGCGGCGGCGCAGCGCTGGCTCGGCGCCGCCCCGACGGAAACGCCGAAGGTAAGGACCGAGCTGTCGGGTAATAATGTAATTCTCGAGATCAATACCGGCGTGGCGATGGAAATGCCGACGCCGCATTACGGCAAGAATGCCGTCGTGTGGGGAATGTATCTGCTGTCGCAGGCGCTCGGGGCCAGCGGAATCACCGCTGCGGATCTCCAGCTCAAGAAGGCGGCGGATGGGATCGCCGACCTGTTCTTCCGCGGCGGCGTCGAAGGCGAGGCCTATATCGGAAGATATATGGGCATCTCCGAGAGTCTGCTGCGCAACGTCGACAACGGCGCTCCGAACCTGACGTTCGCGCTGATGGGCGGGATCAACTCGGAAACGCTTGCGAGCTTCTATACGGCGAGTTCGGGCAGCCTGAGCATTCCCATGTACATGCGAAGCATGCACAAGAATGCGACCGACTACGATACCGCCATCGCCGCGGTGAGGAGCGCGTGGCAAGGCCGGGGGTTCACGCTGGGCACGATTGCAGCGTTTTCGAATCCTTCGCTCTACATGACCCACGACAACCCGCTGATCGCGCTTCAGTTGGCGAGCTACCGGGGGACGATGAATCACAATCCCGCGGCGTTCAGCGATGTCTACGGGCTGCTCGATCTGACCTATGCGCAGGGCACCACCGGCGGCACGCTCGCCGGCAATTTCCGCAACAAGATGAACGCCTTCGGGGCGATCATTCCGGGCAACGAGCGCTGGTGGCACACGGCAAACGAGCGCATGAAGATCGCATCGGCGGTCCAGATGACCAAGATGATGGCCGACGGAATGCTGGAGATGGCGCGCTATTCGGGACCCGCCGGCGCGCAGTACATGTGGGCCGACCTTGCGGGGCTCAACGCCGACCGGGCCGACCTCGACCTGCTCGACGTCACGATCGGGACCTACAAGGACGCCTCGGCCGCGGTGCTGCCGGGATACCTCGCCAGTGGCAAGCGGCTCGCGGCTGCCACGTCGTTCAACATTCCGATGTGGGATGGGCGTGGAAACAGTTCGCCGTCGGCGGCCGCGTTCGCGGCGGGCCACGGCCCGGGGGGCGTCTACCTTCCCCTGGACAACGCGGACTTCGTCGCCAACACGTTCGTGTTGCCGATGAGGCTGGAGTTCAAGATCAGGAAGCCGGCCGACCTGAATGCCGGGCAGTGGAATGCGCTCGTGAAGGGTGGCCTGAAGAACTTTTCGTTCAATGTGCTGAAGGGCGGCGCCGTGGTCGAGTTGACGGCGCCGGCGGGAGCGAGCGCGGACAAGTTCTTCTCCAAGCGGGTATCCGCCTTTGACTCGAATGCCGTTTACGTGTCCGTCAATCTGGCGCTCGCGGATGCTCCGTATCAAGGGGTGACGGCCGTCGTGGCGGATTCGAAGACCGATCTGTACTCGGTGAATCCGAGCTACGCGGCGTCCAACCCGGACCCGTTCCCGAACCGTGGCGCCAAGAAGCAGCGCGGGTTCTTCGTCTTCGGCGACGGCAGCAAGGACGCAGAGTTCACGTCGCCCGACGCGATATTCGTCGCGCTGGCGACGCCGGGGGACGTGAACGGGGACGGTGCCACGACTTGCGCCGACCTCGGGCTGGCGAAGGGCGCGGTCGGTGCACGCAGCGGCGACGCACGCTTCCTCCCGCGCGCGGACATGGACGACAACGGCGTCATCGACATCCGCGACATCGCCGCCATTGCCGCCCTGATCCCGGCGGGGACGGTGTGCAGGTGATCCACATCCGACGATCGGGGCGTCCGCCGCGGCCGGCCTGGCCGGCCGCGGCGACCCTTCGGCAAACCCGCCGATACAAGCTCAGGAGAACTTCGATGAACCGTCTGTTTCGCCGCCTCGAGACCGGCCTGGCCACGGCCACGCTGGCGATGTTGCCGCTGTCGGCTGCCATCGCGGCGCCGACCATCGCCCTCACGGGCCCCGCCAGCGTGGAGAGGGGCGCACCCTTCGCCGTGCAGGTATCGGCCCTCGATGTCACGGATCTGTATGCATTCCAGTTCGACGTCACGTTCGATCCGGCCTTGTTCACGGCGAGCGGCGTGACCGAAGGCGCGTTCCTGGCGAGCGGGGGCACGACTTTCTTCGACGGGGGCACGATCGACAACACCAGCGGCGTCATCAGCTTCGTCTTCGACACGCTGATCGGAGCGATACCCGGCGTCAGCGGATCGGGGGTTCTGGCCCGGATCGACTTCAATGCCGCAGATGTGGCCTTCTCCTCGGGCGCGTTCCAACTGACCGACGCGATGGCTCTCGATTCGTCTCTCGATCTGGTCGACGTGGCGCTTCGGGGGCAAAGCGTTGCGATTCCCGAACCTGCTGCGCTGAGCCTGTCGCTGGCGGCGCTTGCCGTGCTCGGCGCGTCCTCATGGCGCCGGCGTGCGGCCGGTTCCGTGGCACGTGAAGGTCGTTGACGTATCGATCGCCGGTGCGCCGGACAAGCCGGTTCGGCGCAGGGCTCGCCCGTGCGCTGGAGCGGCCGCGCCTCACGCAAAGAGCGGATCGATCACATCGGCCCACAGCACGGTGCACTTGCGATAGCCCTGCGGCGTGAGGTGGATCTCGTTGATCCAGTCGCCCGAGCGGCCCGTGCTGCCCGCTGCGGCGAGCTCGACGTCGGCGCTGCGCGTGTTGACGAGGTACAGGCCCGCAGCGGGGTCGGCGGCCATGCGCTCGTCGATCATCGACTTCAGCAGCTTTGCCACGCGCGCGGTGAATTCGTCCGACACGGCAAGGCGGTCGTCGTGCGGTACCGCGTAGTCCTCGAATGCCGGATGCAGCCACGGGCCGGCGCCGAGGCCGGCGGGCGCGGGGCGCGGCATCACGCGTGCGTAGTCGTGCATGACGAGCGGGACCTGCCGGTTCGGGCCGCGCTCGCGCAACTCGACGAGCCGAGCGAAGACGTGGCGGATGTGCGCGTCGAACGTCGCCCAGCCCGGTTCGCTCACGTAGTCGGCCGCGGGGTGGTGGCCCGTGCCGCGCTCGGCGGGCGTGCGCAGCAGGCGCCGCTCGGGCGGCTCGCCGGGTGAACTGCCCAGCGCGGCGACGAGGTCGTTGCCAACGCCCGAGATCAGGATCGCGTCCCAGCGGCGCGAGACGGGGCCCTGCATCATGCGCAGGAAATCCTGCTCGCGCGTGGTGTCGGTGAAAAGCCGCAGCAGCTTGCCCGGGCGTGCGCATTGCACCACCACGGTGCGGCGCGCCAGGCGCATTTCGAGCAGCAGGTTGGTCGTGAAATGCGGCGGCACGGCGCCGATCGAGAACCACGAATCGCCCTGTGCCAGGCAGCAGCGCGCGTATTGCTCGAAGGGGAAGGGCCCCAGTTCGCCCGCGCCCAGCGCGCTGCGCACGTCGATCATCGTCACCTTCTCGCGTCGTGGCATGGTCCGCTCCGCTGTGCATCGGGATGTGCAGCATGCCCCGTGCGGCCGCGGCGACGCAAGTGGCGATCCACGCGGCGTTGCGGGAGGCGCTGCGCGAGGGCAGGATGCCAAGGCAGTGCGCGAAGGCAGTGCGTGAAGGCCGTGCGTGAAGGCAGTGCGTGAAGGCAGTGCGTGAAGGCGGCGCGTGAAGGCGGCGCGTGAAGGCGGCGCGTGAAGGCGGCGCGTGGCGGCGGCGCGTGGCGGCGGCGCGGCGCGACGAGAATATCGCCGATGAGAACCCTCGACGACCCCAGCCACGACCGCGAGGTCGGCCAGCGCCAGCCCACGCGCGACACCACGCGCATCGACGACACGCGCATCATGGCCGTGCGCCCGCTCATCACGCCGGCGCTGCTGATGGAGCGGCTGCCGGTGTCCGACGCCACGCTGGCGCTGGTCGAAGCCAGCCGCCAGGCGATCTCGCGCGTGCTGCACGGCGCAGACGAGCGCCTCGTCGTCGTCGTCGGCCCGTGTTCGATCCACGACCGGCGCGAGGCGCTCGAGTACGCGGCGCGGCTCGCGGAGGAGGCGGCGCGACTGGGCGATGCGCTGGTGGTGGTGATGCGCACCTACTTCGAGAAGCCGCGCACCACGGTGGGCTGGAAGGGTTACATCAACGATCCGCGACTGGACGGCACGTTCGCGATGAACGAGGGGCTCGAACTGGCGCGTGGCCTGCTGCTCGAGATCGTCGAGCGCGGCCTGCCGGTCGGCACCGAGTTCCTCGACCTGCTGAGCCCGCAGTTCATCAGCGATCTCGTGGCCTGGGGCGCCATCGGCGCGCGCACCACCGAGAGCCAGACGCACCGCCAACTGGCCTCGGGGCTGTCGTGCCCGGTGGGCTTCAAGAACGGCACCGACGGCGGCGTGCGCGTGGCGGTCGACGCCATCGTCGCCGCGGCCGCCCCGCATGCCTTCATGGGCATGACGAAGATGGGCCAGGCGGCGATCTTCGAGACCCGTGGCAACGCCGACTGCCACGTCATCCTGCGCGGCGGCACGCGGCCCAACCACGACGCAGCGAGCGTCGACGCGGCCTGCGCGGCGCTGCGCGCGGCGGGTCAGCGCGAGCAGGTGACGATCGACTGCTCGCACGCCAACAGCGAGAAGCAGTTCCGCCGTCAGGTCGAGATCGCGCGCGACATCGCCGCGCGCGTGGCCGCCGGCGAGCGGCGCATCGTCGGCGTCATGATCGAGAGCCACCTCGAGGAGGGGCGCCAGGACCTGGTGCCGGGGCGTCCGCTGAAGCACGGCGTGTCGATCACCGATGCCTGCCTGGGCTGGGCGCAGACGGCGCCGCTGCTGCGCGAACTCGCCGACGCGGTGCGCGCGCGGCGGGCGCGCGCCCCGGGCGCTCACTCCGCGTAGCGCTTCATCACGTAGTCGCCCGGCGCGGGGCCGAGTGCCGCGTGCCTGGGGATCGGGCGCGCACGTTGCAGCGGCCCCGAGCGTGCGGCCAGCCACTCGTGCCAGGCCGGCCACCAGCTGCCTTCGTGGCGCTGCGCCGCTGCCAGCCATTCGTCGGCATCGATCCAGGGGCCTTCGGCCGCGCGCGTGCCGATGCGGTAGCTGCGCCGCGCGTGGCCGGGCTCGGAGACGATGCCGGCGTTGTGGCCGCCCACCGTCAGCACGAAGGTGATCTCGGCGTCGCTGAGGTGGTGCAGCTTGTACACCGAGCGCCATGGCGAGACGTGGTCGCGCTCGGTGCCCACCATGAAGATCGGCAGCCGCACGTCGGCCAGCGAGACGGCCTGGCCGTCGACGCGGTAGCTGCTGGTGGCCAGCGCGTTGCGCAGGTACAGCGCCGTCAGGTACTCGTGGTGCATGCGCGCGGGCATGCGCGTGGTGTCGGCATTCCAGGCCATGAGATCGCTCGTCTGCTCGCGCTCGCCCATCAGGTACTCGCGCATGCGCCGCGTCCATACCAGGTCGCGCGAGTGCAGGAACTGGAACGATCCGGCCATCTGCTTGCCCGTGAGAAAGCCCTGGCTGCGCGTGATGCCGTCGAGGTAGGCGATCTGGCCCTCGTCGATGAACAGGCCTAGTTCGCCCGGCTCGGAGAAGTCGGTCTGCGCGGCCAGCAGCGTCATCGAAGCGAGCGCGGGCAGCTCCGCGTGGTGCTGTCCGTTGCGCGCCAGCGCCGCCGCGGCGATGGCCAGCAGCGTGCCGCCGAGGCAGTAGCCCATGGCCTGCACCGGCTGCTCGCGGCCGTGCAGGCGGCCGATGGCGGCCAGCGCGTCGAAGATGCCCAGCCGCAGGTAGTCGTCCATCGACAGGTCGCGGTCTGCGGCATCGGGGTTGCGCCACGACAGCATGTACACCGTGTGGCCCTGGCCGACGAGGTAGCGCGCGAGCGAGTTGTGCGGCGACAGGTCGAGGATGTAGTACTTCATGATCCACGACGGCACCACGAACAGCGGCGCGGCATGCACCTGCGCGCTCTGTGGTGCGTAGCGGATCAGTTCGACCAGATGATTGCGGTGCACGACCTGCCCCGGCGTCGCGGCGACGTCGATGCCGACGCGGTATTGCGGTGCCCGGCCGGGGGGCAGCGGGTCGGGCTGGCCGGTGGCGTCGCGCAGCCAGTTCATGGTGCCTTGCACCAGGTTGACGCCGCCGGAGCGGAACGTCTCGCCCAGCACGACCGGGTTGGTGGCGATCCAGTTCGAAGGCGCCAGCATGTCGAGCGACTGCCCCGCGAAGAAGCGCGTCACGTGTGCGTGGTGCGCGGTCATGCCCGGCGTGCACGCGGCCTCGCGCCAGTACGACTCGGCATGGCGAAAGCCCGAGCGCAGCGCGTTGAAGGGCCACAGCGTCCACCCCGGATCGCGAAAGCGCGGGTCGTCGTCGGCCTCGCCCACGCGCTCGCCCTCGGCCGGCCGGACCAGGGTGTGCATCCACTCGATGCCGTGCCGCGCCGCGAGCGCGGCCAGTTCCATCCGTCGGCCCGGCGACAGCGACAGGTGCAGCGCCCAGTCCGCCCAGGCCAGGCCGAGCGAGACCGGCGACAGACCTCCCGTGATCGGCGCGAGGCTGGTGTGCACGAGCCGGTCGAGCGTCTGTGTGGGCGTCTCGGGCAGATGCCCCGACGGCTCGGGCTGCGGATGGCGGGTGTCGTCCATGGGGGCAATTCTGCGGGTTCCGGCACGCGTGGGTGTCGGCCCGCAGCCATCTCCATGCCTGCGCTGCAGCAGCAGGAAACCGCAGCACAGCGGCGGCCCTCGCGCGCCGCGCCAAAGGCGCAACGCCGCGAAACATCGCTTTACGCCTCAGGCGGTCGACGCGGCGTGCCGGCGGGTCGTTGTAGCCTCATGGACATGACACCACGTTCACGATTCGATCGCCTGCTCGCGGCCGCGCTGGGGCTGCTGCTCGGGTTGGCGTTGTTCGCCTCGTCAGCCGGCCCGGCCGCGGCGCAGGAGGATCCGCCGGGGCGTGTCGGGCGCGTCGCCGATCTGCAGGGCAGCGTCTTTCGATTCGACGCCGACAGCGGACAGTGGCTGGCGGCCCAGCGCAACCGGCCGCTCAGCGGCGGCGACCGGCTGTCCACCGCCGTCGACGGCCGTGCCGAGGTGCAGGTCGGCTCGACCACGCTGCGCCTGGGCCACGCGACCGAGATCGAGGTGCAGCGCCTCGACGACGAACGCATGGTCTTCGAGCTGCATGCCGGCGCGCTGGCCGTGCGCGTGCGCTCGCGCGAGGTCGCGCACGAGCTCGAAGTCGTCACGCAGGAGGCACAACTCGCGCCGCAGCGCAGCGGCTACTACCGCATCGACCGCAGCGACGACAGCACCTGGGCGGGTGCGTGGAGTGGCGAACTGCAGGTGGTCGGCCAGCCTGCAGGCCTCGTCGTCCCCGGCCAGCGCGTGCGCCTGTCCCGTGATGCCGCCTCGCTGCGCATGGTGTCGGGCGTGATGATCGGCGACGAGTTCGCCGACTGGGCCCAGCGCGCAAACCAGCGCGACGACGAACGCGCCGCCGCTGCCGGCTACGTGTCGCCGGAGATGACGGGCGCCGACGACCTCGGGCGCTACGGGCGCTGGGAGCAGAGCGCCGACTACGGCGCCGTCTGGTTCCCGACGACGGTCGTCGTGGGCTGGGCGCCATACCGCGACGGCCGCTGGGCCTGGGTCCCGCCCTGGGGCTGGACTTGGATCGACGACGCACCCTGGGGCTTCGCGCCGTTTCACTACGGACGCTGGGTCTCGTGGGGCGGCCGCTGGGGTTGGTGCCCGGGCGGCTACGTGGTGCGGCCGGTGTATGCGCCCGCGCTCGTGGCCTGGGTGGGCGGTGCGAACTGGAGCGTGAGCGTGAACGTGGGCGGCCCGGCCGTCGGCTGGGTGCCGCTGGCGCCGCGCGAGGTGTACGTGCCGTGGTACCGCCACACGCCGCGCTACCAGGATCGGCTCGTGCTGCCCTGGCCGCAGCGCCGCCCCGGGGCTGCGGCGCCGCGCGCGGCGCCGACGGGGCCGTTCATGTACGCGAACCAGCGTGAGCCTGGCGGCCTAACCGTGGTGCCGCGTGATGTGCTCCTGAGGCGCGAGCCGGTGGCGCGCGCGGTCATCGAAGCGCCGCAGGCCGCGCGCCGGCCCGTCGTGGGGGGCTTCGTGCCGCCGGCGCCAATGCCGCGCCTGCCCCGGCGCGCCGAGGACGAGGGGCGCCCGCCTGCGCCACCGGGGGACAGCGACCGCGGCCGCGCCCGCACCGGGCCGGGTGGCGGCGATCGTCTGCCGCAGTTCGAGTCCGATCGCGGCGTGCCGCGCGATCACGACCGTGCACCACCGCGCGGCCAGCCCGCCGTGCCGCCGCGCGCACCGGTCGTCGTGCCACCGCCCGATCGGCCGGGCGCGCCGCAGCGTGATCAGCAGCGTCCGCCGCGATGGGATCAGCAGGGCACGCCGCAGCGCGAGCCGCAGGCCACGCCGCAGCGCGAGCCGCAGGGCACGCCGCAGCGCGAGCTGCAGGGCACGCCGCAGCGCGAGCCGCAGGGCACGCCGCAGCGCGAGCACGATCGTGCACCCGAGCGCGAACGCGACGGCACGCCGCAACGCGATGAGCCGCAGGCGCTGCCGTGGTCCACGCAGCGCCCGCCCGCTGCAGCCCCGGTGCCCCCGGCGCGTGTCGTGCCCGACGGCGCGGCGCCGTCACCGCCGCGCCAGGGCCAGCAGCCGGCGGCCGACGGGCGATGGAACGGGCGCGAGCGGCATGGCGAGTCCGCATCCGGGATCGATGCTCGTCGCGAGCGCATGCCGGGCAGGACGCCGGGCGACACGCTGGCTCCGGGCGCGCCCGTGCCTCGGGTGTCCCCGCTCGCGCCGGTGGCTCCAGCCGCGCCGGTGCCGCCGCCGCCCGCGGCCCGTGCCCCCGAGCGCGTGCGTCCTCCTGCCGCTGCCGCGGTGCCACCGGCTCCTGCGCCGCAGACCATGCCGCAAGCCGCGCCGCAAGCCGTGCCGCAGCGAAGCGACGAGGAACGCAAACGCATTCCCGAGCCGGTGCGGCGCGATCGCGATCGCGACCGCGAGGCGGCGCGCTGAACACGGTCGTCTTGCGTCCGGCCGCGTCGAGTGGGCGTGAGTGGTTCGTTCACAGGCTCTCAGCGCAGCATCGGGTGCAGCACCGGCCAGACGTTGTCGAGGATGCGCGGGTGCGCCTGGGCCTTCGGGTGGATGCGATCGGGCTGGAACAGCGCGTAGGGGTCGGGGCCGTCGGCGACGCCGGCGAGCAGGAACGGCACGAGCGCCGCGCCCTCGGCCTTCGCAACCCTGGAGAACAATGCCGCAAAGCCTTCGGCGTAGCGGCGCCCGTAGTTGGGTGGCACGGCGACGCCGGCAATCAGCACCTTCGCCCCGGCCGCCTTGGCCGCGCGCGCCATCTCGATCAGATTGGCCTCGGTCATCTCCAGCGGCAGGCCGCGCAGCGCGTCGTTGCCGCCGAGCTCGACGACGACGATCTGCGGGCGGTGCTGCTGCAGCAGCGCCGGCAGCCGCGAGCGGCCGCCTGCCGTCGTGTCGCCGCTGACGCTCGCGTTGACCACGGTCCACGGCAGCTTGTCGCGCGCCAGGCGCGCCTGCAGCAGCGCCACCCAGCCGGTGCCGCGTGCGATGCCGTATTCGGCCGACAGGCTGTCGCCGAGCACGAGCAGCGTGCGCTGCGCCGCTGGCGCGCGCGCGCGGTCTGCCGCCGCCTTGGCACCCTGCGCAG